>JAUXIK010000027.1 GCA_030620995.1 Candidatus Aegiribacteria sp.
GTACTATCGATTATCGAGGCGGCGTACTGTTTGCCCTGGAGGTCGAAGATTCCTGTGCAGTAGGTAAGGCCGGGGCCTGCCCAAGTGCTGTTTTCAGACATGTCCCATATGAGGATGTCGTCATCCCATAGCGGAAGTGGATTATCCTGCGGGGCTAAAACACCCGGCACACCTGAAACGAGAAGATACAAACAAGCGAAAGCAATCATAAGAAGCTCCCTTCAATATCTCAATAGATATCATATTACAATCTATTTTATGAATATAGAATACGGCATTATATGGTGTACGGCAAGTGGCAGCGGATCAGGAACTATTCCTCTTCTTCGCCCATCCATATACCTTTATCAAGAAGCTTCCATACCGGTTTACCTGTGATTTCTTTAAGATCTTCCAGTACATCAAGCTGTGTGGGATCGACCTGCAGAGATTGTGTAAACATATCAACAGCTTCCTCATCCTGCGCGATGATGGCGAACAGTCTGCCCATGGCGTTGTACGCTTCGGTGAGTTCAGGGTCGAGTTCCGCGGCCTGTTCGAGTAGTTCCATCGCGTTATCGATCATTTCCTGTTCATCAAGCTCTATGTCCCAGATCTCCGCTGTGGGGATATTGTCAAGTAAAGACATAGACCAGCAGAGCCCCTTGCCAAGGTATGCGAGGGGATTATCCGGATCAAGCTCCAATACTGAATTGTATAGGGCGAGCGCTTCCTCCGGGCTGCGGTCTTTCCTCATATGATCGGCCATGTTCAGTATGGCATCAATATCGGTTAGCTCTGACTTTTTTTGATCCTCAAGCATTTTTCTGGTTTTTCGATCCATTTACGTTTCTACCTCCACAGGTATTTTCACGGTTCCGCCTTCATTACATCCTGCGAAGCCGTTCGTCAAGCCCTGGTTTAATTGCTGCCTGAACGACCCTGTATACAAGCTGTAATTCAATTAGTATCATTACTCAAATGTTTTCGAAGGAGAACGGAGCTTCCTGGAAGGAGAATATGCTGGAGACCGATGTCAGGTATCTCAAGGGTGTCGGACCCGCGAGGAGCAGACAATTAGCTAAACTTGACATACATACTGTCGGAGAGCTTCTTCTTCATGTCCCGACTCAGTATCGTGACCGCAGAATAGTTACTCCAATAAGGAATCTTATCCCCGGAGAAGAATCAAATGTATCCGGGATTGTGGTGTCGAGCGGCTTATGGAAATCCCGAAAAGGGAAGAGTGTGTTCCAGGCTGAGCTTGAAGACAGTTCCGGAAGAATTAAACTATCCTTCTTCAACTGGAAATACATTGCCGGAAGACTGCAGCCCGGATCAGAGGTTATTGCCAGCGGGAAGGTCGATTTCTTCGGCGGCCTTTCAATTGTACATCCCGATCTGATTTTTCTGAACGATGAATCAGCGGAATCACCTCTGGTACTTCCTGTTTATCCGCTTACCGCTGGAATGACCCAGGGAATAATGAGAAAACTGATGACATCAGTCATTGAAAAATACGTGACTCATTTAAGTGAGATTCTGCCCTCTGAAGTGCTGAATTCATATGGTTTCCAGAACCGCGCTGAGGTTGTTCGTGCAGTTCATTTCCCGGAGGATCCTCTTCAGGGTGAGCAGGCCAGAAAAGTACTCGCGCTTGAAGAATTGTTTCTTTTTCAGTCCATTCTGAATCGTGTCAGAGTGAATGCCGCTCTCAGACCTGGAATACTGATTGCACCGCCACCGGATACTTTAAGCTCATTTCTTGAAAAGCTGCCTTACGAACTTACGAATGCTCAGAAGAAAGCGGTAAGAAAAGTAACTGAAGAGCTTTCCCGGAGTGTACCTATGAGAAGGCTGCTTCAGGGAGATGTGGGTTCAGGAAAGACAGTTATAGCCGCCGCTGCATGTGCTTTGTGCTGTGGAGCCGGTTATCAGGTCGCTGTTGTGGCTCCGACCGAAGTACTGGCCGCCCAGCACTGCAAAACACTCAGAGGGATGCTGGAGCCGATTGGCATCAGATGTGATCTTCTAACAGGCGGAACAACCGGCTCAGTGAGGAAGTCTATCTCAGGATCACTGGAAGATGGTTCACTGGATGTTCTGATAGGCACTCACGCCGTATTGGAGGATACGGTAGTAATTCCAGAACTTGGACTGTGTATTATTGACGAGCAGCACAAATTCGGAGTGGAGCAGAGGGAGAAACTCCTGGCCGGTCGTCAGCCGTGCCCGCATCTTTTGATTATGTCCGCGACACCAATACCCAGAACACTTGCTATGACAGTATATGGCGATCTTGACATTACTCTGATTGATGAGATGCCTCCAGGCAGGGGTAGAATATATACCCTCGTGATGAGCAGAGACAGAAGAAGTGAGGTGTACAGTTCCCTCCTGAAAAGACTTGAGCTTGGAGAACGGGCGTACATTGTCTATCCGTTGCGGGAGGCTTCTGAGGAACTTGATCTGAAGGATGCCACAACATCCTTCCAGGTACTCAGAGATGGACCGCTGGGGAAATACAACGTTGGTCTGCTGACAGGCGCTATGAAAGCATCCGAAAAGCTCGATGTTACGCGTAGATTCGCATCCGGTGATATCTCGGTGCTGGTCAGTACAACTGTGATAGAGGTTGGGCTTGATGTTCCCGAGGCTACAGTAATGATTGTTGTGAATGCTGAGCGGTTCGGACTGAGCCAGCTTCATCAGCTGCGCGGAAGAATAGGCAGGGGAGAAAAAGATTCATGGTGTTTTCTCATGAAGGGTTACCAGTGTGGAATTGAGTCTGCGCAACGCCTGTCCGTTCTGGCCTCAACCGATAATGGTTTCAGAATCGCGGAGAAAGATCTGGAATTGAGAGGTCCTGGAGACATAATTGGTACTAAGCAGCACGGCATTCCAGTTTTCAGGATTGCTTCACTGCTCACCGATGCGGACCTGATAGAGAAGGCTTTTGAACTGGCTTCTGGTAACGGTTCAGGGAAACCTTTGATGCAGGAATACAGGTGGCGTTTCGGCCATCTGGATATTCCAGGAATCTGATGAATTTTCCAGAGGTTGTCACAGGTATGCTTCCGTTCCTATCTTTGTATACTTGGAGGGATGGTATTTCAAATTACGGGGTACTTGACATAGGAGTCATAAGAAATACAATTTGATGTAAATTATAGCTGACTCACAGCATTGCAATCAGAGGGAGCAGGTTGGAGATGGGCTTAGGAGATGATAAGGTAAAGAAACTGCTGCAAACTGCAGGAATGCAGATACAGCAAGGTGAACGCAGTGAAGCTCTTAGGACATATCGAAAAGCTCTTGAACTCGATCCGGATAATCAACAGATACTGGACAGGATCAATACTGTTGAGCGTGAAATCTCAGCAATGGAAAAGTTCAATAAGAGCAGATCCACCAGGGTACACAGTGCTGGAAGGAACATTTCATCATCCGGATTCGTGGATGACTGTATTAAGAGATCAGATGAAGCAAGCAGGGCTGGTGACGAAGTAAGAGCCCTGCAGGAGCTGGAGCGAGCAAAACGTCACGATCCTGATAATAAACTCGTAAAGAATAAGATACGAATTGTTAAACGATTAATCAAAATAAACGAACTGGCAGATCTTGTTCGAAACAGGTTGAAATCCAACGATCCAATAACCGCACTGGAGAATATCAAGCGCGCTTTTGATATCTGGCCTTCAGCACCTGTTCTTCGTGAATTGCTTGATCTTATGGAAAAATATCAGCCAACAGCAGTTATAACGGAGAAAAAGAAACCGGAAACCGGGATTCCTGTTGAAAAGCGTGCTGAAGTAAAAGCAGAGGAAGAGCCTGTTGTTACTCCTATCCCGATTCCATCTGGTCCGCCAGAAAAGAAATACGAAAAACCGGCTGAGGATAAGAAGAAGAAAGCGGCAAAGCCTGCTCCTGATAAGAAGAAGAAAGCGGCAAAGCCTGTACCTGATAAGAAGAAAAAAGCGGTAAAACCAGTTCCGGATAAGAAGAAGAAACCTGCTCCATTACCTGAACCGGAAAAGGGCGGGAAGAACAGGATTTATTTGATCGTTGGAGCGGTTGTTCTATTAGCGATCATCGTGTTCGCAGTGATAAAGCTTGCGGGAGGACCTGCAACTGAACCTGAGGTAATTGAATACATTCCACCGCAGCCTTTCACGGAAACAATTGTAGTACAGGGAGCGGCAGATGTTAATCTTACGCTCGATGGAGCGCTAATTCAGGAGACCAGTCCAGGCGTCTTTGTATTAAGTGATACTTTATTCAATGAGAGAATTATAGAAATTTCTTCCGAGGGTTTTGAAACCATAATCCTGAATCCCAGATTCGAAGAAGCACAGGTAAACGAGGACACGCTGATGCTTGATTCACTCGGAACCTCACTTGTTCAGATTACCATGAGTTACACAATGCCTGAAGGAGAGGACGATCCTGGACTTGAAGCGGTGCTTTTCCTTATTGATGGAGAAGAAATAGAAAGTAACATTGATTCCATTCTGACAGGTACACATGTATTCGAAGCAGAACTTGCAGGATACAGAGTCATGCCGGAATCAGTTCTTGTGGTACGGAATATCGATTTCGAACATAATCTTAACATCCTTGCTGCAGAGCAATCACAGATTACTCTTCAGCTTTCATCTGATACGCCCGGGAATGCCAGTTTCCTTATTGATGGAAGCCGTGTGGCAACAGGACGCAGGATGACTGAGGTACTTCCTTTCGGAAGTTATTACATTCAGGTCCAGATGGATAACAGGGAAGAATGGGGCGCTTCGATCAATCTGGGGCAGGATGGTTACAACAGAACAATCTCGCTTGCAGAGCTGATCCTTCCCGGCCAGCTGATGGTTGGACCGGAACCCTGGTCTGATGTTTATGTAGATGGTGCACATGTGGGAACTACACCATTTGGAGGTGTGGAACTTGAACCTGGTACATACACGGTCAGGCTCTCAAATCCTGGTTTTGAGAATGATGTTCATACTGTGGAAATAACAGCAGGTGAAACGTCAGCGATACAATTCAATGCTGTTTCAATTGAGGAAGTGGTGGAAGATACTGTCGAAGCAGGCCCTGTTGAGGATTTACCCATATCATCACCTTTCGCGATCCAGCAGACTCTTCCTGTGGTTCCATCACTGGCGAGTACCAGGGGAGATCTGCATGGTTACGTTACTCTTGCGGTTTTCGTTGGAGCTGATGGATTGGTGAAGAATGTCACCATAGTGAATGATCCTCTGGGACTGGGATGCGGTCAGGCAGCTGCTGATGCTGTTAGTAACTGGGTCTTCAGCCCGGCGATGCAAGGTTCTCAGCCGGTTGAAGTCACTACTAACGTCCAGGTCCGATTCGATATCGAATAGTACCGCAACCATGTTTCAGTTACACTGGATGTACGGTAACTGGACACCTGCTATTGATATTTATAAAGCACAAAATGCATGGCTGGTGTATGTTGAACTCCCTGGATTATCATCGAGTGATATAGAACTGATTGTTTTTCCTGACGGTTTTGCTATCAGAGGAACCAGGATACCACCGGAAAAGGGACTTATCGCAGAAAAGCTTGAGATTTTCACAGGAGCATTCCACCGTGAGATTCATCTTCCGGGAAAGGTTGATATACCTGAAGTTACCGCATTGATGAAAAATGGAATTCTCTACATTAAACTTCCTGAATTGAATCGGACACGTTTCGGGGTTTCCGTAAGCAGTCCCGAGGAGTTTTTAATAACAATAAAGGATAAAGGAGAGTAAATGGTTCGGGAAAGCACTCTGGAACTTCCAGAAATATTGCCGATTCTGCCAAATCCAAATGGAGTTGTGTATCCATACACCATAATTCCCCGCACAATAACCAATTTCGAAACAGTCGAGCTTGTTGATGATGCTGTCAGGGGAGATAAGATGATCGGCCTGGTTTGTGTTAAGAAAACCGTTGATCGACAGATTGTACCAGCTGATCTGTACAGGATAGGTACAGTAACCGGTATTGACAGACTGTATCGGTTTCCAGGGGATATTATCAGGTTGCACCTGAGAGGGCTTGCCAGATTCAGAATACTTGAATTTGTTGATTCAAACGCTCCATATCTGTTAGCCAGGGTGAAAAAACTGGAAACGGTATATCCCGAGAGTGATATCGAACTCGATGCCTGGCAGAATACTATTGTGATGCAATTGAAGCAGATTTTCGAGCTTACCAGGAGCATCCCTGATGATTCGCAGTTCATAGAACTGTCTAACGATCCCGAAAAACTCAGTTTCCTGGCAGCAAGCAGGATAGAGGCCAACATAGAAGACAAACAGAAGATTCTTGAAGCTGATAGTATTCTTGAGCGCCTCAGGCAGTTATCCGGAATAATGGAGAAAGAAATCAGGATCCTTAAACTTCGCAATAAAATTCAGGGACAGGTCAGGAATGAGATTGAGAAGGATCAGAAGGAATATATTCTAAAGGAGCAGCTTAAAGCTATTCAGAAAGAACTGGGGGGAGAAAGCGAAAACCCGGAAGCCGAGGAGCTCAAGGAGAGGATTTTAAAGAAGAAGCTTCCCGATCAGGTCAGAAAAGCTGCCGATGAAGAACTCGACAGATTGACAAAAATGCATCCCGGCATTCCTGAAGTTGCTGTTATCCGGAATTATGTCGAATGGATTCTTAGTCTGCCCTGGATGGAAAGCACAAAAGATAAGCTGAATATTGCCAGAGCAAGATCAGTTCTGGAGAAAGACCATTACGATCTTAAGGATGTGAAGGAGCGAGTGCTTGAGTTTCTGGCAGTTCGTAAGCTGAACCCTGAGGGCAAGGCTCCCATTCTTTGTTTTGTGGGACCTCCCGGTGTCGGCAAGACCTCCATGGGAAGAAGTATCGCGAGGTCTCTCGGTCGCAAATTCGTTCGACTTTCATTGGGTGGAGTTCACGACGAAGCGGAGATCAGGGGACACAGAAGGACTTATATTGGAGCGATGCCCGGCAAGATAATCCAGGGCTTGAAGGAGGCAGGAAGCAATAATCCCGTTTTCATGCTCGATGAAGTTGACAAGATAGGCAGTGACTTCAGAGGTGATCCAACTTCTGCTCTGCTGGAAGTACTTGATCCCGAACAGAACTATTCTTTCAGAGATAACTATATGAATGTTCCATTCGACCTAAGCTCCGTGCAGTTCATTACTACCGCGAATCGACTCGATACAATACCCTCACCACTGAAGGACAGGATGGAGATCATCCGGATTCCTGGATATACAGCGGATGAAAAACTGGAGATAGCACGAAGGTATCTTGTACGCAGACAAATGACCAACGCAGGTCTTACGGGCAAGACGCTCAGATTTCTGAAGAGCGGAATAAGTCAGATTATATCAAGCCACACGCGTGAAGCAGGCGTAAGAGAACTTGAACGAACCATTGGCAAGATTTGCAGAAAAACTGCGATGAGACTTGCCGAAGGTAATGATGACCTTGTTATAGTCAAGCCATCACGGTTGCACGAGTTTCTTGGTCCCAGGAAATTCACCCACGAAAGAATTGCGGATAAACCCTGTATTGGAGTAGCCGTTGGACTTGCCTGGACTCCCGCTGGAGGGGAGATTCTTCTTATCGAAACCATAATAATGGAAGGCAAGGGAGAGCTTAAGCTGACAGGGCAGTTAGGACAGGTGATGAAGGAATCAGCTCATGCCGCTCTGTCCTGGATACGAACACATTCAATAAAGTACGGAATTGATCTTGATTTCAAGAAGGTTGATATTCATCTGCATGTCCCGGCCGGCGCGACTCCAAAGGATGGGCCTTCAGCAGGAGTGGCTATAACGATATCAATGTTATCAGCCCTGACTCGAAAACCTGTTGTTGCCGATATGGCCGTTACCGGTGAAATCAGTCTTCACGGAAAAGTCATGCCCGTCGGGGGTATCAAGGAAAAAATCCTTGGCGCTCTTGCTGCCGGAATACACAAAGTGTTTATTCCGGAGGAGAATGGCAGAAACCTGAATGAAATTCCCGAGAATATCCGTAGTAAAATGGAGTTTGAGCTGGTGAAAAACGTTCAGGATGTTATACCAAGCTTCATTCCCGGACTGAAAGAGGTTGATAGATGATAAGGAGCATTACTGTCTCATTTCTGCTTGTTGCCGTACTGTCTCTGGTGCCTGGATGTAAAGATCCCTCGGATCGTATGATTACATCTGAAGGTCAGGCGGTTTGCGGTAAACTGGAAAGCATCAGTGGGCGCAGTGTTATTTTTGAATCCTCAAATGTTACAGTTAACCGGGATGAAGCCAGAATCTTTCTTAGAGATAATGCGGGAACATATAGAGGTTCTGTATCTTACACTGACGGTGTTCTCTCGATTATCACAGATTCAGGAGAGAGAAACTTTCCGGCTGGTGATGTGCAAACCATTATATGGAGTGGAAGTAATAACGAAACCTCAATCAGAATCGATGTTCCAGCGGTAGACGGATGGGTAAGAACAGGCATGCATGTAAGTGATGGTGATATTCTATCTATCACCGCGACAGGAAACGTTACTTTAGAGACGGGTAACTGCGGACCATCCGGAATTGAATTGTTTTCAACGGCTAATGCTCTTATGCCCGGGGCGACTAATGGTCAATTGATCATGATGGTCTCCGAATCTGAGCCTGTTGCTGCGGGCAGCGCCTGGACAGGCACTTCTCCCGGCACCGGAGAGTTGATGCTGGCTGTTAACATTCCGGATAGAGAATCAACATCAGGATGCGGTGGGATTTATTGCGTGACAGTATTAAAGACCGCCGGTACTGACTCCGGGAATTCAGTTATTTATCTTGCGAAAAGATAATATCAGCAAAAATGCTGATTTGACTTGAGCAAACTACGAACTTAGAATATTATGAAGTTATGAAATTCGTGTTGCTTGTTCTCAATGATTTTGCGGGAGGTTAGGTTGAAATGAGAGGCTTAACTGTTACTCTATCTATATTTATTGTATTATCAGCATCTGTATTCTCAACTACGATGGCGGACAGGACGCACCAGATCAACTATGGGGATACACTCTGGGATCTTTCCATACGTTATTATAACACACCTTTTCACTGGGAAGATATCCTTCAAGCTAACGAATCACTTGAAGGAGTTGAGTTCCTCCGTCCCGGTTCTGAACTGATTATTCCGGATATTTACGGTACTACTGTCAGCATGTCGGGAGGCAGCGCATCAGTTGATATTTACACAACTTCCCTTGCCAGCAGCAGACCCCTTCTCAGCAGGCTTCTGCTGGAGACTACGGGGATGGTTACTGATAATCCGCCCGCCCCGGTCTGTTACATCGTCGGGATCAACGTCGATGAAGTAGATGAATACGCAAGCGAATTCGCTATGCCGGGAGACATGGTCGCTATAGATATCGGGCAGAACCAGGGAGTTGAAATCGAGCGGGTATACAAGATCTATAATATCGGGGAAGAGGTCAGGCATCCTGAAACAGGCGAAAAACTTGGTAAAGTTATCAGGGTTGCCGGAGTCTGCAGAGTGGTCAGTACCTCTCCTACAGCAAGCGTTGCTCTTATTGAACACGCTTACCTTCCTGTAATTAAGGGAGATTTCCTTGTTCCATATACCTCAACAGCACCTGTTGAAGTGTCATCCAATGGTGTTGTCAGTGGAATTGACGCATGGGTTATCGCGTTCCAGGATCCTGATACTGAAAGAGCATATGCCTTCGATATAGTCTTCCTTGACAGGGGCTCGGAGGATGGTCTTCAAGCAGGTGATATTTTCAATATGTACAAGTACGGACAGCTTTTCAACAGCCCGTCAGGAGGTACTGTAGTAACCCCGAATATTCCCATTTCCAGCTTCATTATTCTGTCCACTACACTTGAGAATTCAGCCGCCATGATTTTCTTATCATCCTCTACCGATATAATTGAAATAGGTGACAGAATCGAGCTGGCGCGAGAGCAGCAGTAGTACGGAAATTTCATGAGATGGAAAGTAGTTGTCGGGAGTAATAAACCCTCGAGGGAAACGATTCGTGTCATTGCCGAGCTGACCTCTCTTCTCCATGATGAAATTCTTCAATCACTTGGTAATGGAAACCTGACCGCACGTAACAATCTTACAGAGAGTGAAGCACAGAAGCTTGCCGATCAACTGGGCAAAGACCCTGATGTGATATGCAGGGTATTACCGGACATGGAACCATCATCGACTTCATCACCTTCTTTCCGGGTGCTTCTTGTAGATTTCAGACCGGGTTACAGAACAAGGCTTCGCCGAAGACTGCAGAAACTTACAGGTCTTTCAAATGAACAAATTGTCATCTGGCTCTCCAGAATGCCTTTTGTGCTTGGTTCCGGTGTTGATGGAGATGCTGCAAGACAGATAAGGAAACATGTAATAGAAGCCGGCGGCATTGTACGGATCGAACCAGAGTCCGCCACCCGGGATCGGATACCGGTCCGGACTCGATCAACTGCTGTATTTCAACCACCTGCAGCACATCACGACATACTCATTCCATCTTCCGAGGAAACACATGAACAGGCAGAGCAGTCTGTGTCTGAGCAGGAATCTCCGGTTCCTCCATTTGCCGTACTTCCAGAAGGATTTACCACTGGTCCTCCACCTCTCGATGAAATCGATACTGCCTTTGGCCGAGTGATGCGAAATCCTCCATTGAAATTCCTGCCCGGTCAGCCTTCGCCATCTTTGAAAAATGGATTTTTTAAATCTATGCCACCTGTTCTGAAAGAAAGCGGAGAAAGTGTTCCCTCAACAATAATCTTTGATTCACCAGCATCCCTGTTTGAAGAGAAACCTGATATAATCGGTCGCAAAGATGAGTCAGATCCTTCAAAGGATAATACTCCATCTGTTGTAATTCCATTTCCTCCAGTCAGCAGCATCTCTGAGGATATGCTGCTTCCGCCGTTCATAAGTGATTCTTCCACAGAGAATGTAGTCCATAGTGTTCATGAGCCTCCACCTTTCATTGTCAGCATGGAAAAAGAACCATATGGCATTCAGTTGCTTGTTCAAGCTGAGAAAGCATCATTATCCTCAACAAGTACAGACCCTGACCTCCTGTCATCGAAGAAACCGTTTATCAGGCCTGAGGTAGATTCGGATTCTTCTTTGAAGCTCTTTCTGTATTCACCCTTTCAGAGTGGTGAGAACGATGTCGCGAATGCACTGAGTGAAGTGCTTGGGTTTTCTATTGACAGGTCTCGGAAAATGCTTGAGCAGTCTCCATCATGTCTGGCAGAATTCTGGAATAATCAGAAAGCCGTGGAGATTGCCCATAAGCTGGAAAAGCGGGGAGTAACCATCTCCCTTATGCACAGAGAGCTAATTGACAGAAGCACATCTTCCGGGAAATCCCGGAGTGGTTTTCGGGCGTGGCTGACCGAAAATGGATGAATCTGTTGAGTCATACATTGAATACGCTGCTCTGGAGAAGAAACTTGCGTCCAGTACCATATCCGCATACAATAATGACCTGAAACAGGCTGGCGCCTGGCTCCAGGTCAATGGAACTGATCTTTCCAAAGCCATAACTGCTGATATAGCCGAGTATATGGCCTTTCTTTCTTCTACAGGATCTTCTGCGCGGAGCGTCAGACGAAAGCTGTCATCAATCAGGGGCTATTTCCGATATCTGCAGATCTCAGGATTAAGAGAAGATAATCCAGCGGAATTGCTTAATTCACCGAAACAGCCACTTCTTCTTCCGCACCCTCTGAGTCTTGAAACAGTTACTTCTCTTATTGAAGTCTGGTCGGGAGATTCTCCTCTCTCAGTTCGCAATAGAGCACTGATGGAACTTTCGTACGGAGCAGGTCTCAGGGAGAGTGAACTTACCGGAATCACAGTCGGCAGAATTATGCTTGAAGAAGCGCTTGTAAGGCCGATGGGTAAAGGTTCCAGGGAGAGAATAGTGCCAATAGGGGGGCCAGCTGTCAGATGGCTTTCTACGTATATTGATACTGCAAGGCCTGTGCTGGCACATGGCAGATCAACAGCAGTGTTATTTCTGACTTACAGAGGTAACCCCCTTTCCAGAATGACAGTATGGAATATTGTGCGGAAATCTGCTCTTTGCGCTGGTATTAAGCAGAAAGTGCACCCCCATTCACTGAGACACTCGTTCGCAACTCATCTGCTTCAGGGCGGTGCTGATCTGAGAGTTGTACAGGAATTGCTTGGACATTCGGATATTAAAACAACTGAAATTTACACAGGTGTGGATAGAACTTATCTTCGCGGTGTGATTGATCGATGTCATCCCAGGGCAGGAGAGAAATGACTCTGTTTCCATCCATATTCGAGAAGCCGTCAGATGTTTCAAAATTGCTTTACTATGCGGCAATATGGAGCGGAAAAGGAACCTCAGAAGTGTGGGTGCAGGGTTACAGCACCCTGCAGACGCATGTGACTGAGATATCAAGAAGCCCCTCAGGCGAAAGAGTTGAGAATCTGTCAAAGGTTTTGAATTTCATTTCAAGCAATAGAGAAACTTCAGTATATCTTCCACCTGACATTGCATCAAGTTTGTTCAGCGCGTGCCTTTCTGAAGCTCCAGCACTTCTTGAACTCGGGTACCCCAGAGATGAACCTGCTACATTCACAACGACATTTCCCGGCCCCGCGATGAATTCAATCCGGACACAAAATCAGATCAGATCCGCGATTCATCATCTTGGAGGAGATATGGAACTCTTTAAAATCCTTCTCCGCTCTAGCGAATCCACGGATCCCTGTCTTGATGTCATATTCGCGGTATGGCCTCCCCAGCGAATACAGGAAGGCAAGTTCATCCTGCGCCTGGGATACCCCGGACAGACAGTGCCGGCTGTCATGATCCTTGATGAAAGACTTGCGGGTTATGTTCTTCTTTCCTGCTGGGATCTCGCGCTGCGACTGAGAAACAGAGAAAATATTCAGACAGCAGTACCGGATTTTCTATCGTTCTCTGAGGATGCGATACAAACCAGCTAGCGTCTAGAGTCCATCCGAAACCCTTTAATAGTTAATTTCCCAGAGATAGAGGTGGGTGAGTTTTCCACAGTCTGCTTCAATGTAGCGGTGTGTTCTGATGTGAACTTCCCGGTAGAATTCCGCCGGTGATGACGTTGACCGGGGAGAGTTTTAGACAGTATCATCGGTAATGGTGGAAATCAAGTTTCCTTCACTCGAAGAACTGTACAACGATAAGGGCTAATTTGAGAAAACCCAGGATTCTTCACGTTGCCCCGCAAAATTTTACAGGTGTTCTGATCTTCTTCACAAGGGGCCACACAGCACTCGGATACGATAGCAGACTGGTTACGTTCTTCCGAGCCAAGAGTAACTATGAAGAGGACATCTGTCTCGAGCTGCCTTTCGTCGGTCCGATGGAATGGTTGTGGACTCTTAAACGTCTGGTCAGGGTTGGCAGTATGAAAGTGCCGTTCACCGGAACCAGTGAGAGGATATTCTGGCACCCGAGTAAAGTGGAGGCACCTCTTCAGTGGTTCCGCAGTCTGATCTGGAATCCCCGGATAAATAAAGCCGCCAGGAAGTACGGATTCTGGGATTACGACATCTATCATTTCGAGGGAGGTGTGAGTTTTTTCAGAGACGGGAGAGACGTCAGGAAACTGAAAGAAAAGGGTAAGAAAATTGTGTCTTACTACCATGGATTGGATCTGAGGATGCGCGGTGCAATCAGACCGGTATGGGAGGCTACTGATCTGCATCTGACATGCGAGTTCGATCTTTATCAGAGATATCCGGAGCTCGAATATCAGTTTCTTCCGTTCGATCCGGAAAGTGTACCTCCCGCTTCCCCGGTGAGCGAGAAGATAAGGATATGCCATGCACCCAGACTCCCGACTGTAAAAGGGACATCCATCATCGTTGATGCAGTCGAGAGTTTGACCCGTGATATACCGGTAGAGTTAGTGCTCATACAGAACTGTTCACATGCGGAAACCATCGAACTCAAATCTACCTGTCATATCGAAATCGATCAGATATCAGATGGTGACATGGGGTATGGAGTAAACTCGCTGGAAAGCCTCTCGATGGGGTTGTGTACCGTCACTAACCTGTCAACGGCTTACCAGCGTTTTATCCCCGATCACCCGTTTGCTCTGGCGCACCCCGATAACCTGAGCGCTGTTCTCAGGGAACTTGTTCTGGATGCTGAACTCAGGGAGAGCTTTGCCGTAAAGGGTCCATCCTGGATCATGAAGACCCATCACTGGATAACCGTGGCCAGGCAGCTCCATGAGAGATACAGAAAACTTGGATGGGAAAGGTGATGTTGTTCAGTAACCTTCGAAGAAATAGACCGAAGAGGTGCAGATGATTGATATTTCTGTTCTCATTCCTGTAAGAAACGGAGGAGATAATTTCCGCACAACTCTTGTCTGTCTCGGTTCACAGAAAACTGCAGACGCGGTAATGGAAATTGTGATTGTGGATGATGGAAGCGATCAACCGGTCTCAGTCGAGTTTGCGAATGAGCTTCCTTCCGAAGTGCATATTCAGGTTGTAAGGCTGGAAGGTGAAGGTAATCGTCCCAGAGCCAGAAACATTGCTCTGAAGGCTTCATCCGGAAGTGTAATCCTGATGATGGATGCAGATCTTGATTTTAATGATGACCTTGTAATAAGGCACTTGAATCACCACAGAAGTGGTGTCGCGGATGTGGTAATGGGAGCGAGGATCAATGCATGGCGTGAAAATCCGACCAGGTTCCAGAAGTGGTCTGATTCCAGAGCAATGGATGGAAAACCCGCGGGTTTCTTTCCGTGGAATTACTGTATTACCGGTAATTTCAGCGTCAGAAGGTCACTGATTGAGCAAGTTGGTGGATCCGATGAGTCGATAATTTCGTATGGGGGTGAAGATACTGAACTTGGATACAGATTCCTGATGGCAGGCGCCACCTTCTACTGGGATCCGGATATCCAGGTCAGGCATCTGGATGAGATAGACCTGGACAGGTATGCCGGTAGAATGGTTACGTACGGCCAGAACAATCTGAGATATCTGCTTGCCAAACACCCCGGGATCGAGAGTTTACTCGGAAGTCAGTGGGTAAAACCGATATTCGCGTCTCCGCGCAGACCGCGTTACATGGTGATGAGATTAGTTACCCGCATTACCGTTAATCCCAGTGTGTACAGGATATTTCTCGCATGGATGAAGAGAGTTGGTTTTCCGATGTTTATCTTTACCTATATATCTGTTGCAGGCTGTATTCTGGGACTTCAGGGAAGGGATTTCAGGCGAAATTCATGATTCGTATTATTAGTATCTATAAACTATTAAAGAATTTTCGGACGGACTCCAGATAGCGCTATTCACTGCTGATTGCGTTCATCATATCGGGTTCATTATTATCAATTCATTCTGAAAAAGGTAAACGAAGTAAGAAACAAATGGAGGCTTTAATGCTATCAGCGCTGTTTTTCGCGGGAATATTCGCAGTGACTCTGCCCGATCCTTCAGATATTCAAACCATCACTTCAGGTGAATCCGCTGTGATTGATCTTTCATCCGGTGAGGGGTGGATTCGCATTCTTGAAGACGATTACGTCTGTCTGAATCTCTCGGTTTCCGGAGGAGTTAATCTCACGGCGTATGACAACTTCGGGGATATCCTCTGCCAATCCGATCCAGGCGGGGAGATGGTTCTTTCCGCTTTCTCTGATTACTGGTTTTACATTCGCCTTGAGAGAGATACCGGTCTTGGTGATCCTGATGTTATCCTGTCTGTTGATATTGTGGAGCCCGTTGAACTGACTGTTCGCGATGATGTCAGCGGAAGAGTTGCTCGAAATGAAATGGCGGAGATATATACTTTCTCTCCGATGGAGAGAGGAAACTGGACCTTCAGACTCGAGGGTACAGGGGGAACCGACCTTGATCTGGAAGTATATGGCAGAAATATGAGCCTCTGGGGCAGCAGCGCTTCTCTGGAGGGTTTTGAGACAGTTACAATAGCAGTCCTCAAAGGTGAAGAAATCACAGCGGTTGTAAGCAGATATGGTAAGAGCGGTTCCGGAGAATACTATTTCTCTGTTGAGCCGTCCGGAAGGTTCCCTGAATTTGATTCGGATATGGTGGAAGTCTCGATTGAACCCGGTGAGATTCACAGATATCTGATTCCCGAACATAGTAAACCGGTATTTCTTGATCTTACAATATTATCGCCCGGCGCTGATATTGATCTGATCATTCGAGATACATCCGGAGAGTATCTGATGGGATCGCAATCCTATTCATCAATCGAAGCGCTTCTGCTCCCGGCAAGTGAGGCTGAAGTGGTGGCGGATGTGGTTCTGTACGATTCCCCGGATGATGAATCAGTTCCGTACGTTATGAATTCCAGGGAACTTGGATCCATCTATTCACTTCTTCCGGTGAAAAAATACATTTCCGTAGGCGCGACGGAGAAAACTCGTCCGATAGGGTTTTCACCACACGAATCCGGAATATTCGAGGTTTCTGTAATATTTGATAAAACACGTGATGGAGATGTGCGCGTATTCAGAGGATCAGGCGAACCGGTACTTACGTTCAGCACAGAAAGAGGGGACGAGGAGTTTCTTCTCTGGATTTCTCAGAGTGATACGATTTGGGTGTATCCATTCTTCCATGAAGTTGACATGTCAGGAGACGCTACCGTCAGAATATCAGCTGCTGATTCCAGGGAAATTGATGCATCGTATCAAGGAGTTATAGGAGAGGATTTGTCCACAGAATTCTTCACCGTTACCGCTCAGGCCGGAACAATTCTTGATATTGGTCTTTCCGGAGAGGACAGGGAAGTTGATCTGGACCTTTTCGTAAGCGGTCCCGGGATCGATCTTGTGGCCGAGGGCTGGCTGAGTAATGTAGATGCGGCAGGGGATGAGGCTGTCGCGGTTTATTCCGGTGAGGACGCCGTATACGGAGTAACCGTTTATCTCTATGAGCGCAGAGGCCGAACTTCTTTCAGCCTGGATGTAAACAGAATAGAACAGGTGGTAATAGCTTCTCCATCTCCTGAATCCGAGATATGGGCGATTACTGCTGGAATAAGCGGTTACCCTTCCGCCGCAGACAGGCTCAACAGAGCCAGCATGGATGCTGTGGAGGTGTACGATTTCCTGACAGAAGAGCAGAGAATACCTGAAGATCATGTTATCCTGCTGGTGGATGCTATCGCGACTGTTGACAATTTCATTGACGGTATCTCCAGTCTGCTGGAAAACGCCGGACCGGAGGATAGAGTAATAGTCTTCTTCAGCGGCCACGGAAACCAGTTAGCTCCAGGTTCCGGCGGGCGGGAGGAATCAGATTCTGCGAATGAATCCATCTGTCTTTTTGATGATGAAGTATCAGATGATCAGCTTGCAGCCCTTGTTGATTCCCTTGCCGATGCGCCGGTGTTTCTGTTTTTTGACGCGTGTCATTCAGGAGGCTTTGTAAACGATTTCGCTCAAGGAAGCAATGTTCTCGTACTTACAGCCGCGCGTGAGGACCTCAGCGTAAGCGAAAGGATACTCACTCCGATACTGCTTCAGGGATCTCGCGGAGATGCGGATAATGATAGAAACGGTTATGTTTCCGCCCTGGAACTCATGACATACATTGACGGCAGACTTCAGCTCATCTGTCCTGAGTGCGATACTGAACTTGCCCCGAATACATATGTCTGTCCTGAGTGCGGTGCGGCTCTCAAGGGAGAGAACGCCGTTCCACGACCTCAGCAGGGGATGTTCCTTGATGAGGATGTCGATTTGTGGAGAGCTTCAAGGAGGGATACCATTGACTGAAGAAAGAGATCTGCATCCACTTGAGAAGAAGCTTCTGACATATCTCGAAAACAACGGGAAATCATCTGATGCGGATATAATCAGAGAGAGCGATCTTCCTGACGAGGGCTCTTTCAGAAGGGCTGCCCAGTGGCTTCTTTCAAGGGAGCTTATCATTGAAGAATCAAGGGAAGAAAAAGTATTCGTTGAGCTCGGACCACTTGGCACGCAGAACCTGGAGGTCGGCAGTTCTCCGGAGCTTGCAATGCTTCGTGCAGTTGCGGGTGGGAGTAATTCTCTTCAGGAGATCCAGCAGGACACTTCATTTGACAGAGGGCGCTGGGGAAGCGCGTTTGGCGCACTGATCAAGGGTGGTCTCCTGAAAAAAGCGGATGGCAAAATCCTCTTTGATGGAAAACCGGAGGAGACTGTTTTCCAGAAAGTCTGGGATCTGGTGTACTTGCCGTTGTCCGACGGAGCTGAAATAAGATTTACCGATCTTCCGGAAAATATCGCGGAAATAGTCGAATCCAGAAGCCCCAGGAGGGGAAAGAGCCGGGCAGAATTCATACTGAACGGGATCGTAACGAGTATTCTTGACATTACGGCAGAAGGCAGAGAAGCTCTGAAGAAGTCTTTGGAAACAGTTACGATAGGAGTGATGACACCGGAAATTCTTGCTGAAGGATCCTGGAAGGACGCCAGATTCAGAAGGTACCAGGTTGATATTCCCCCATCGAGAATACACACCGGAAGGCTTCACCCTTACAGGCAGTTCCTGGATACCGTGAGGAAACGTTTCATCGGGCTGGGGTTCAGTGAGATGAGAGGTTCACTCGCTGAGAATGAATTCTGGAACAATGATGCTTTATTCATGCCTCAGTTCCATCCGGCAAGGGATATTCACGATGTCTACTATCTTGAAGAGGGCAGGAGCGTTCCACCTCCATCGGATGAACTTGAGAAACGGGTTGCAGCCGCTCATGAAAATGGCGGGGATACAGGCAGCAGAGGCTGGGGTTACAGGTTCAGCCGCAGGCAATCCCTTCAGGCGATACTCCGCTCGCAGGGAACTTCTCTATCAGCAAGAACACTTGGTTCGAATCCTGATATACCGGGTAAGTATTTCGCGATAGCAAGATGTTTCAGATATGATCAGGTTGATGCCACTCATCTTCCCGACTTTTTTCAGGTGGAAGGAATAGTGCTTGGTGAAAAGATTAATCTGAGGTATTTATTGGGGCTTCTTAAATTGCTGGCTGAGGAAATTGCCGGAGCATCCGATTACAAGTTCCTTCCCGCATACTTTCCTTTCACCGAGCCATCTGTGGAGATGCATATCAAACATCCTCGGCTCGGATGGATTGAGGTAGGTGGAGCTGGGCTTTTCCGGCCTGAGGTCTGTCTTCCGCTCGGGATCGACGTCCCTGTAATCGCATGGGGTCTTGGTCTGGATAGAATGGCCATGCTTGCTCTGGGACTTAATGATATCCGTGATCTGATCACACCTGATCTTTCCCGATTGCGTAACATGAAAATTCAGCCTGATCGTCTCCTTACCGGAAGAGAGGGGGGCGCCAATGCCTAAAATTGAGGTCAGTCGGCAGGACCTTTTCAAACTGTCTCGAATGAAGGATCCCGGTGACGCTGAGCTTGCTAATCTACTGACCCTCGTAAAAGGTGAAATTGATTATTCACTTGACGACGAGCTCAAAATAGAACTCAACGATACCAACAGACCTGATCTGTGGTGCGTTGAGGGAGTAGCCAGAGCTTTGAGATGCAGTGAAGCCGGTCCTTTCAATCATCTTGCAGATCTTCCGGAGCCTGCGGGTGAGATTCATGTTGATGAGAAACTCGAGAATGTCAGACCTTTCGTGGCGGCGTTTACCGCCTGCGGCTTTGGGCCTGATCAGAAACAATTGAATGCTCTCATCAATGTTCAGGAGAAACTCGCGGCTTCCTTCGGCCGTAACAGGAAAACAGCGGCCATCGGTTTCTACCGGCTGGATGAGATCAGCTTTCCAGTGAAATACAGAGCGGTGACTCCGGAAACATCATTTATTCCGCTTGGTGAAGAACGTGAAATGACCCTGAGCGAGATACTCGCTGATACGGAAACAGGCCGCATGTATGCTCATCTTGTTGAAAAAGCTGATCTGTGGCCATTGCTTGAAGATGCATCCGGTTCGATACTGTCATTCCCGCCGGTGATCAACAGTCAGACGACCGGAAGAGTAAGCCCCGGAGATTCCAGACTTTTCTGTGAAGTCACCGGGACTGACTGGGAAACCGTACAGCTGACAGCTGCGATCCTGGCATGCAATCTTCAGGACAGAGGAGCTTCAATAGCTCCTGTTCTTGTGAAATATCCCGCTTCCATGCACTCTGAAGTGCAGACACCTGTAATTTTCCGGGACAGTATGACGGCAACGACAGACGAGATAAGAAAAGTGCTCGGGATTGATATATCTCTTGATTCAGCGCGGGAAGCACTACTGCGGATGGATTATGCTTCGGTTGAGATCGAAGGCGATACGTTGACAGGGATTCTTCCACCCTACAGGAGGGATGGGATCCATGCTGTCGACATGATTGAGGATATAGCGATTTCTATAGGGCTGGAATCCTTTGAACCGCTCCTTCCTGAACAGTTTACTATAGGTCACAGCGCTCCGGTAGAAGAGCTTGTGGATGCTGTGCGGACAGTGCTGATTGGAGCAGGATGCGAAGAAATTCTCCGTCCCGCACTGTCCAGCTGGAGGAAAATAAAGGAGATTACCAGAACTCCGACTGATCCCGTGATGATAGCCAACCCCATGACCGAGGAATATGGAGTTGTCCGAAACACGCTGCTTCCAGGACTTCTTGATGTCGAAAGCACCAGTGCTCATGCTTCTTATCCCCACCGCATATTTGAATCGGGTGAGATTCTGATTTCAGGAGATGACGGCGTCTGCAGAACTGAAATCTATCTGGCTGGTCTTGTCTGCGGTAACAAAGCTGATTTTGGCGATGTTCATTCCATCCTTGGTTCAATCTGCTACTCAAGAGATCTTGATTTATCCCTGAGATCTGTGGAAGACGAAAGGTTTATCAGCGGCAGGTGCGCCACCGTTATCATCAATGGCAGGGCATCCGGTGTAATAGGGGAATTTCACCCTGCAGTTCTTACGGAATGGGGTATTGCTCGCCCGGCTTCCGGATTCGAGATAAACATTGATTCCCTGAAAGAATAGATTGTCACTATACACTCTTATAAGTGAGTTCAGCCCCTCCGGAGATCAGCCGGAGGCTATCCAAAAACTGGTTCATGGTCTGAATGATGGCATGGAGTGGCAGACCCTTCTGGGTGTTACCGGTTCCGGCAAAACCTTTACCATGGCTGGAATTATCGAGAAGATGGAAAGCCCCGTGCTGGTTGTGAGTCACAATAAAACACTTGCTGCCCAGCTATACAGTGAACTGAAGGGATTTTTCCCGGATGCTGCCGTTGAGTATTTCGTAAGCTACTACGATTACTACCAGCCCGAAGCCTACCTTCCGACTACGGACACTTTTATCGAAAAGGACGCTGATCTTAACGAAGAGCTGGACAGACTCAGGCTGAGGGCAGCCACTTCTCTCCTCACGCGGAGGGATGTAATAGTGATAGCGTCCGTAAGCTGTATTTATGGCCTTGGTAATCCGGACACATTCAAATCCAGCTGTCTGGATATCTCCAAAGGCATGACGCTCGATCAGGAAAGCCTTCTCACGGAACTTGTGAGAATGCGGTACTCAAGGAATGATATCGCGCTGACAAGAGGCAAATTCAGAGTCCGTGGCGATGTTGTGGATGTCGTTCCCGCCTATGGCCGACTGGCGATCAGGGTTGAGTTCTTCGGCAACAGGATAGAGAGTATTCACAGGGTTGATCATTTTACAGGTGCCGTTCAGGAGAGTCTGGAGAAAATTTTCATCTACCCTGCAAGGCACTTTGTTACAAGTGAAAGCGAGCTGAACCTTGCGCTTGGACGGATTGAGCGGGAACTGGAAGAATCTCTGACGGATTTCAAGGTCAATGGCAAACTGCTTGAAGCGCAGAGGCTGGAATCAAGAACACGTTACGATATCGAACTTATGGCCGAGACCGGATATTGCTCAGGCATAGAGAATTACAGCAGACACATGTCCGGAAGGAAGGAAGGAGAACGCCCGGCGTGCCTGCTTGATTACTTCCCGGAGGGAGAAATGCTGGTTTTCATAGATGAGTCGCACAGGTCGATCCCGCAGTTGTCAGCAATGTACAGAGGTGACAGATCAAGAAAGGAAACACTTGTCAATTACGGATTCAGGCTCCCTTCAGCTCTGGATAACCGTCCTTTGTATCTTGACGAGTTCATTGAAATAACTGGTAAGAAGATCTGCATGTCCGCAACCCCCGCGAATTTTGAGCTGGATCATTCCTCCCAGATTGTGCAGCAGATCGTCAGACCAACCGGGCTGGTGGATCCTGAACTGGAAGTCAGGCCCGCTGTAAGCCAGGTTGATGATCTTGTAGAGGAAACCAGAAAGGCTATTGAGTGCGGTGAGAGAGTGCTTGTTACTACTTTAACCAAAAAGATGGCGGAGGAACTGACTTCATATTTCCAGGATCTTTCGATCAACGCCAGATATATTCACAGTGAGGTTGACGCTCTTGAGAGAGTCTCAATTCTCAGAGAACTCAGGCTCGCGGATTTCGATGTTCTGGTCGGCGTGAATCTCCTTCGAGAAGGACTCGATCTCCCCGAAGTAGCCATGGTTGCAATTCTTGACGCCGACAAAGAAGGATTCCTGCGATCCAGAACAAGCCTTATCCAGACTGCGGGAAGAGCAGCAAGAAACCTGACAGGCAGAGTAATACTCTACGCCGACAGGATTACTGATTCCATGGAGTACGCGATCACTGAAACCGCGCGAAGGAGAAAAATACAGCTTCAGTATAACATTGATAATAATATTACACCGGAGAGCATCAGGAAATCAAGAGAAGAAATACTGAAAGCGACCAGCATTGCTGATATATTCAAATCATCCGTCAGCAAGGATGATATTGCTGCGGACATTCCGAAGTCCCCGGATGAAGCCGTACAGTACCTGGAGAAGAAAATGCTCGAAGCAGCTGAAAAGCTCGATTTCGAGACAGCCGCGAAATATCGTGATGCCATGAAAAAGGTACTGAATTCTCTATAACCTTTACTGTTCTTTACTTATATGGGCTCCGTAAACTTGCTGTTATATGTGGATAATAGAATCTCCCGCACTTCCCGATAAATAATAATATATATTTTTCGATATATACCTTGACATCTTCTGTAGATGGTATATACTTCTTGGTATAAACCAAATAATTAGAAGGAGACGATTGTGAAAACTGCCAAACTATTTAAAAATGGGCGAAGCCAAGCAGTTCGCTTACCCAAAGCCTATCGATTTGATGGAGACGAAGTCTATATAAAAAGAGTGGCTGGAGGGATTCTGCTGATTTCAAAGAATCAGTCTATCTGGGATCTTTGGGAAAAGAACTTAATGAAATATGAAGAACCGTTTATGACTGAAAGAAATCAGCCGGAGTTGCAGCAGAAGAGAGAAAGCCTTGATTAAGTATTTAATTGATACCAATATCTGTATCTATATAATGAATAAGCGCCCGATAGGGATTATTCATAAGTTCATGCAGTTCGATGTGGGCGATATCGGCTTATCAACAATAACAGTATCAGAGTTGCGGTATGGAGTTAGTAAAAGCAAGAATCGCAGGTTGAATGAACAGCGCGTTGAAGAGTTTCTTTCTCCTCTTGAAATCCTTCCATATGACGAAATTGCTGCCGGCATATATGGAGATATCCGTCTTCAGTTAGAGAGATGCGGCGTGCCGATCGGTCCGCTCGACATGCTGATTTCGGCTCATGCACTGAGCAGAAATTTAGTTTTGATTACTAACAATGAAAAGGAATTCAAAAAAGTTGAGAATTTGAAAGTTGAAAATTGGATTGAATAGGGATCAAAAAGCAATTACTGCGCTTGACCGCAGAGACCGAATTGATTTTCCCGTGCTTTCTTTCTCTGTTATGTTAACCGATATCTTTTCATTTAGCAGGGAGAATCTTCTTGAGTGTAATTACAGCGCGTACTGCCGGTTTCTGCTGGGGAGTCCGCAGGGCCGTTGATCTGGTTCTTGCTGAACTCAAGAAGGGCAACAGGCCATATGCGGTATACGGTGAACTTGTGCACAACCCGCAGGTACTGGAGGCTCTGGAGGATAAGGGTGTAGGCATTTGCAGAAATCCTGAGGAAATGCGGAAAGGTACACTTTTCCTTAGAACTCATGGAATTACTGTTGAGGAAAAAAAAATGGTTTCCAGCCTTCCCCTGCATCTGAAGGATCTGACATGTCCACGGGTCAGCAGAGCTCTGATGATTGCCAGAAAGAAAAGCGAGGAGGGATATGATGTTCTCATCCTTGGGGATCCTGCTCATCAGGAAGTAATATCGATCCTCTCTTACGGGGGATCCTCAGCCAGGGTCATATCCGGTCCGCTTGACGTGGGAAGTCTGCCGGAACTATCAAAGCCGTTCCTGCTCTCACAGACAACACAGAATACCCAAACGTACGAGGAAACAAAGAAAGCGCTTCTGAACAGATTTTCCAATCTCGAATATGCTTATACGATTTGCGAATCAACAGGCGTGAGACAGGAAGAACTCAGAGATCTGTGCGGTGAAGTGGATTGTGTGGTTGTCGTCGGCGGAAGAAACAGCGCTAATACTGCAAGACTTGCTGAAATCGCCCTCGAGGAGGGACTTCCAGCGTACATTGTAGAAACGCATGAAGAACTCGATGCGGAATTACTGGCCAGGTATGATGATATTCTTCTAACAGCGGGTGCATCTACTCCCAGCTGGAGTATTCGAAAAGTTCGGGAGCAACTTCTTGAGATTCAGGGGAACAGGCTGAGATCGGGCAAATTCAGGGAGTTACTTCAGGCTCTGGTTTTCGGGAATTTTCATATTCTCCCTATTACATTTGCGACGGGAATTGCCAGCTCGATCATTCTTGGTGGAATAGGGTGGTTTAAACCGGTGATTGCCGCTTCTCTTTTCCTTTTCGCAGTTCATACGGTGACTTCCGTTCTGGAATCCGGATATTCGCGCCCATCCGGTCTGCGGAGACAGGAGTTTATAAGAAAGCATCGAATATTTCTTACTATCTGTGCTTTTACCGCATTTGCCGTATCCCTGGGAATTTCTCTGTTTCTGAATCCTGTCTGGCCATGTGTTCTGGGATTAATGCTTGTTGCATTTCTTTTCTATTCTATTCCGCTTATAAGAAAAACCTACCCGTTCCGAGGATTGAGGGCTGTTCCCGGTTCCAGGGATCTCATGTTCGCCGGAGCCTGGTCATTCCTGCTTACATTACTCCCCGGATTCATTTCAGCCGGTTCCACAATTAATCCCGGTTCTGTTCTATGGGCAGGCACATTGTTCTTTCTGTTTCTGGGCAGGTGTCTGTTGGCTGATTTAGTGGATATGCAGGGAGATGCTCTTATGGGAATAGATACCATTCCCATTCATGCGGGAAGAAAAAAGAGCGTCATTCTTTTCTGGTGCTGTTTCGTTCTGGCGGCTGTCCTGCCTGCATCCGGCATTGTTATTCGGTATCTGCCTGTTTATGCTTCCGCTTTCGCGGGTGGGCTTATTACTCTGGCGGTCGGGTATTTCTATCTTAGAAGAAGTTCTTTTCCATCGGAGTTTTCCAAAAGGATTATTGCAGATGGCAGTCTGCTTATCGCGGGACTTGCTCCAATACTTGCATACTGGGCCGGGGAGGTATTATGAGGAGAATGCGAGATTCAGGTAAAATGTGTTTCTTCATTTCATTGATGCTGCTGTCTCTGATGCTTTTGTCATGTTCAAAAACTGATGTATCTCTGCGCGATCAGGAAACGGTTGGCAGTAGTATTCCGGAATGGCAGCAGCTTATTGTATCCGGCAGTATTGTGAATCTGAGAGCAGGGCCGGGAACTGAATATGCCGCTCTTGGACAGGTCGAAAATGGTGACACTCTTCAGATTACGGGAGGACTTGATGACTGGTTCAGGGTGTATGTTCCAGACCTGTCTCTTTTTGCATGGATATATGGCCCATTGACTTCCGGGGCGGAGCTTCCGCATTGATAGATCAGATTCGGATTTGTATGACTTTTTCATTATCACTGGAGGATCATAATGATTGACAGATATGTAATCCCCGAGATGGAGGATATATGGACTGCTGAATCCAGATATGCAAGATGGTTGAGAATAGAGATACTCGCCGTTGAGGCAAGGGCAGAAGCCGGGCTGGTTCCAGCTTCAGATCTGAAGAATATCAGAGATAACGCCTCGTTCGATGTAAAAAGAATCGAAGAGATCGAGGAAGTTGTCAGACATGATGTAATTGCTTTTCTTACAAGTGTATCGGAGAGTCTTGGTTCAGAAGCAAGACATATTCACTACGGTATGACTTCCAGCGACATTCTCGACACATGCCTTGCAACACAGCTCAAGGATGCGGGGAAGATGATTCTGGATGAGCTTGACAGTTTCGGCAGTGCTCTTGCCGGTCTGGTCAGCAGAACAAGGGGGATGCTCTGCATAGGTAGAAGTCACGGAATGTATGCGGAACCGACAACGATGGGTTTGAAGTTCGCTGGGTACTACAGCGAGTACCTGAGGTGCCACGATCGATTGATAACTGGTCTTGAATCAGCATGTGTGGGGAAACTGTCCGGAGCAGTAGGAACTTATGCGTATGTGGATCCATCCGTTGAGGAATATGTCTGCAGCAGACTTGGAATCGGGATTGAAACTGTTTCGACACAGGTTGTTGCAAGAGACAGGCACGCAGATTTCATATATGCGCTTGCTTCCATAGGAAGTCTGCTTGAGAGATTCGGAACGGAGATAAGGCATCTTCAGCGAACCGAAGTTGGTGAAGTTGAGGAGTCCTTCGGGAAAGGACAGAAAGGTTCCAGCGCCATGCCGCATAAACGTAATCCAATTATCAGTGAGAGGCTCTGCGGGCTTGCCCGCCTGCTCAGGGGCTATCTTATTCCATCCCTTGAGAACACTGCTTTATGGCACGAAAGAGATATAAGCCATTCATCCGCTGAACGCTTCATTTTTCCGGATTCCTGCGGGATAACTCTCTATGCGCTTTCCAGGGCAGTGAAACTTGCATCAAATCTGAGGATATTCCCAGATGCCGTCAGAAGCAATATTGAAAAGGCCGGGGACAGATTCCACTCTCAGACAATTCTGCTTGCCCTGATTGATAAAGGTTTTTCAAGAGAAAACGCCTATAAGCTGGTTCAGCGTGTTGCCATGGAGGCCATGGAACAGGGGAAAGGGTTTATAGATATGGTAAGACAGGACCAGGAATTAAGAGAGATTCTATCCGGTAATGAGATCGCTGAGCGATGTGCCCTTGAGTATCACCTTCGAAATGAGGATAATACTCTTGGAAGGCTTGGTCTTTTACCAGAAGATGAATGATTGATGCGGAGGGGTGATATAGATGGTGACTGAAATACTAGTGGGGATTCTCGCAGGGGCATTATTTGTGTGGTTGATCATGATCGTAAAAATCAAGAAAATGGCAACCGGTAACAAGGAACGAATCAGTATGCTTAAAAATGATATCACTGCTCTTCGCTATGACAAGCAGGAAGCTGATGCCAGGCATACGAGGTACGATCTTGAGATAAAGAAACACAGGAATATTGCAATACTGTTTCCTGAACTGGTAAAACAGGTGCTCGCAGCGAGAACTCCGGATGAACTTGCTAAACTTCTTGCCAGGGCCATGCACAGACTTACCGGATGTGATCGTATTGCGGTGTTTCTGGCCGATGTTCGGGGAGGTAAACTTGGGCTTGTGCATACTGAGGGACTTGGAAAGATTCTCAAACAGCCTCTCGTGGTCAACGTCGGTGACGGACATGTGGGATTTGCAGCGGAAACCGGGTTGGTTTTTGAAAAGAAAAATCTTGAGAAAGAAAGCGAACTTACGAAGAAGCGGCTTGAGAGAACAGCGATTCCGAATTTTCTGCCCGATCTCGCTGCACCTATGGTGTGTCAGGGTGTACTGTACGGAGTGATATGTCTGGTTGATATTCCGATAGAATCAACACTTCCCAGGGAAAGACTGGTTGCGATTGCCGCTGTTGGAGCTGCCGCCTTAGAGGGTATTCGACTTCTTGGCAGGTTTGAATCCGCTGCTGATATGGATCCTGACACAGGTCTTCCGGGTAAGGGACGGCTAAAACCGATTCTTACTCAGGAGCTTGAGAGAGTCAGAAGATTTGACAGTCCTCTGGCTGTGGTGGAACTGATAATTGAACGTGGTGCTATTGATGACAGATTTCGTGCCAGAGAGTTCATGTCCATTGCCGCCAACCATCTTAAAGCGACTATGCGGAACATTGATGCCGGATTGAGAACCGGTGTTGATAAAATCATCCTTCTATTGCCTGGTACAGGTATTGAGGGAATGGAAAATGTTATGCAGCGTCTGCTTGATGATCTTCCAAAACTGGAGAATGATACCGGGGACAGTTTAGGTAACGTCAGGATTCGATATCTTATAGTTGAATCCGGGAACAGTGATACCGTTGAGGCTGTATTAAGCAGCCTTGAGCAGAAAACATTCATCTCGTCGATTGGCAAATGATCTGGAATTGTCTGTTAACTTACCTTTTTAAGGAACATGCGAATTTCAATATCCCCGAACAGTAAACTGAAAGGCAGTGATGGATCTCAGGGATAAGCTTAAGAAGGTTATCAGAGAACGCAATCTTGCAATGACCCTCCCGGAAGCAGAAAAACTGGCCGGTTATGTCGGTCGAATGCCGACACCCCTCGAACTCCACCTGTTCGATACGATGTGGAGTGAACACTGTTCCTACAAAAGCTCAAAGCCTGTTCTGAAACAGTTGCCGACACAGGCTTCCAATGTTGTTGTGGGACCAGGGGAAGATGCCGGAATCGTACGATTCTGTACTTTTGACGGAGTTGACTGGGATCTGGTTGTTGCCCATGAAAGCCACAATCATCCCTCCCAGGTTCTTCCCGTGGAGGGCGCTGCCACCGGAATAGGCGGGATTGTGCGGGATGTTTACTGTATGGGGGCGAAGGTAACCGGATCACTTGACCTTCTCCGTTTTGGAGATCCCACCGGTGTTTCCGGTGAGGGAGCAAGGGCAATCTGCCGCGGGGTGGTTGAGGGCATATGGAAATACGGAAATGCGCTTGGTGTGCCGAATCTTGGCGGCGATACCCGGTTTCATGAAGGTTACGATGATAACTGTCTTGTAAATGTGGTTGCTCTCGGGTTTGTCAGACACGACAGAATTGCGCACAGCTTCGTTCCGGAGGAAGCTCACACGGAACAGTATGTGCTGATTCTTGCGGGAAAGCCTACGGATGATACAGGGTTCGGAGGAGCCACTTTCGCTTCAGCTGATCTGGAGGACAAAACGGAGAAGGGTGCTGTGCAGGTTGCTGATCCTTTCCTCAAGAGAGTACTTTCCGAGGCAAACAGGAATGTTCTGGATTTGCTTTTTGAGAAAGAAATCCCGTTTGGATTCAAAGATCTTGGTGCCGGTGGAATTGCGTGTGTTACCAGTGAGCTTGCAGCTCACGGTGGACTTGGCATTCATGTGGATCTGGATAAAGTACCCATCTCAATTCAGGGGCTTCCGCCTGAAGTGATTGCCTGCGCTGAAACACAGGAAAGATACGGACTTGCCGTCCCCGAGAGTATCGCTCAGGAAATTCTTGATATTTACAACATCAGCTTTGAATTACCCCGCCTGTTTCCCGGCGGTGGAGCCTCCATAATAGGCAGTTTCACAAAAGAACCTGTTTACAGAGTTGTTCACAGAGGTATTGAAGTTGCCGGCGCACCGATAAACTGTATCACCGAGGGAATCGTTTACGAGAGGGAATGGAAACCGTCTCCGGTTCCTTTGACAGAACCTGACAATCGCCATGTTGATCCTCCTTCCGATCTGAAAAAGATGCTGCTTTCACTTGATGGGGCAAGCAGATCTCCCATATGGAGTTATTACGACAGCGAAGTACAGGGGACAACTCATTTCAGACCCGGAGAAGCTGATGCCTGTGTGACTGTTCCGATTAAAGGATGCAAAGCGGGGCTTGCGGTTTCAGGTGACGGGAATCCCTGGTTCGGTCAGCTTGAACCGTTTCTCGCGGGAGCACATGCTGTCGGTGAAGCTGTCAGAAATGTTGTGGCTACAGGCGCTGTTCCGATTGCCGCTACGGACTGCCTGAATTACGGTAATCCGGAGAAACCGGACGTGTTCTGGCAATTCCGCCGGGGAGTTGAAGGAATCGCTCATGCCTGCAGGAATCTCGGACTGGAAAGCGAGGGCGAACATCCGCTTCCCATAGTATCCGGTAATGTGAGTTTCTACAATCAGTCATCATCGGGCGGATCAATTCCACCTTCGCCGATCGTGGCGGTTTTCGGGAGGATAGACGATTTTACCAGAGCAACAGACCTGTCACTGAAAACCCCGGGAAATATCATTATTCTGGTTGGCCCGAGAGAGGATGAATTTGGCGGGAGTCTTTACTACCGTTCATGTCTCGAACATTCAGGCGGTAAAGTTCCGCTTTTTCGCGGAGAACTCGAGTACGAGATGGCGCGATTTGTGCTCGATTGTACAGAAGCCGGAATATCACAGTCGGTTCACGATATATCTGAAGGCGGTCTTGCGCTCGCTGCAGTCGAGATGGCGCTGGCCACAAGAAAGGATGCCAGGAGGGGCGTGATTCTTGATAAAGGTTTCAAAGACCCCGTTTTCCTCTATTCAGAAACTCCCGGATATCTCATAGAAATGTCACCTGAGGATTGGGAAGGCATTTCTGCCAAACCGGATTTCGCCTCACCGATTGGAAAGGTTACAGATAACTTCTCGATCTCCTCCAATAACTGGAAACTGAATCTTTCAGAAGTACTGGAGGAGTACACTACACTGCTGGACAGGATCATCTGGAGAGAGGAGCTGTCGGAATGACAAGCAGACCTCTTGTGGCTGTTCTGCAGTTTCCCGGATCGAACTGTGAGTATGAAACCGCTTCAGTTGTGCGGGAATCGGGAATGGATGCAGCGATATACCGGTGGAACCAGTGTAAGGAGCTTTCGGACTCAGACCCTGACGCGTTCATTCTTCCAGGCGGATTCTCTTTCCAGGACAGAGTAAGAGCCGGAGCTGTCGCCGCGAAAGAAGAGATAATGGATCTGGTTTTCAATAAAGCGCAGTCCGGTAAACCGGTTCTCGGCATCTGCAACGGCGCGCAGATACTTGCTGAGAGCGGCCTTGTGCCCGGATGGGAAAATGGAAGAATAGAGTCAGCCCTCGCGGCCAACCATATTCACGGCCGCAGCGGTTACCTGAGCCGATGGGTGTTCCTCCGTGTGAAGAAAAGAGCATTAAGAATCTCGCCTTGGCTCCAAATGATTGGAAGCAATCCCATTCCTGTTCCGATTGCGCACGCTGAGGGCAGGTTCGTTTTCGCAGAAAAGGACAGTCATCGAGTGAGAGAATGTACGGCGCTTGCATATTGTGATGAAAACGGAACTGAAACCTCTGATTACCCTGTGAATCCCAACGGTTCATTCATGAATCTTGCGGGAATCATGAATAGGGAAGGCAATGTCCTTGCCATGATGCCTCACCCGGAGAGAGCGTTCTGGATGTGGCAGATTCCGCCGTGGATACCCGGAACCTGGGGTGACCGCCGAACCTCCATGAACCATGATCCTGCGATGGCCGCCTCGAAAGGTCCCGGAGCGCTGTTCTTCAGAAGCCTTGCGAACCATTTTATGATCCCTTGACGATATCATTTTTGGAACACAATTATCAGATAATGCTGATACAGCTCTGTTCGGAAAACCCAGATCGATCTATAGCTTTACCCCCTTGACCTTTAGATAGACTCTGAAGGGATACTGCTGGTTCTTACTGTTGAATGGAAGGGACTTGGTAGCCCGTTATCAGCTCAAGTTCGGCCTCGCAGCCGTTCCTTACAAGCCTTTACGATACAGCAGAACTATCTCAGAAGGACAACCCGGGCTGAGGCGAAGTCCCCGGATTCACTCACAATTCGGATGATGTAGATACCGCTGCTCAGGGTCTGACCGCTCGTGCCGCCTGCATTCCACGGGACGATATGCTGACCTTCAGCGATGGCTCCCATCTCCCGGCTGCTTACCAGCCGCCCTGCTGTGTTGAAGACCTCCAATCTGACGTTCTCCAGGTCCGGTGACTGGAACATCACATCGGCAGTGGAAGTGAAGGGATTAGGAAAGATGCCGGTGATGGAAAGAAACTCCTGAATCTGGTCGCCAGCTGTGTCCTCAACTGAGAGCAGGTTGTTATGAAGGCCAAGACTGTGGCAATGTCCACCGGCAAGATCCACGAAGCCCGTGTTGGGCGCGGGCACATCGCACTGGCCCAAGCCGTTCGCCCCCCAGGCCACTATCGAGCTGTCTTCTTTCAGCCCCAGGCTGTGGGCATATCCACCTGCAACTTTCACGAAGCCCGTGTTGGGCTCGGGCACATTGCACTGGCCCAAGCTGTTGTCCCCCCAGGTCACTATCGAGCCGTCTTCCTTCAGCCCCAGGCTGTGGCCAATTCCACCGTCCACTTCCACAAAGCCCGTGTTGGGCTCGGGCACATCACACTGGCCATAGCCGTTGCTCTCCCAGGCCACTATCGAGCTGTCTTCTTTCAGCCCCAGGCTGTGGGC
>JAUXIK010000019.1 GCA_030620995.1 Candidatus Aegiribacteria sp.
CGCGGATCTGGAGAACCTGGCCAATGAAGCAGCTCTGCGAGCCGCAAGACGCAATGCTAAAAAGGTTGAACAGGAAGATTTCGATTACGCCATTGATAGAATAATACTCGGTCTCGAGCGAAAAAGTATCATAATCAACCCCGTGCAGAAGAAGTGTACCGCGTATCACGAAAGCGGTCACGCGGTTGTTGGAATATTCGTTCCGGAAGCAGACCCTATTCACAAGGTAACTATTGTTCCCAGGGGGATGGCTATGGGAGTGACCAGCTTCCTTCCAGCTGATGATCGATATACCTACACACTCGAAAAGCTCGAAAGCATGCTCGCGATGCTTCTTGGTGGAAGAGCATCGGAAATCCTTTTTCTTGATACTCTGAGTACCGGAGCTGGAAATGACCTTGAGAAAGCCACTGCTCTAGCGCGTAAGATGGTGTGTGAATGGGGAATGAGTGAAGAACTCGGACCGATTACGCATTCTGAGACAAGCGATACGATTTTCCTTGGAAGAGAATTCAACAGAACAAGAGACTACAGTGAACACACGGCTCGTGTTATTGATTCCGAGATAAAGAGATTCGTTGAGGAAGCATACACCACTGCGCATGATATCCTGAACGATAACAAGGATATTGTGGAGCGTATTGCGGAGCAGCTGCTTGAGAAGGAAACAATTTCCAGCACGGAGATCAACTCAATCTTTCAGGAACTTCGTCCGGACATGGGACCGATTCCTACGCTGCCAGCCAGTTCAGATGGTATTGTTAATCCTGATTCTACAGAAGAAAAGACCAGATCTAATGAGGATGATCAAGAAGATGATGGATCTGAAGAAGCTGGAAACCCGTACTGAAGCTCCGGCGCTTATTGGAAGGGGAATCAAGGTTATCTGAATGCGGCTCAGAAAACTGCATCTTGTAACTGATAAAGACTGGCAGAGAGAACTTGCAGTTATTGGTGCCGATCATGAAACCTGGGACAGGCTCTCGCTCAAATGCAGAGTCGTTATTTTTTCCACCGGGTATCTTCATGCAACAGCAGCTAATATTCTGAAGCAGTGCATGCTCTCGGGCGGTGCAGATGCTATCGTTTCCCGAGGAACAGTATCCTGCAGTATCAAGGAAACTGAAGCGATGATAATCGGAACGCCCAGGCAGATTCTAAGGGGCTGTGCATCTCTTGATGGACAGCCATTCGATCTTCCGGCACTGGCAGGTGAATTGAGAGAGGCGCTTGATGGTTTCCCTGTGATCCCTGATACGATACCCGCTCGAAATAAAGTTCTTGATTTCCGCAGAAAGCCATTGATAATGGGAATATTGAATGTAACTCCGGATTCCTTTTCTGATGGTGGCAAATATATGAATACGGATGATGCTCTTATTCATGCAAGGCAGATGGTTAGTCATGGTGCGGATATAATTGACATAGGAGCTGAATCAACACGTCCGGGATCCCTTCCTGTTCCGGAGGATATTCAACTTGATCGGCTTCTCCCTATTGTAGAGTCTCTCAGCTCTGATTGTGAAGCTGTAATCTCTGTTGATACAGCAAATGCTTCTGTTGCCGGCGCAGTCCTGTCCGCAGGCGCTTCCATGATTAACGATGTTTCTGCTCTGTCTGATCCGGTCATGGCGCGGACAGTTGCCGAAGCGGAGGTTCCTCTTGTTCTGATGCACATGAAAGGCACACCGGAGGTCATGCAGGATAATCCTGTATATATTGATGTTATAGAGGATATCTATTCATTTTTCGAAGAGCGAATTGAAGTAGCGGCAGAAGCTGGAATACGAAGGGAAAGGATCATCATCGATCCTGGAATTGGATTCGGGAAAAGACTGGAAGATAATCTTCAAATTATATCCAGGCTTGAGGAGTTCAGATGGCTGGGATGCAGAGTTCTGCTCGGGCACTCATTGAAGAGTTTTATCGGGCAGCTGACCGGCAAGAAAGATCCTGCCGAAAGGGAGATTGGTTCCCATGCAGTTACTGCCTTATCTTCAGGCAGTGCGGATATTGTAAGAGTGCATGATGTTAAAGGTACTGTTCAGGTACTCCAGATTACCCGAGCACTGCAGTACGGTACTTCAGGTTAGGGGCAGCGGAGCAAAATGATACAACCGCTTGGTCATTCAATTGTAAGTGTATTCTGGCTTGCCCAGCTTGCGAATATCATCGTAATAGCTTTGGCTGTTAGAACGCTGCTGAAATATCTCTGGCATACATCGGCAATGCCGGTCATTCTAATGTTCATGATTCTGATCCTGTTCGCGAATGTTCTTGGTGAACTTGGATTTTTCACTTTCAGCTATCTCCTGCAGAACCTGACTCCACTTCTCTTTATCGCGGTAGTTGTGATATTCCACGAGGAAATCAAGGACGTGCTGGGTACCATGGGGCGAAACCTCAGGAAATTGTATGGCCATACGGATATATTGGAGCAAAGTGCCATTGAAGCACTTGTGGAATCCTGCGTTCTTCTGAGGAAGCGCCGGCTTGGAGGATTATTTGTGATTGAAAGGGAGGAATCTCTCGAAAAAGTTTATGGTGATCCAGTTCTGCTGGACAAGCTCAAGATTGATCCTCCCCTTATAGCTGCAATGCTGCAACCTCCTGGAGTACTGCATGATGGGGCAATTATTATTAATAATGGTACTATTGTTGGAGCGAGGGCAATTCTTCCTCTCTCGAGAAGAACATTTTTCGGCAGATCGAAAACCAACAGGCCGCGCCCTGCTCTCGGTACACGTCACAGGGCAGCGATAGGAATTACCGAAGTGTCTGATGCAATTGCAGTTGTTGTCAGTGAGGAAACGGGGAATTTCAGTATTGCACACGGAGGAATCCTCGAGGAAGCTTTCTCACAGGATGAATTCAATAAGAGATTAGTCGAACTGACTTCCGCCAGAGAAAATATCTAACCTTGCTTGAGAAGCTGAAAAGTGAACTTGGAGATGCTGCCCTTGACGCAATCAACAAAGCTGCGATTGACATTCCAGCTCCTTTTCAGAAAGCCCTTCACTCATGCGTAACGCACAGTGATCATCTCGAAATAAGTCTGCTTGCCTGTGCTGCTTCGGAATGGTGTGCCTGCCCGCGAGCCACTGGAATGCCTGTCGCAGTGGCTGCTCTGATGCTGCGAGCTGGCATTTCAGTACATCTTACTCTTCCTGGTTTTAGAGCCATATATGACAGTGTACCCGAACTCCTTGAAAAACAGGATGATGTTACAGCAATTCTTGCAGGAGATGCGCTTCTTGCTCTTGCAATGGAACATCTTGCGGAAAATGGTGGTCGACACGCTGCAAGACTGCTTGCAGAAGCGGTTCGGGCTACCGGGGCGCATGGAATGCTTGCTGGACTGTCGCTAAAACTGGACCAGCAAGAGGAAGATATTTCTGTTGTGCCTGACGGAAGGTCTATATGGGAAATTACCAGCGGACAAATAGCACGATTTGCTGCACAGGGAGGTGCGTTACTTGCCGGAGCTTCTGACACAATGCTTGATGATGCTGCTCAGATAGGGCTGCTTACCGGACGGGCCTGGTATCTTGTTGAAGAGGCAAAGTCGGCGTCAGTAAAAGACGAAAGAAATCATATGTTCGAAGCTCGAACCCTTGTGGAGCAGGCAGAAACAATCACCGGACACGGCCCGGAAGCCAACCTTTTCCATTCAATCATGTATCTAACCGACTTCTTCTCAGGGACGTAGTCTGTTTCGTCAACCTGAACATTATAATATAGTAATAATAGCTACAATAGCGTTTATAATAAACAATTGAATGCTCATTATCATTATAAAAAGCGAAGGGTTGTATTACTTCATATTTTGTATTAACATGTAATATCATGCCTAGAACAAAACGATTGGACTGGAAGAATGCAGTACACCATGTCATGGTGCGTGGTGTGGAGAAGAGAAAGATCTTTATCGATGACAGTGATAGAAGAAGATTTGTTTCGAGACTTGGAAGGTATGTTGAGGAAACAGGTATTGATATCTATGCATGGGCATTATTGCCGAATCACGCCCATATTCTTACTCGTACTTCTGATATTCCATTGAGCAAATTCATGCAGAAAACACTCACAGCCTATGCGGTTTATTTCAACAAGAGACATGACCGTACGGGGCATCTATTTCAAAACAGATACCGCTCGATACTGGTACAGGAGGAATCCTATTTTCTGGAACTTGTGAGATATATCCACTTGAATCCACTTAGATCTGGAATTGTGAACAGCAGAGATGGAATCGATAGATACATCTGGAGTGGGCATGCTGGAATTATTAATAAAGGCATGTTCGCATGGCAGAGTACAACTTCAGTACTTCGCCATTTCAAGGGAAATCAGGAAAATCAGTTACAAAACTATCTGAAGTATCTTTTTGATAATGATATAAAGACAGAGGTCAATTACGATGAAGGTAATTACTTGCTTGGATCCTCAGGATTGCTATCGATGGAGTCAGCTCTTGAAAAAGGGAAGACTATTGGCAACCATCATAGAATTCTGGGAAACAGGAACTTTGCCAAGGAAGTCCTGGATAGGATAGCTGACAATAGAGGATCTTCCATAAGGCGAAGAAAAGAAGAGCATGCCATTATTGAAGAATTGATTGAGTATGCCTTGGAACATTGGCAGATTTCTCGTCAAGCTCTTACTGGCAGAGGTCGAATGCCTTCATTATCCAGAGTTAGAGAGTTTCTCGTATATGCCTTTGTTGAAGCTGTTGGGCTCAGTCTAGTTGATTCCGCAAGAATTCTTAAAATCAGCAAACAGGGAGCTGCCTCAGCAAAAGAGCGTTTTAAAGCTAAACCGAAGATGATTCAAACAATACGTAGAATAACTGGACAACAAGTTGACGAAACAGACTACGTCCCTTAGAGGACGTCCCTTAGAGGAGGTTGTGGGGGTCTACATCAACTTCCAGACGTACGCCCGGGTGTGGTATTTTTTCAAACTGCTTTCTGATTCTCCACGACAATTCGGCCAGTGATTTTCTTGATGATGATCTGGCAAGTGCGCTCCATCTCCATCGTCTGTTGATTCTGGGGAAAGCGGCTTCCTGTGGGGAAGAAACATTTACGTCAGCGGTTTGAATTCCCTTCACACTTGAAAGTGCTGCCTTGCGGACTTTTTCCTTATCAAGTCCACTCCAGACGAATCTGATGAGATATCCAAAAGGTGGATATCCGAAAGCTTTGCGTACCTTGCTCTCCGATTCCCAGAAATCTTTGTAATCATGTCTTGCAGCGGTCCTGATGGTCATGTTATCAATATCAAAAGTCTGCAGAACAACCTCTCCGGGAATAGATCCTCTGCCTGCCCTTCCAGCAACCTGAAGGATCAGCTGGAAAGTTCTCTCAGCTGCTCGAAAATCGGGGAAGGCAAGCCCCATATCCGCAGCGATTATTCCAACCAGCGTTACACCCGGGAAATCATGTCCCTTTGCAACCATCTGGGTTCCAAGAAGCACGTCTCCAGAACCCTGTGCGAATGCGCCAAGAATTTCCCAGTGAGCGTTCTTACCCCTTGTTGTGTCGGCGTCCATCCTGATGACTCTGGTTTGCGGAAGCAGTTTTCCGAGCGCTTCTTCTACTTTCTGTATTCCAGGACCCATATGGGAGAACTCATCAAAACCGCATTTCGGGCATTTTTTCATAGCTGCCTTCCAGTGTCCGCAGTAGTGACATCTGAGAACCTGTCCCTTTCTATGGTAGGTAAGGGTTACACCGCAGTTGGGGCATTCCTCGCGGTGTCCGCAGTTTCTGCACATCTGCGTTGGAGAGAAACCTCTTCTGTTTATGAGAACAATACATTGTTCTCCCTTTGCTGTTCTTTTACCTATTCCGCTCAGAAGTTCTTTTGAAAGAAGAGGATGCTTCATCCTGCCGGCGTTAACCAGGATGGTTTCCGGCATAGGGAGATCATCTATTCTGTCCTCAAGCTCCAGGAGCTTGTACCTGCCTTTAACAGCGTTTCCATAGGATTCCATAGAGGGGCTTGCCGATCCAAGAATTACCGGAATATTTTCCCTCATGCTTCTGACAACAGCGATATCACGACCGTTGTATCTTGGCAGTTCGTTCTGCTTGTAACTGCTGTCATGTTCCTCATCAACAACGATTATTCCAGTATTCGGCAGCGGAGCGAAGATCGCGCTTCGAGGTCCGATCACGATTTTTCTTTTGCCCTGTTTAGCAAGGTTCCAGCTGTCCAGCCTCTCTCCAGGGGTCATCCCGCTGTGAAGTACCGTTACCAGCCCTGGAAACCTTCTGCTGAATCGTGAAACAGTAAGAGGAGTGAGCGAGATTTCCGGAACAAGGACAAGAGCATTGCGGCCTTTGTCTATTACTTCGCAGATTGCTCTTAAATACACTTCTGTCTTTCCACTTCCCGTAACACCGTGGAGAAGGAAAACAGAGCCCCTGTTCATGTTCCCGCAAATGCTCTCCAGCGCAGCTTTCTGCTGTTCCGAGAGAGTTGGAATTTTCTTTTCGTCCTCAATATCGATATTGATCAGAGGTTCTCTGTACTTTCTTCGGTAGAATTCCCTGATGAGCTTCTTGCTTATGAGGGCTTTAATAGAAGAGTGGTTGGCTCCTGTCGCTAAAAGCAGCTGTCTGCGGGGAACAGCGGTTTCAGAAGTGGCTAGATAAAGCAGAATTTCAGCCTGCTTCGGAGCACGTTTCCTGATTGCCTCAGCTTTCCTGGTCAGGTTCGGACTATCGCTGAACGGTTCTATCATCCTTTCTCGAACGGGTTCCGGTTCTGACAAAGGTTTCCACAATATGTGGATGATTCCGTCCGTTTCCAGCTGAGCCAGATGCTGTTCAAGGGGGAATTGTCTGTTCAGATTGTCTTTCAGTATTCTGAACGGAACCGTCCTTCCCACAGGAAGCAATTCATTGAGCGGGTCAGATGGATCAAGTTTATCAAGAAGTATGACGGTCTTCTCCGCTTTACCTGAAATTCCCGGAGGATGCGCAGCGGCTATCATCATTCCAGGAGGCGCCTGATAGTATTCGGCAGCCCAATGGACGAGTTCAAGAATATTCGGAGGAAGCAGAGGAGAGGTGTCCAGTCTTGCGAGGACGTTCTTTATTCTGATGTTCGCCGCGCTGCGGGTGATTCTCCAGATGTATCCGATTACCCTGCTTTTACCAAGAGGTACGATGACCCTGCAGCCAACGGGATTTCCGTTATCCATTTCCTCAGGCAGACGATAAGTATAAGTGTTCCATAAAGGTCGGTTAAGGGCTACCTCGATAAGCCGTCCCTGTTTTTCATTGTTCACTGTAATACGGATTTTCCTGATATCTGAAAGGCTTTCTGATATACTTCCTGCCTGGCTCTGCCGATTTCCATCGGGAGTTTCGGCAGCGTTGGAAAGAACCCGTCCTGATAGACAATCCTGCCATCGACAATTGTCAGTCTTACCCTTGATGGCCAGTCCAATTCCAGCAGATACCTTACAGGATCCTCCGCGAGTATGAGTTCCTCCCATTCTTCAGCGGAAGGTTCGATCAGAACCAGATCGGCAACGTATCCGGGTGCTATTTTTCCGGTGTTCTTCCATCCCAGGGCATCTGCCGCGGAGGAAGTGATGGAGCGGAACCAGAAATCTGAAGGGAGAGATGACGGAGAGCCGGTTACTGACGCGAGACCCATCGCAAGCCGGGCATCACCTGACACGTCAAGACGGTTGTTGCATGCCGCTCCATCACTGCCCAGTATGACACGTATGTGTGATTGCGTAAGAGCTGGAATATCTGCGATACCGCTGCCCAGTTTAAGATTTGCCCAAGGACAATGCACTACTGTAGTATTCGATTGTCTGAGTATCTCCTGTTCTCCTTCCAGAAGATGAACGCAGTGCGCAAGAAGCGTATCAGGTCCGATGAAACCCCGGTTCTGCAGGTAGTGAATGTTGCCCCCGGCCTCCATAATGGAAGGATGATTCATCTCATCTGATGTTTCTGCCGCATGGGTTGTTCTTTTGATTCCTGCCGGAAGGTTTGAAAGCCAGCCCCAGATATCATCCGAGCAGGAGAGCGCGAATCTTGGCGCATAAAGGTAACTGACAAGATCACCGCAGGCTTTTTTTACACGGGTGGTCTCTTCCTTCAGCCAAGAAAGATTTTCAGTGGTATACTCCGGCCCGATATCCATGAGAGCATTACCAGCAAGAGCCCTGATTCCTGAACTTCTGAGGATGTCAATTGTTATCTCCGAGTATCTGAGAACGCCCATATCAAGAAGCCCGGTACACCCTGACGCAAGAAGTTCCCCAAGTGATTGTATAACTGAAACTGCAAGCGTGTTTCGTGAATGGGCGGCCTCAAGAGGCAGTATTCTCTCGGACAGCCATGGAAGAAGTGATCGTCCTTCTGCCATACCCCGAAAAAGAGTTTGCCCGAGATGAATATGTGACTGAATAAGGCCAGGTACGGCGATACAGTTATTCCATTTTCCATCACAGGATTCTCTTGTTACGGAAGTGATGCTGCCTTTATCCATCTCAATGGAAAAAGCCTCCAGCCTGAGAAATCCGTCATCCATTATTCCCGCTACGTTATACTTTTGTTTCATGTGCATATTATGTATCATTTCCAGTCCACAAGAAAACAGTTATACGAATTCTGGGACAGCTTAAGAGGTTCTTATTAGATTCTCCCTAATGTACGATTCAATAGATACTCCCTTTATTTTCAGTAAAGGAGCTTTCAATGAGAAATGGAATCCTGCTGCTGATCCTTGCTGCCGTATTTGCAGCAGCAGCTGAATTAGAGGTAAGGCATCTGGATAATGGCCTGACCGTAATAGTCAGCTCTGATGATATATCGCCTGTAGTAACAATCTGTATTGCGGTGAAGACCGGCGCGACATGTGAGACTCCTGAGACGAACGGTCTTGCTCATTTCTATGAGCATATGTTTTTCAAGGGGAATTCCGCTCTCCCTGATCAGACCATTTACAGACAGAGAATGGGAGAACTGGGGATAATTAACAATGGCGCGACTTCTACTGAGAGGGTCTGGTACCACATCACTCTTGGCAGTGACAATTTTGAAGAAGGATTGCAGTTCATGTTCGATGCCATCACTTCCCCGCTCTTTGACATGGTCGAGATGGAGCGTGAGCGTGATGTCATAATGAACGAGTACGATCGGAAAACGAGCCACCCCCTCTGGCTTTTATGGCTGGCCCAGGAGCAGGTCATCTATGCTGACGCTCCCTGGAGACAGAGTTCAATCGGTGTGCCTGAAATAATACAGGCAGCCTCACCTTCCGCAATGGAATACTTCCAGGAGATGTATTACACTCCTGATAACTCCGCTCTCATCATTGCCGGGGATGTGGATTACGAAGAGGCTTTCATGCTTGCGGAACAGCTGTTTTCGCAATGGGAGTACGGAGGCCGAAGTAATTACGACATACTTCCGCGGCTTATCAGTATAGAAAGAGATACTACGGTATATGTGGACAGCCCCTCAGGAGCAGGATTCGTTTCAGTCATATTTGAGGGGCCATCGATATCTACTGACCCCGGAGCGAGTTATCCAGCCGATGTATGGGGATCATACCTGGGTCTGATGAGCAGAGAATACTATACGGATCTCGTTACAAATGGGCCTTTCATCAGCATTTCCGGCTCTTATTACACTCAGCGCTTCTCACCCAGGATATCGTTCAGCGGTATGGTTCATCCCGATCGTGCTGAAGAAGCACTGAGCCTTCTGCTTGAAGAAATCGATCAGCTGCAGTCACCTGATTATTACGATGCCGAGGGTTTGATCCTGGCAAAGGAAGAACTTGACCGGCACCGGATAATGGCGGAGGAGACTTCCCGGGACGTAGCTATTGAGTCGTTGCCATTCTGGTGGGTTGTAGCGGGGAATCTGGAGTACTACTCAACCTATTCTGACAGCATTAACGCAGTTGAACCGGAAGATATTAATTCTTTTCTGGAAATCTGGATAAAGGGGAAACCGCACGCCGCGTTTATAATGATGCCCCTTGATGCAGAGGAGAGTCAGCAATGAAAATATCCGTATTAATTCTCCTGACAGTTCTTACCGGTTCTACACTCGCTGCAATACCGCCGAATGTTGAAGAGTTTACGCTTTCCAATGGTATTCCGGTTATCACTCGAACAATTGATAATAACGATATAGAGGGGTTCTCTCTTTTCCTGATCGGTGGATCCCGAGCCCTGACTGAAGAGACCCAGGGACTTGAACGTTTTGCTCTCGAATGCGCGATGATGGGTTCAACAAAGTATCCGGGACCGGCATGGCGCGAGCTCATGGATAAGACGCAGGCGGAGTGGACCAGCAGTTTTAATTATGATTTCAGCCGATATCATCTGCGTTGCGCAAAGGACGACCTGGAGGTACTTCTCTCAGCCTTTGGCGACTGCCTTCTCAACCCGGAGTTCAGCTCACAGGCAGTTGAACAGGTACGTGAAAGTTTCATTCAGGATCTTCAGGAGACCTATTACAGTCCTGACAGCTGGATCTGGTTCGTGGCAAATGATGCTTTCATGCCCGGGCACACTTACAGAAATGTGCCGGATGGAATAGAGGAAACAATTGCCGGTTTCACAATAGATGAAGCGAAAGTTATGCTTGATGAGAGAATTCGATCCGGCAATATCCTTATCACCCATGCCGGACCTACGGGTTCTGAAGAACTGAAAGAGATGCTTGAGGACGCCTTTGGGAGTATTCCAGAAGGTGGTCAGGAGTATGAGCCTGTAGAGATATTCTTTGTTCCGTTCGATACAGTTGTTGTGCAGCACAGGCAGATACCCACTGCTTACGCTGTTGTAAAATTCAATGCCCCACCACAGGGACATGAGGATTTGCTCCCATTCCGGGCAGCTCTGACTGCAGTCGACGATCTGCTCTGGCAGGTTCTGAGAACTGATCATGCTCTGACCTATGCTACATTTTCCGGCACATCGAGTTACCAGCAGAACTGGGGTTACATGTATGTCAGCTCTCAACAACCTGTGCAGGCCTGTTCCCTGATGGCCGGAGTTCTTGCAGACGCGATCGAAAACCCGATGAATGCGGATATCGTCAGAGGAACAATTGAGAAGAGCAGAACACTGGAAAGTATGAAGGCTGCAAGCAAGGATACTCAATGCTGGATGATGGGCAGTTTCGAAATCACCACAGGCGACTGGCGGAATGCCTATACTATTTTTGATAATATCGAGGAATTGACTCCCGAGGATCTCAGAATCGTTCTCGATAAATGGGTCGGCAATGGCGGCTGGGGTATTATCGCTGATACCACCGCAATCCCTGCTGAACAGCTTCGGCCATGGTCTCTTCACTGAAGGAGTGAATATGAAATATCTTCTGGCAGCTGGATTCCTGCTTATGGCATGTGGAACTGCTGAAAGCACTGAAAACAGCACTGACGGTTATGTACAATATACTGGTTCAATAGAGGTTATAGCTCCAGGATCACGCTCTGAAACAGTCCTTCTGGAGGATATTGATACCGGTGAAAAGTTCGCCCTGGTTGGCGATATTGCCCGGGAATTATCGCAGCAGTACGGTATGACGGTAATAATTACTGCCGTTCCTACAGAAGAGGGATGGTCTATTCGTCCTGAACTCCAGAAACTCAGGGTTATCGAATATGTTCTGATGATACCTGAAAGAGAGTCAGACGAATAATTCCTGTCGGAATCTGAATACTATGACTGATATGTGTTGAAAGGAATTCTTTGAATTCAAAATCGGATAACAAAGGTTTGGACAAATCCAGCCTGAAGCTTCTTCTGCGGAGAGTGATTAATCACAGGAAGGCCATAGGGCTTGGACTGATCACCCTTGTTATCGTTGACGCGCTGCAACTTATTGTCCCCCAGATCTTCAAGAGAGTAATCGATGGCCTTGCAAGCGGAATGGTAACCTCTGGACAGATCCTGAAACTGGGACTTGCCGTTCTTGGGATCTACACCCTTATGGGTGTTTTCAGATTCCTCTGGAGATACCTTGTTATTGGAGCCAGTCACAGGATTGACAGGAATATAAGGCAGGAACTTTACGATCATCTCCAGACGCTATCACCACAGTACTACGATCAGACCAAGGTCGGGGATATAATGGCGCACGCAACTAATGATATCAGTGCTGTTCGTATGGCTACAGGTATCGCTACAATTGCTTCATTTGACGCTATTTTTCTTTCCATATCCAGTATTACGATCATGGTCATCATGAACTGGAAACTGACACTTCTGACCATGATCCCGTTGCCGCTGATCGCTTTCATGATGCTGAAATTCGGCAAGCTTATTCATAAGCGTTTTGAATCCGTTCAAGAGGCATTCTCCACACTTACGGAAAAGGCTCAGGAATCACTTTCCGGTGTGCGCGTAATCAAGGCATATGGCGATGAGGAATCCGAAAACAGGCTCTTTTCCGGGAAAGCTGAAGAGTGCGTTTTACAGAATGTCAAACTCGCCAGGATATGGGGTATGTTCCAGCCGATGATAGGAGCCCTGGCCATGGCCAGCATGGCGATTCTCCTGGGTGCCGGAGGTGCGATGGTCATCAGGGGAACGATATCTCTTGGAGAGTTCGTTGCGTTCTCCAGCTATCTCATGATGCTTATCTGGCCCATGATCGCAATTGGATGGGTGGTAAATATTCTTCAAAGAGGAGCTGCGAGCATGGGACGCCTGCAGAAGATATTCACCACAGTACCGGATATTCTTGATGGAAGAAACAGTATTTCACCGGAGCCAGCCATTTCTGTTGAACACCTCTCTTTTACATATCCCGGAACTGATACGGAAGTACTCAAGGATATATCATTCAACCTGCCCGTAGGAGGCACTCTTGGTGTTGTCGGGCGAACCGGCTCCGGCAAGACCACCCTGGTGGAGCTGTTAATGAGATTGTACGACCCGCCAGAGGGAACTGTTTTTGTCGGGGGTGTTGATGTACGGAACATGAAGCTTTCGAAGATTCGAGGCATGTTCGGATATGTTCCCCAGGAAACCTTTCTTTTTGCGATGTCCATTGCTGAGAATATCTCATTCGGGGCAGACGGAATACCTCCGGAAAGAATCAGTGAACTTGCCCGTATTGTGGATATTGCGTCTGAGATTGAAGATTTTTCAGATGGATATGATACAATGGTCGGTGAGCGCGGAGTTACATTGTCCGGAGGGCAGAAACAGCGTGTTGCCATTGCTCGTGCCCTTGCAGTCACACCAAAAATACTTGTGCTGGATGATTCGCTCTCCAGCGTTGATACAGAAACTGAAGCGGCGATTCTCTCCCGCCTCAAACATGAAATCAGAAATCTTACCTCCATACTTATCGCGCATAGGATAAGTACGATTCAGAACGCTGACCGCATCATTGTGATTGATAATGGCAGGGTCATTGAGCAGGGAACCCATGCGGAACTTCTCAAGCATGAGGGTTTCTACACAGAGCTCTACAGGATGCAGCAGCTCGAGGAAGAGGCAATAAAGGAAGATATATCAGGCCTCGAAGGGGGTGAGGACTGATGAACGGTTCTCCCTTTGTTGAAGATACCGCCGGCGGCAAACTCTATGACAGGACGCTCATCCGCAGACTGCTTCACTATGTCCGCCCTCACCGCAAACTGATTTTCCTCGCCATGTTCTTCATGACAGTAACGGCCTGCGTGGAACTGATGATCCCATATATCACAAAGCAGGCTATTGATAAATATCTTGCCAAGCTCTATCAGGTATATACCGCTCCTGCTGATGTGTGTGAGGATCTGTTGGAATCCTCTTCTGACAGCACCGGTTTTATCGCAATCTCTCCGGATACCCTGCTCGTGCGGAAAGCAACTCTGGACGGGATGGATCCTGCGGAGAGGACGGCTATGGAGCAGCAGGGGACCTTTGATAGAGAGACATGTTACCTCTTTCCCGAAGACAGATATAACGATGAGACCGGAACTGTCATTGGAAAATACTGGCTGGTTCCCGAGACGGAACTTTCGAGCGTTCCACCCTCTGTCATACTTGATGTGAGAGGGGGTGATATTGCAGGTGTTTCAAGATTAGCCCTGTTTCTTGGAGCTCTCATACTTGTCAGTCTGGCTGCCGGATATGGTCATGTGATGACGCTTGTCATAGCCGGACAGAGATCCATGTACGATGTTCGAACCGAACTTTTCAGACATATCCAGAAGCTCTCGCTGAATTTCTATTCAAAGAATCCTATCGGCAGGCTTGTCACAAGAGTTACGAACGATATTGAAGCCCTGAACGAAATGTTCACTGCTGTTCTGGTCAACCTTGTCAAGGATGTTATTCTCATAGCAGGCACGGCTGTCATCCTGTTCCTGTTGAACTGGAGACTCGCTTTCGTGTCCCTGGCAGTAGCTCCGATCTTTTTAATCATTACAGTCATTTTCCGGGTTAGGGCAAGAGGAGCGTACAGGAACGTAAGGAAGTACCTGGCTAAATTGAACTCCAGCCTCGCAGAGGATATCGGCGGCATAAAAATAGTGCAGATCTTCAGGCAGGAAAAAAGGCGGAGACAGGAGTACAGCAAGACCAACAGCAACTACTTCAAAGCAAATATGAAACAGCTTGTGATATTCGGAATATTCCGGCCGCTTATTGAAGTAACCGCTTCTGCGGGAATCGCCCTTGTTCTTATTTACGGCGGAGGGAGTGTACTGAAAGGAGCTCTCACCATTGGTGCTCTGGTCGCGTTCATCAGTTACGTAAGGCAGATGTTCCAGCCGCTTGCGGACATAAGCCAGAAATACAATATCATGCAGAGCGCGATGGCTGCAGGTGAGCGAATCTTCGGCATACTCGACACTGATCCGGAAATCACCAGTAAAGCATCATCTGAACATACTTCTGTTGAGGGAAGAATCGAGTTTGATGATGTAACATTTTCATATGAGAATAACAAGATTATCCTTCGCAAAATTTCGTTTGAAGTTGAACCGGGCAAAAGTGTTGCTCTCGTAGGACCTACAGGAGCGGGGAAAACATCCGTTATCAGCTTGCTCTGCAGATTCTATGATGTTGATTCGGGCAGGATTCTGATGGATGGAACTGACTTGAGGGATCTTCCCGTTCAAACCCTGCGGAACAACATCTCGATCGTGCTTCAGGATGCATTCATTTTCAGCAGAAGTATTGCCGATAATATCCGTCTCGGGAAGGATCTTTCCGATGAGGAGGTTCGAAAAGCGGCGGATATGGTGCAGGCAACACCTTTTATCGAAAGACTTCCGGAAGGGTTTAATACGGTAATGGCTGAGCGGGGAACCACTCTGTCAACCGGCCAGAAGCAGCTCATCTGCTTTGCGAGAGCACTCGCTCACGATCCTCGAATTCTGATTCTGGATGAGGCAACCAGTAATGTTGATCCCGCGACTGAGCAGCTGATACAGAACGCTATTGAAATTCTGATGAATAATCGCACCAGCATTGTGGCCGCTCACAGATTGAGTACAATTCAGAAAGCTGACCAGATCCTTGTGATTGATGACGGAAGAATCCTTGAGAGAGGTAACCACCAGGAACTGCTCGCGCGGAGGGGTATCTATTATAATCTTTATCTGTTGCAGTACGATGGGAGTTTTGCGGTATGAATTCATTCAAACAAACTGACAGCATTCAGGAAAGAAAATGTATGAACTTCTCTATGATCATAATCTTTGTCATTTTATTGATCGGGAGTATTCCTGCATTTGCGGACAGCATCTCGGAGAGGTTCAGCGTATCCCCTGACGGGATTATTCTGGACAGTGAAACACAACTGCAATGGATGGTTGGGCCTGACATTGATTTCAGCTGGTATGATGCGCGAATCTGGATAGATGAGCTTGAGGGAGACTGGCGCATGCCATCCAAGTGGGAACTTCTCGATCTTTTCAATGCTGGTGTCGATATCTATTCCTGGGGGCCTTTTGATAATAATGGAAAATACGTCTGGGCATTTGATCTCCATAATACAGACTTATCGTACAAATTCAGTTTTATTCCGGATGATGGTGTGTTCTGGAAAAGACTGTATTCAACAGATCCAATTGGAATTCGGGTATTCGCGGTCTATTCTCCACCGGTCAGGAGAAGACTTGTCCTACGTACATCCCGCAGTTGGACCCAATTTGATTTTCCCTTGTTTCCCCGATACTCAGGATAGTATCAAAACCCGCGCTCCGGAATTGCCTTACAAGACAATCTGCTGACCCGGGATCATCAGGGTCAATCATTCCATCTATTCCTTTATGCCTTGAGGAGCGTGTCGGGTTCACAGGGGTGAGCTTTATCATGAAATGCTCAGAGGAGAAGATATCCGCTATCACGGAAGCTTCAACTGGAAAACCTTCAACCGGAGCGAAATTAAGCGTAATTTTTCGATCACCGGTGCAGTAGAACTCACTTCCCCAGTCACTCATTTTTCTGAAGCTCCATGTTTCTACCGGAATGAGTTCCCGGCGAGTATTTTCCGAGGTGGTGTGAAGTGAGAACTGCATCTGGAAATTGCCGTGCGGATACAGCCTGTTCTTGATTTCCGCCAACCTGTCGAAGAACGCGTCGGTTCCATGCGGGGCAACCGTTGAAATACAGGGAATAAGTCCTGGAGCATCGTACAGGAAAGGTAACTTTTCAAGGACATCCGGAACTGCCGGATTAAATGCGGGGTCACCCATCCGCGCGAATTGAATCTTGAACTTTTTTACAGGAATTCTTCCATCGGAATAGCGCTTCTTAACCATATAATCGATTTGATCTAATATTTCCTCAGCGGAGAGTTTGCCGGCATATCGGTTTCCGGCGTCGCAAATCGGGCAGCCAACCGGACATCCCCGGAGAGTTGATACGATGAGCACCCATTTTTCTGAAGCGGGAATGGGAGGCTGGACTGATTCGACGAACTCGATGAACTCGCCGTCCTCCAGTTCAGCTATGTACACAGTCGCAAGATCAGGATCACCCTGTTTTCTGATGACTTTCATATCAAGCCAGTCCATTCATAAAATCACGTACAAAACCCGCAGCCTGCAGTCCATGTCCCGCAGCGATTGCTGCCTGTCCCAGGCTGCCGAGTAAAGCATCTCCAACGATGTAAAGCCCCGGGATCGATGTTATAACGCCGCCTGATCCGTGCTTCAGTTCATCCGGCATTACCGGTAACTTAGGCTTTCGCCCTGTTGCGGCAAGTACCGCTCCCGCCAGATGTTCGCCATTATTGCCATCTGATGTATATCTGACAAGAAGATCGCTTCCCGAACTGATTATTGAAACAGGCTCGGTATTATACAAAATTCTGATTCCACTGCGAGTCTCAACCTCGTCTTTCAATCTTCCACAAGCTCTCAGACAGGAATTCCTCACAAGGATATCAACATTTGAGCCTGCATCCGAGAGGCTCATGGCGTAATCGAGCGCTGCTTCACCCCCCCCGATCACGATCATATTGGAAGGGACCGGTTTGCGAACATCCAGTATAGATCGAAGCAGTCTGGAAGAAGCGTTTCCGGGGATTGAATAATCCGCAGGAACGGTTCCTGTAGCTACGATGACAGAAGCAGAAGCGATCACCCCCTGATTACTTCTTATCTCGAAACCGTCATTGATCCGAACGATTGAATCCGCATGGTAATCCAGCACCTTTATCCCGAATACTGAAATATGAGAACAAAGTTTTTCAGCAAATTCGCTGCCCGGAATTGCCGAAAGCCCGGGGTAGTTCTCGATAAGACGGGCTTCCCTGATCAGGCCGCCTGCTCTGCCCGTTGTATCCAGGAGCCTGACATCGAGACCCAGTCTCAGGCATTGAACAGCTGCAGTGCATCCTGCCGGTCCGGCGCCGATGACCGTTACGTCATTCAAGGCCAGCTCACCCATCCTGGATGGAACAGATGGAAGCGGTATCGGAAATGACCGCAAAACCGTTCGCAAGCCCCAGCAGGCTGCCGAGGTGAAGTTCTTCAGTACTGCTTGTAAGAGCATCTGCGGCAATGTAAACCTCGAACCCCCTCACGAAAGCTGATCTCGCTGCGGTCTCACAGCAGAGATGGGTCAGAACTCCTGTTACAAGCACCTGTTCGATGTTAAGTTCTCTCAGATACTCCTCGAGACCGGTACGGTGAAAAGCATCATATGTATTCTTCTGAAATATCCTTTCATCTGATGACGGAGCAAGCCGGGAAATTATTTCTGATTCCTGCCTGCCGCAGCGTATGTAATCACCGAAGAATTTTCCCAGCATTCCGAGATCATTCTCTCCTTCATGGCAATGCCTCGTGAAAACAACAGTGCCGCTGATATTTCTCCAATACCGGAGAAGTGCGGATATTTGCGGGATTATCGCTTCGGTAGACGGCAGATATACCCTTCCGTCCGGGTGAGCGAAATAGTGCAGCATGTCTATAATTAAAAGGGCGCATTTCGATGGTTTGAGAAACAGATTCGGTCTGGATCGGTTCCTGGCCTGGATCTGGCCAAGCCAGTAAGCAGTTTTCTCAGAAAGATTATCCGGAGTTACAAATGGATTTGTTACCATCAGAACTCCTTGAGAACCACAATTGTATTAATCATCTTTTCTTCTCTTGCTTCAATTATTGATGTATCTCCGGAGCCTCTGAATGTATAGATAATAGTAAACATAACTGAAATCAGGAGAGGGGAGAGGAGACCTGAACACCACTCTTGCATCATATAATGAAATATTGCATAATTCCGTATGATGTAAGGTTTTCCGGGAGGGGTGCATTGAAAACTCAGCTGATATCACTATCGATCATGTTCATCGTTCTTGTTCTCCTGACGCCGTTCCCTGAGATTGATTCTCTGCGGAGGACATTCACCACGGGATCTGCGGATTTTCCTGTTTCCGCAGTCCAGTCAGCTATCGCCCTCGAACGAAGTACATCCACTGTTGATCCTCAGAAAGATACCGGGTCTGCCGATGAACCCATGACATTCACCTGTGCCTCAGGTGCGGAACCGGAACGCATCGGAGTAACACCAGCAGGAAGCCGCATTATAAGGGAGACAGGACTTGATGAATACCAGATGGAGAAACATTCCGTGGGTATTCGGGAAACCCAGGTATCCCGTTCCAGCCAGCATAGCTTGACACCTAAGAGCAACTTTTACGCAACGTCTATCCATGATAACACCTTACCGGCGAGATATGGTTTCAATTTCAACGATCTTCTGCAGAAGCGATATCGTGCGGCACAAAGAAGCAACATCAAGCAGTCCTTTGTCACGCAGCAGGTTCCATCCTCTGCCACGGATAACTGGACTTTGCCTGAAAACGGTCAGAACAACACCCCGGACGAGCAACCGTTCATCCCGCAGCAGATCGATGACAGAACCTTCAGGGAAAACGCTCAGATGTTCAACAGGGTTCATCAGTATCGATCCGTTCCCTCTGTTCGTCCCGCACGAAGAGTGACAGGCAGCCTGTCATCTCCAGCAGAGCGGAATTATCGTTGCAGTCAATAGTGCTTTCTATTCTTCTATTTAATCACTGATTTTATTTCCAGAATCTCTTGACATTATGTATGATAGTTAACATAACAGTAAAAACAGGAGATGGAGATGAGAAAAATGATTCGTCTTTCAAGTATTCTATTGATTCCATTCATTATAATGACCGCATGTGTTGATACGGGTCAGAGCGTAACGCAGCCCGTGACAGGGCACAGTTCAGACTGGCGCGACGGCGGCAGCGCTGAGGAGATCTGTCATGAATACCTGGTGTCGCTGGGAGTCGCCCAGTCTATGTACTACGGTATGTACAATGAATTTGCTGACAACATTGAAGATCTTCAGCAGTTCTTTCCATATCCCGTTGATTCCATATACTGTCCTGTGAACGGTGAGTATATCTTTACGGTCGACGATGAGAATTACTGCATAGCCTGTCCATCAAACCAAATGATGTCGCACGGAAACATCCTGAACGGAGTTGTCAGCTGGCCGCCCGATCCTTCCGAGTATCTTGAAGTTTGTCGGAGTAATATGATGTCTCTCGCATCAGGATGTGCGATGTACTATGGATTGTACAATTGTTATCCCGGAGTATTGAGTGATCTTGAGGAAGTCATGGGTAACTGGGACATGGAATGCCCCGCCTGTGCCAGTATTTACATGTATGAAACGAATCCGGAAGGCGATACATATACTATCACATGCCCCCTGCCGACAGATCCGAACCATGGAAGTGTAGTAGACGGGTATATCAGCTGGTAATTAATCCTGCTTCAGCGGCGGCGGAGTTCTGAAGTTTCCCTGAATCAGTAATCGCAGACTGCAGAGAAATAGCGCATCCTCTCGCGGGTTCAGGAAATATTGTTCGTATCAGATACATGACACCATAATAACCTCTTCACATATTTTAGCAGGAGGTATGTAATGGGAATCCCGGATTCAATTATCAGAGAGGTCAGGATATACTGCAAAGAACATGGTGTGAAGAATCTGTTTCTTTTTGGCTCATATGCAAGAGGTGATGCAACACAATCAAGCGATATAGATCTCCTGGTCGAGTTCCAAACCGACATACAGATAAGCTACCTGGATTTATTAATCATAAAGTCAGACCTTGAGAGAATAATGGGAGCGCAGGTGGATCTGATAGAAAAAGATTCTCTGGTGAACCCTATCCGTCGTAAGAGGATATTGGCGGAGAGGATACTCCTCTATGCATCCTGATGAAAGAGATGCCGCCCACATTTTTGATATAATTTCAGCTGCCCATGATATTGAACGATTTGTAGCCGGTGTTGACTTGCACCGTTTCGAAACGGACAAGATGCTGCGCTATGCCGTGGAAAGACAGTTGCTTGTAATCGGTGAGGCTGCAAAACACCTTTCAGAGGATTTCAGAAAAAAAGTACCTTCAGTTCCCTGGAATGCAATCATTGGTTTGAGAAACATTTTAGCTCATGAATATGGAGAGGTTCTCACTGAACGGATCTGGTTAGTAGCCATAAGAGATCTAAGAGGACTTGTCGAAGAATTGCTTCCTTATCTTCGCAAACAAGGGTATAACGAAGACATCCCTTAAGCTCCAGTCGGATATCACAGGCATTAATAATGGGAATTCTCCAGCGGCGGGGGAGTTCTAAGGTTTCCCTGAATCAGTAATCTCAGACTGCAGAGAAAATAAGTGAATTTGAATCTGTCCGGTCTGTTCAGTAGCTCCGGGAAATGCTCCATTTTCCTGGGATCCAGATCAGCGATTTTATATCGGTAGTTCAATCGACCCGGTCTGCGTATGTCAAACGAGTAAAGAAAGCCTTTCACCGTTCCCGAGTGGCTGTCAGATAATTCAACGATTATGAGATAATCACATTCAGCTTTTGCCATTCTGTCGAATGAGATTCCCCTTTGGTTTGAAGGAAGGACTATTGCTTTTCTGCCGTTACGGAAAAGAAGGCTGTACCTTCTGTCAGCATTCGGTTTTTCATCTGTTCTCCAGCATGGAGTTCTCATTCTCAGAAACCATCTTCTTGCGACAGCTTCGGCAAAGAGCGCGTCAAAGCAATCAGGCGCACCGGATCTGCCGGCTTCCCTGCGGAGCTTATTTCTGAGTTTCCGTGAAATGCTGATTTTCATCCGGATCTGCCTTTTTTCAGTGATTCAGTTCCTTTTCTGCTCATTGCATTTTGTTTCCCGTTTATGTAAATTCATTCCCGTATATTCTGATGATATTTCTTAAAAAAGTTTAGTACAGGAGAAACAATATGGACAAAAAAACACCTCTGTACGACAGGCATGTGAGCCTTGGAGCAAAACTGGAATCCTTTGCGGGTTACATAATGCCCATAAAGTATACAACTGTAAAGGAAGAACACAATGCTGTCCGGAAGAGTGTAGGTATTTTTGATCTTTCTCACATGGGTGAGTTCAGAGTAAAGGGAAAGGATGCATCGAGATTCCTCGACTACCTTCTGACCAACGACTCCGATGTGGAACCGGGCAAGGCATATTATTCGACCATGTGCTACCCCGACGGGGGAATAGTCGATGACCTGATAGTATACCGAATATCAGATAAAGAATTTCTCATGGTAGTTAACGGATCCAATATCGAAAAGGACTGGGCCTGGGTCAACAATCATACCACCGGGTACGACATGACTCTGACGAATGAAAGCGACGATATCGGGCTGGTCGCCATTCAGGGACCTGATGCGCAGAAAGTCGCCATGAAGCTTACTGACGTAGATCTGGAAAGCATAGGCTATTACTGCCATGCCTCAGGCGCATTTGCGAATAAAGAGGCCCTGATCGCGAGAACCGGATACACCGGTGAGGACGGGTTCGAGATTTACATTAAATCCGATGACGCCGCGGATGTATGGGATGCCGTCATGAAAGCCGGTGAAGAATATGAGATCAAACCGGTGGGTCTTGGCGCCAGAGATACGCTTCGGCTTGAGGTGGGTTACGTTCTGTACGGCAATGATATCGATCACACCACAACTCCCATCGAAGCCAGACTCGGCTGGGTTGTGAAACTGAAGACAGATAAGGAATTCATCGGTCGTGAAGTAATGGCCCGGCAGAAGAAGGAGAAACCGGACCGGTATATCGTAGGTCTTGAGGTAACAGGCAAAGGATTCCCCAGGCATGGCGCTGAACTGTTCGAGGGCGATCGCAAGGTTGGTATCGTTACCAGCGGATCACTTGCACCGGCACTGGGACACGGAGTCTGTCTTGCTTTTGTCGAAAAAGGTTTCCATAAGAGCGGAACTGAACTGGAAGCTGAAGTACGAGGGAAAAGAATCCCTGTCAAAACTGTTAAACTGCCGTTCTACAAGGATGGCAGCAGGAAGTAATCAGGAATAATCAGGAATACAAGGAGGAAGATATGTCGAACATTCCGGAAGGTCTCCGCTACACTGACTCGCACGAATGGGTGAAAGATCTCGGTAATGGTGAATACATGATGGGTCTGACTTATTACGCCCAGGATCAGATGGGTGAAATTGTCATGGTTGAATTTCCCGGACTGGAAGAATTAAGTACCGGAGATACTATTGGCTCTCTTGAAGCAGTAAAGACCGCTGAAGATTTCTATGCTCCCTTTGACGGGAAGATCATACGTGTAAATGTTGATCTCGAAGACGAACCCGCGCTTATCAACGAAGATCCGTACGAAAAGGGCTGGCTTGTCGTAATTGCCACTGATGATCCTTCCGGTTTCAGTAATCTGAAGAGCGCTGCCGCGTACTCTGAATTCATCGGCGAATAATCCATGAGCAGGTTCATACCGAACCGAGCGGAACATTTCGAAAAGATGTTTCGCGCGATCGGTGTTGAAGGTATCAGCGACCTTCTTCAATCGATCCCGCTGAAGTACCAGCTCAAAGAAGATCTTGATCTTCCCGATCCTGTTTCAGAACTTGAACTCCAGCGTGAGTTTGAAGGATATGCAGGCAGAAATACCGGAGCGGATAAGATCTGCTTTCTTGGAGCGGGCGCTTACGACCATTTCATCCCTGCCGCAGTTGATCATGTTCTGCTTCGAAGTGAATTCTATACAGCATATACACCTTATCAGGCTGAGGTCAGCCAGGGGACGCTCCAGGCTGTTTTCGAATATCAGTCGATGATTGCCAGACTGACCGGTATGGAAGCGGCAAATGCTTCCATGTACGACGGCGCTTCCGCTGCCGCTGAAGCATGTCTGATGGCGATGAGAGTAACCCGAAAGCAGAGAATCCTCATTGCGGGATCACTGAATCCCCGGTGGGCTGATGTTGTACGAACCTACCTTAAAAGAGATGACTTTGAGATCAATGAAATTCCATTTCTTGAGGATGGCACACTTGATCTTTCTATTGCAGCGAAATTGATTGAAGGCGGAACTGCGGCAATACTTGTTCAGTACCCGAGCTACTTCGGACTGATTGAGGATCTTCAGCCAATAGCTGATCTGATTCATGAACATAAAGGATTGCTTATTGTCGCCGCGGATCCTGTAGCGCTTCCGCTTCTCCGTTCACCCGGCGATGCAGGAGCTGATATCGTAGTCGGAGAAGGCCAGAGCATGGGCATCCCTATGTCCTATGGCGGTCCGTATATCGGTTTCATGGCGGCACGGAAAAAACTTGCGAGAAAGATGCCGGGCAGGATCATCGGAAGAACTTCCGACCGGGCCGACCAGGTAGGATACGTACTGACCCTTCAGACAAGAGAACAGCACATACGCAGGGAAAAGGCTACAAGTAATATCTGTTCCAATCAGGCTCTGATGGCTCTTGCGAATACAGTCTATCTATCTCTGATGGGAGAGTCGGGATTCAGGGAAGTATCGAACCAGTGCTTCCAAAAAAGTCATTATCTTCACCAGAAACTGCTGGAAATTCCCGGTGTGAGCAGCGTATTTACAGATACGCCTTTCTTCAGAGAGTTTGCTGTATCATTTCCTGTCTCATCTCTGGAAATTCACGATGGTCTGATGGAGGAAGGTATTCTGGCAGGGCTTCCCATTGTTGAACTCGGTGAGGGAGTTATGCTGATAACCGTAACTGAAAAAAGGACAAAAGAGGAGATGGATCTCTACGTGAAATCTGTTTCTGAAATCTGCAGGGGTGGTGGCCGATGAAAACCATTTTCGAAATGAGCAGCCCCGGCAGAATTGGTTCTTCTCTTCCCATCCTTGATGTACCAGCCTCCGCGAGTATTCCCGCGAATCTGTCCAGAAATGGTGAAGTTGGCCTGCCTGAGGTAACGGAAGGTCAGGTTATGCGGCATTTCGTGAACCTGAGCACCATGAATTACCATGTGGATAAGGGCATGTATCCTCTTGGCTCCTGTACTATGAAATACAATCCGAAGCACTTCGAGAATCTTGCCAGATTACCGGGACTCTCAGGAATACACCCGCTTGTCCCTGAAGACATGGCTGCCGGAACTCTTTCAATAATGTACAAGCTTGAAGAATTTTTCTGCGAAATAACCGGCTTTGAAGGAGCATCTCTTCAGCCTGCCGCCGGCGCACAGGGAGAGTTCTGCGGTCTGATGCTCATAAAGAGTTATCTTGAGAGCATAGGAGAGAAACACAGAAACGAAGTTCTCATGCCTGATTCCGCTCATGGCACGAATCCCGCGACTTCAACTCTTGCCGATTGCGTGATCATTGGAGTGAAGTCAAACGAATTCGGCGAGGTTGATCCTGATGACCTGCGGGAAAAGGCCGGCCCGAATACGGCCGCGTTCATGCTGACCAATCCGAATACTCTCGGTCTTTTTGAATCGAGAATAGAGGAACTCACCTCGATTGTTCATGAGGCCGGAGGATTGAATTACATGGATGGCGCCAATATGAACGCTCTTCTGGGAGTTGCCAGGCCTGGTGATATGGGATTTGATGTCTGCCATCTCAACCTGCATAAGACTTTTGCCACACCCCATGGAGGAGGCGGCCCCGGCGCCGGACCAGTGGCATGCACGGCGGAACTGGCACAATTCTTTCCCGATCCGGTGGTGATTCAGAATGAGGACGGCAGTTATTCGCTGAGTAAAAAGCAGAATTCATTCGGAAGACTGCTGGCGTTCTACGGCAATACAGGTGTACTTTACAAAGCTTTCGCTTATATCAGAACCCTTGGCGCTGCCGGACTCAGGGAAGTAACCGAGAACGCTCTGATAAACGCTAATTACCTGAAAGCGAGACTCGAGGAGTATTTTGATATTCCTTTCAATAACGGTCCATGCATGCATGAATTCGTTCTCTCCGGAGACAGACAGGCGGAGAAGGGTGTGAAGACGCTGGATATGGCGAAGAGGCTCCTTGACTACGGCTTTCACGCTCCAACAGTGTATTTTCCACTGATTGTGCATGAAGCGATGATGATAGAACCTACGGAAACTGAAGGGCTTGAGGATCTCGATGCTTTTGCCGAGGCCATGATCTCCATTTCAAAAGAAGTTGAGGAAAAGCCCTATCTTGTTACAGACGCGCCGGTGAACACACCGGTTCTCAGGCTGAACGAAGTTCAGGCTGTCAAGGAGCTTTGTATCGTGGAGCCTCCGGATGAAGAGGAACAGTGACAGATACTACTGAAAAGCCCGAAGCGATACTTGAATGGATTTCCCATCCTGCCGGCGAGCGCCCCCGGGCAACGGTAGCATACGTCTCGATCATTCTCCTCTCCGGTTTACTGGCAGCTGTGGTCATGGGGAATAATCTCTGGTGGGGACTTGTGTTTGCTTTCGTACTGTTCCTCTCAGGGTGGACATATTTCCTTCCTATCAGATTCAGGATGGGCTATGAGGGTGTAAGCAAGAAATCCCTCCTTGGTACGGAACGCAAGACCTGGAAGCAGATCAGGAGTATAGTTCCTGATAAATACGGTGTTCTTCTGAGCCCATTCCCACAGCCAACCAGGCTTGCGAAATTCAGGGGAATGTCAGTGCAGTTTTCAGGAAACAGAAAGGAAGTCCTTGAATACATCAGGACACATACCACCGGGCAGCCATGATCTAATTGATCTGGAGGGCACCGAGGATTACTCGGAACTCATGGAGAATATTGCAAAGGGTATCGTGCAGAGGCAGTTAACGGTACCGGCAATAATATTCCTGGAATCGATAAAACCTTTGTCGTTTCTGGGGAATCAGATGCTTATATTCGCTAATCCGGTTATTTCACTTGTAGTTCAATCCGGGAATTACTACAAGTTCATCCGGATGATAGAAAACAGAGAAAACATAGAGAAGCTTACGATTATGATTGAAGAAGAAAATGCTCGTGACATTCAGAGCCGCAGGGATCTGAAGGAGACTCGCCGGAAGGAAAAACGGAGAAGAAAGACCTTCTGGAGCCGGCTCATACGCAGGAGCAGGGATATTAATAAAGAAGAAGGAGGTTAATGGCGGTGGCCGATAAAGAAATTACCAGAATTATGGCGACGGACTGCGGCAGTACCACTACAAAAGCTATTCTCATCGAAAAAAGGGATGGTGAGTATCGTCTCATCCGAAGAGGAGAGGCCCCAACCACTGTCGAGGCTCCCGCTGAGGATGTAACCAAAGGAGTGCTTAACGCGGTAGGTGAAATCGAAGATCTCGAAGGACGTAAATTCCTGAAGGCTGACGGAAGTACTGTTCAGGTGTCTCCCGACAGCCCTGACGGAGTGGATATCTATATGTCCACTTCTTCCGCCGGAGGCGGTCTTCAGATGACTGTAGCCGGAGTTGTCAAATCAATGACCGGTGAAAGCGCCCAGCGCGCAGCACTCGGTGCCGGTGCCATCGTCATGGATGTCGTTGCGTCCAACGACGGCAGGCTCGCACATGAGAAAGTTGCGGACATCAGGCGATTGAGGCCCGATATGATCCTCCTCTCCGGAGGTATCGACGGCGGTACGATCGATCATGTAGTTGAACTTGCGGAAATTATTAAAGCTGCGGATCCCAAACCCAGATTTGGCGTAGGCTATAAGCTTCCCGTCATATATGCCGGTAATAAGGATGCTGCCGGAGAAGTCGCAAAAGAACTGGGAGATAAGGTTGAATTGAAGATAGTGGACAATCTTCGACCTGTTCTCGAGAGGGAAAATCTCACTCCTGCAAGGGATATAATTCATGAACTGTTCATGGAGCATGTCATGGCTCAGGCTCCGGGTTATCCAAGGCTGATGAAGTGGGCAGGGCATTACGTTGACGATAAATGGAAGCAGGTTCCCGTCATGCCCACTCCGGGCGCTGTGGGGAAACTGATCGAGATTGTGGCGAAGCAAGAGAATATCGAAGTGATGGGTGTTGATATAGGCGGGGCGACAACTGATGTCTTCAGCGTTTTCCATAGTGGAGAAGAGACTGTTTTCAACCGAACCGTATCCGCGAATCTGGGTCTTAGTTACAGTGTATCCAATGTTCTTGCAAGTGCCGGGTTTGATAATGTCATGCGCTGGGTTCCTTTCCATATGGATGAGGCGGATCTAAGAAACAGGATCAGAAACAAGATGATCCGTCCAACGACCATTCCGCAAATGCTTAAAGAGCTTATTGTTGAACAGGCGATTGCGAGAGAGGCTCTCAGGCTTGCTCTCGTACAGCATAAGGAACTGGCTACCGGTCTGAAGGGTGTCGCCCAGGAGAGAACGATCGGCGATGCTTTCGAGCAGACACAGACCGGTGCAACTCTGGTAAATATGATGAATCTTGATCTGCTGATCGGATCAGGAGGAGTTCTCTCTCACGCACCGAGGAGAAGCCAGGCCGCTCTCATGGTCATAGATGCCTTCCTCCCCGAGGGAGTGACGATGCTGGCGGTGGACTCGATTTTCATGATGCCTCAGCTCGGAGTGCTTTCAGAAGTACTGCCGCAGGCTGCCACAGAGGTATTCGATAAAGACTGCCTGATACGACTCGGATCCTGTGTGGCTCCTTCCGGACAGCTGAAAAAAACGGACGTTCTCGCCGATGTCAGTTTGAAAATGCCTGACGGATCATCAGAGGAACTTCAGATAGAGCGTGGAAAAATGTTCGTTCTCCCCCTTGGAGTCGGAGAGAAAGTTCAAGCTGTGATCAAACCTGCGAAGAATCTTGATGTCGGTTCCGGTCCCGGTGTCGAATGGATCGGCGAACTCGAAGGCGGTGTTGTCGGTCTGGTATTTGACGGAAGAGGAAGACAGCCTTTCAATCTTCCCGAGGATGATTCAACGAGAATCGCAAAACTTCAGGAGTGGGCAAAGGCGCTTGATATATATCCGGACAGATTTCTGAATCTGGAGGGGAGCGAATAATGGCTTTTGCATATACACCTGGATTGAGAGTCGCGAGTGTTACTGAAGTCCGGAAAGAGAGAAGACTGCCCCTTGCCGGAGAAACTCTGGTTAATGTCGGCGATTCGGTATCCGCGGAAACCGTTGTCGCCCGGACGGAGCTTCCAGGTAATGTCAAGATGATAAACATCGCGAACATCATGGGGATGCCGCCGGGAGATATCCCTGAGCTTCTCTTCAAGAAGGAGGGCGACCCGCTTGAGGAAAACGAACCGGTAGGTCAGACAAAAGGCTTATTCGGTCTTTTCAAGAACACTGTAAGGTCACCTATAAAAGGTACATTTGAAAGCTATAACAATATAACCGGTCAGGCTGTTCTTCGTGAGCCTCCCATCCCTGTGGAGATCGATGCTTATATAAAGGGAACGGTTGCTGAAATACTTGAAAACGAGGGCGTTATCATCGAGGCCACCGCGACGTTCGTTCAGGGTATTTTCGGGATAGGCGGCGAAACCCGCGGGGAGCTCAAGGTTTGTGTGGATAGTCCGGATCAGGAACTCACAGGAGACCTTATTGATGAATCATGCAGAGGCAGGATTCTTCTTGGCGGTTCTTTTGTCTCATACGAAACCCTTAAAAAGGCTATCGCCATCGGAGTCAATGCGATAATAGTGGGCGGTTTTGATGATAAGGATCTTAAGAAATTTCTCGGATATGATCTTGGTGTTGCCATAACCGGACACGAGAAGAAAGGCATAACGCTTATCCTTACAGAAGGTTTCGGAAGGATGACCATGGCTCATGGCACTTTTGATCTTCTCCGCTCTCGAGAGGGTATGCTTACCAGCGTAAACGGCGCTACTCAGATAAGGGCGGGTGTCATGCGTCCTGAACTGGTTATCCCCGTTGATGAAGCGCTCAGTGCCATCGGTTCGGATAAGCAGGCCGGCGCCATGGATATCGGATCCCCGATACGCTGTATTCGCGCACCTTACTTCGGAAAACTGGGTAGAGTGGCAGCGCTCCCCGCGGAGCTTCAGGTGCTTGATTCTGAAGCTCTTGTAAGAGTGCTGGAAGTTGAATTCGAAAATGGAGAAACCGCTACAGTTCCACGAGCGAATGTGGAGCTGATTGAGGAATAGAATATTGCAAAGTGATTGTGATTTATTTTGAAAAGAAGATGCCTCTGGTTTTCCAGGGGCATCATCTTTAACTGGAAGGAGGGAACATGAGAAACCTTTCGGCCGTTATTGCGGTTCTGCTGGTATCTCTGGCAGGGCTTGCTCTGGCCGATAATACAGACCCGCCCGAAAGCGTCGTGACTGAAGCAGCTTTGGAATTGGAAGTGTGCAGGGCTATTGATCTGCAGGCATCCGATATTCCCAATGATGAAGGCGGTAAGGTTAAACTGAGCTGGATCATGGAAAGCGAAGGAATCAGGCCGGATTCTCTTGGAATAATGAGGAGAGATCCCGCCGGTTCAGATGAGCTGATCACGACTCTGACTGGAAATTTCACGGATTATACCGATGATTCAGCCAGGAACGGCACTACTTACACTTACTGGATACTTTCCTTCCGCGGAGGAGCTGCTGAAGCCTGTTCCGATGAGGTGCAGGCAGTTTCATCCGCCCAGTGGTTCTATTCCGGACGCGTTGGAATGCTTATTATCCTTTCTTTGATAATGGCAGTCATAGTTTACTATATCGAAAGCGGAAAACGGGGAAAAGAACTCTACATTCGCGAAATAGCAGGACTGGCGGCGGTTGATGATGCTGTAGGCAGGGCAACCGAAATGGGTAAACCTGTTCTATACATACCCGGCATAATGGATATGGATAATATCCAGACGATCGCAAGCATAGTCATTCTCGGAAGAGTCGCGAGAAAAACCGCCGAGTATGGATCTCCATTGCTTGTTCCAACAAGTAGAAGCGTTGTCATGAGTGTCGCGCAGGAAGTGGTCAAGGAAGGGTATCTTCAGGCAGGAAGATCGGACGCCTTTAATAAGGAAAACATACAGTACCTTACGGATGACCAGTTCGGATACGCAGCAGGTGTGGACGGGATCATGGTCAGAGAGAAACCGGCTGCGATATTTCTACTGGGTTGTTTCTACGCGGAAAGCCTAATCCTTGCGGAAACGGGAAGAAGCGTGGGAGCCATACAGATAGCCGGAACCGCCATGCCCAGCCAGATACCATTCTTCGTAGCGGCATGCGATTATACTCTGATCGGCGAGGAGCTGTTCGCGGCAAGCGCCTATCTTTCGCGTGAGCCAAAGCTGCTTGGCAGCCTCAAGGGGCAGGACGCGGGCAAGCTTTTTTTCGTCATTCTTATCGTAGCCGGTGTCATAGCCGCGTCCATAGGAGACTTCTGGTCTCCAATGAAGAGTGTTGCCGAGTTTCTCCGCAAACTCGTAACCGTGAATTAGGAGGCCGGCATGAGACTCATATTACCGCTTTCGATAACCTTCGTTACAGGCATGATAATGGTTCTCCATTTCTTTGTTCCGCACCAGCCGATCAAGTTTCTGGGAGACAACCTCCAGGAATGGTATATGATCGTTGCGTCAGCGGCTATTTTCCTCGGAGCGCTTAACCTCATGCACGTGCATTTCAGGAAGATCAAACTGAAGCTGAAGAACTGGAAATACAGCCCGGTAACCATTATCGGTTTTATGCTGATGTTCGTGACCGGTCTGATCTACGGCGTAACAGCAGCCAGACCTTTCGACTTCATGTTCATGAATATGGTCGCTCCGATGGGCGCGACAATGTTCAGCCTGCTTGCTTTCTTTGTTGCTTCCGCCGCCTTCAGAGCGTTCCGCGCATCCAACTGGAGGGCAACTCTTCTTCTCACATCCGCGTTTATCGTAATGCTCGGACAGGTTCCGATCGGAGCCATGATCTGGGATAAGATTCCGCTTGCCAAAGTCTGGCTCATGAGCATTCCCAATACCGCAGGGCAGAGAGCTGTCATGATAGGAGCAGCAATGGGAGTCGTGTCCACTTCCCTCCGAATGATCTTCGGAATCGAGCGGAGTTATCTGGGAGGTACGGACTGATGGCCTCCATATTAGAAAAACTCGAAAAAATATTAGAAAAACTCGGAAATATGGACAGAAGGATAATCTTCATCCTTATCGCGCTGTCTGTAATTATTCCTCTTACACTAAATCTCATCTTCCCAAACCCAGTAGGGGCTGAGCCCAGCAGGGACATGTACGAATACGTCGATGCATTGCCTTCCGGTTCTGATGTTCTGCTGAGCTTCGATTATGATCCTTCAACCATGCCTGAACTGCAGCCTATGGCCATTGCTCTCGTGACCCATCTAATGAGAAAAGATATCAATGTGGTAGGTATGGCGCTCTGGCCGCAGGGAGCGAGCCTGGGGCAGGAAGTCATGTCCAGTGTAGCAGACAGTCTCGGAAAAGTACAGTACGAGGACTGGTGCAACCTTGGATACAAGACCGGCGGCGGGATCATGATAGTCCGCCTCGGTTCGAGCATGAACGCGGTATTCCCGACGGACAGGGATAACCTTTCGTGGGACGAGATCCCTATGCTTGAATACATATCCGATCTTACCAGTTTTGATCTCATCATTACGCTGTCAGCAGGCGATCCGGGTATACCGGCATGGGTCATGATGGCAGGGGACAGATTCGGAGTGCCTGTTGGCGGCGGATGCACCGCTGTCAGTGCCCCGCAGTTCTACGCGTATCTGCAGACCGGTCAGATGGTCGGGATGCTTGGCGGATTGAAGGGAGCTGCTGACTATGAAACTCTTGTGGGGATTCAGGACGGCCAGGCAGTTAAGGGAATGGCTCCCCAATCCATCGCGCATCTGGTGATAATGAGCTTCATCATAATAGGCAACCTGGCATACTTCACGCAGAAGAAGAAAGGAGGCAGAGGATGAACTGGGAAATACTCGGCATCTGGCTGGGAGCAATGCTGACTCTCTGCCTTTACAGCTTCCTTTATAGAGACAATCCGTTCTACAAGTTTGCCGAACATCTGTTCGTCGGCATGAGCGCGGGCTACTGGGTTATTTATACTATTGAGAATGTACTCAAGCCGAACTGGTGGCAGCAGATGTTTCCGGAGGACGGCGGATTCAACTGGGTATGGATAATTCCAGGAATATTCGCGCTGTTCATGCTGGCAAGGATAATACCGAAGATAGCAGGGCTCTCACGTATGGCGCTCGGAATGATAATCGGAGCCGGAGCCGGAGTGAACATGGTAGGTTTCTTTCAGACAAACGCGATGGCACAGGTTAAAGGTACGATTATCTCGATCAGCTCCGGCGGAGCCTGGGATATTTTCAGCAGTATAGTCCTTGTCGTGGGCGTAGTTTCCGGTCTTGTCTACTTCTTCTTTTCAAAGGCGCATACCGGAATCGTGGGCAGAACCGCGAATGTGGGAATAACAATCCTGATGATATCGTTCGGAGCGAGTTTCGGTTACACGATAATGGCAAGAATAAGCCTGCTCATCGGGCGGTGTCAGTTTTTGATGTTCGACTGGATTCCAACCATTCCGCGACTGCTGGGAATAGGAGGCTAAGCATATGGGGACATGCACTCTCTGGTGCGTGTCCCCAAAAAACATGACGCTCCGGTGGGTGTCCCCCATAAACATGACGCTCTGGTGTGTGTACGCGAAAATAGCAAAAACACATGCATATGTGATTCAATACGGGGAACTAAGATCATAGTTAAGTGTTTTTAGATATCGGGAGAAACGAGATGAGAAGGTGCAGAATATCCGTACAGAACGAACAAATATCGTGAAAAAGCGTCTTGACTCAAGTTTTTGCCTACCTTATGTTCAATTCCAGCCAATATTTTTTAAGGGAGGTATACTCTCAGGACTGTTCAGATGTGTTAACAAATGTATTAACGTTAATGGTTTGTGCGACTTCTGAAGAAGTAATAAGGGAGGTGTCGCGGGGCTTTCTTCAGAATCGAAAGTTATTTTTTTCGCAGCATGGGCTGCGAGTAGAAGAAAGGAGCTGCAGCGGTGCTTAGAAAAGCAACGATAATGTCTTTTGTGCTTGTGCTGTTCGTGGCTCTGTCAGTAACAGCCGGTACCACAGGCAAAATTGCCGGACGTATTACCGATACTTCCGGTGAACCACTCATTGGTGCCACTGTTATGGTCGTGGGAACATCCTACGGCGCAATGACGGATGCAAACGGAGAGTATTTCATAATCAACCTGCAGCCTGGTACTTTCAGTATAAGTGCCAGCATGGTTGGAATGAGCACTAAGACAGCAGAGGGAGTAGCGGTCGTAGTCGATCAGACAACTCCCATGAATTTCAGTCTTGACATCGCTACTGTTGGTAGTACTACCATTACAGTAACGGATTCAAGAGGAATGATCATGATGGATGCCACTGAGTCATTTCATGTGGTTAGTCGTGAGGAAATCAAAACCATGCCGGTAGCCGGAATCGCGGATATTGTGAACCGGCAGGCCGGAGCCACCAGTCGCGGCGGTCTTCACGTGCGCGGTGGCCGTGCCGGTGAGGTCGTTTACCTGGTAGACGGCATTGCTCAGATGGATCCTACCAATAATTCTTTCAACAGTGACATTCCCCTGGCCTCTGTTGCCGAGATGTCAACCATATCCGGTGGTTTCGGAGCGGAGTATGGAAACGCGCAGTCCGCTATTATCAACATCGTCACCCGTGAGGGTGGAAGCGATTACACCGGCGAGATAAGCTGCAACGGCAACAACTGGGAAGCTCTTGGTCTTGCCAGCGACTGGCACTGGGGCGGTATTGATCCCGCACATCCGAACAGCGGATGGAGATGGAGCAACATAGGTCCATTTTCAGAGGCATACCTCAATGCTGAAACTGCAATTGGCGGACCTGAACCTCTTACCAGTTACCTTCTTCCCGCCATTGGTGTGAATATTCCCGGTGATATGCGGATGTTCGTTTCCGGGGAATGGGTTCAGGTTGGCGGAGGTGAGTACGGAAGGTACGGTTACGGATTCAACGACTGGAGTGAATCCTACACCGGCAACGTGAAGCTCACTTATAAGCCCAACCCCAGAACCAAGATAAACCTTACCGGTTACTACATGGACAGAACCTCCGGTTATGGCACCTGGTCCTGGCACAGATTTGAAGTGCCATACATCGACACTGTTCCAGAATCTGAAACTTATGGCGACACCATCGCCTGGGGAAGAGATATTCTCTACGGTCTCCCGACAAGATTCTATGAGAACTACAGTCTTGGCGCCGCCGTCACCCAGACATTGAGTGACGCGACCTTCATGGAGATAAAACTCAATCAGTATCAGGCTTATTACCACCGCAAGATCAGAAACGATCCGGAAGACACTACCTACACTACCGAATGGCTTGGAGAAGACTTCTCCTGGGATGACTGGCTGAACTACAGTCCTTCCAGAACTCAGGATTTTGACGGTTTCTACAGGGCCGGCGCAAGCCGCTATGCCCTGGCTGAGGTCAGAAGCACCACATCAACATTCAGAGCTGATATCGTAAGCCAGGTCAGCCAGCAGCATCAGCTGAAGGCCGGTGCTGAAGCGAAGTACTACGATATCTTTGATTCATATGTAGACACAGCCTCAGGCGGCAATATCTACATGAACCGCTATCATGTTTTCCCCAACTCCGGCTCTGCCTACATACAGGATAAGATGGAGTACAGGGGAATGATCGTTAACGCCGGTCTCCGCTTCGATTATTTCGATCCGAACTTCGATAATTATCCCGCGGATCCGACGAATCCGATCGAACCGGGTACCACTCCTGACGATCCAGATCATATCATCAACCCGATAAGCGTTCCGGTGAAATACCACCTCAGTCCCCGAGTCGGATTCTCACATCCGATTACCGAACGCGATGTTCTTCACTTTACATACGGTCACTACTTCCAGACTCCAGCTTTTGACAGAATGTACAACGGATCAGACTTTGATCTTTCCGGTGCATTCCCGATCGTTGGAAACCCCGACCTTTCCCCTGAGGAGACAATCTCCTACGAGGTGGGTGTGAAGCACCAGTTTGATGACATCACCCTGATAAATGTAACCGGCTACTACAAGGACATCACCGGTCAGGTTGACATGCAGAATAATTTCTACAGCGCGGTTGACGCGTATGATCTCTATATCAACGGTGATTACGGAAACGTCAGAGGAGTTGAGCTTAACCTTTCGAGACGTCCCAGCGATTTCTGGTCAGGCAGTGTCAACTACACATATTCAGTTGCCATGGGCAAGAGTTCCAGCGCTACCCAGAATTATGTATACGTCTGGGCGGGATTCATCATTCCGAAGAAGGAATCCTATCTTAGCTGGGATCGGAGACATGTTATCAATCTTGAAGCAGACTTCCGCATTCCTCAGGGTGAAGGTCCCAGAATCGGCGACACCCCGTTCCTTGAGGGAACAGGCGTACACGTTTCATGGAGCGCCGCCAGCGGATACCCTTACGACGCATCCAACCAGGGGACTGCAATGCCGGAGATCGGCGGAAGCAGGTATCCCTGGACGATGTCGACCACTCTCAAGGTAAACAAGACATTCTGGTTAAGTTCCACTTCACTTAATGCCTGGTGTCAGATCAGCAACCTCTTCGGCAGGCAGAATATCAACTCCCTTGATGCAGCATGGTACGATGCTGACATGGATGGAGATGGAGAACCCGATCACGATCCGACGGGTAGTATGGGTAATCCCTATGTATTTAGCAGACCACGGATGATCAGGTTCGGTCTGGGATTTGAATGGTAGACTGAATTCTTCCATTCAGACCGGGAATTAGTCCCCGGCATCTGAATGTAAAGAAGGAGTGATATTAGATGCGAAAATTCCTGCTTCTGTTCTTTGTGCTGACCGCCCTTGTATGGGCGCAGCCCGGAGAACCCGGTCCCCAGGAAACCGCAGATCAGGAGATTGCTGCGGAGATTGAGGAAGAACAGACCGAATCGGCGGATGAAAACATCCCTGTTGGTGAGGAAGTAGAAAGAGTTCAAAGTGCAAGTATGGATCTTCCGGATCTGTTCATTGCCGGTGGAAACTTCATGTATCCACTTCTGCTTTCTCTGCTGATCGGTATCGCGGTAACTGTCGAAAGGTTTATTACCTACGGCAAACTGAAAATAGATGTCGGCCCATTCCTTGAAAAACTCGGCGGATTCATCCGCAAAGGAGACGTCAAGGGAGCCGAAGAATTTTGCGAGCGTACAAGCGGTCCTGTAGCAGCCATTCTGCACGCAGGATTGCTTCGTCATGACAAAGGTCTTGAAGCCGTTGAAAAAGCGGTGGAAAGTTCAGGCGGAATTGAGATGGCTTACCTTGAAAAAGGAATAGTCGTACTTGCTTCCGTTTCAAGTATTGCCCCTATGCTGGGCTTCCTTGGAACAGTTTCGGGTATGATCAAAGCTTTCGGTGAGATAGCCGCCGCTAAGAACGTTGAAGCAAGCCTGGTCGCCGGTGGTATTCAGGAAGCCCTGATAACTACAGCAACCGGACTTGTTATAGCAATTCCAATCCAGATATCTCATAACTACTTCATATCCAGGATTGGCAAATTCGTGATCGATATGGAAGAAGCCAGCATATTCCTTGTGGATACGCTGTCTGAGATGGAGCACCTGAAGCAGCTTTAAGGAGCATGGATGCGGATACGTAACAGACCGAGAGCAAGCGGGGCAATCCCCGACGCCTCAATGTCCGACATTGCGTTCCTGCTGTTGATCTTCTTCCTGGTCACAACGACCTTTGAAGTCCAGAAAGGCATCTCCTACAAACTTCCCAAGAAGCCTGATGAACAGACTGAAGAGGTTGTAATTGACGAAACGAACAGGCTTGTCATGACTGTCAAGCAGTGGGGAGCCCATGAGTACGTGGCCCTGATTGATCAGGCGCCACCGGATGGTCCACTGCAAAGGGCCAGAGCCGGGGAAGATGTGAGCCTCCAGGATACTACACTTCACAGCGGTATAAGGATTCTTGCCGCGGACAGAGCTGAAAACCTGTCAGCATGTCTGGACAGACTCCTGAATAATCTGGAAGTGGCAAAGGGGGTTCCATCAGGAACGTTCATATCCCTGGAAACAGCTATTGCTGCGGAGAATCTTGTCCCCATTGTCCGGCCCGGTATTATCCGGACCTTTCTGGGCAGTGAAACTCCTCTGGAGGATAACCCCGTTTTCGGAGAGGTTGCCTTCGGGGATACGCTTGTCCTGTCTGACATCAGGCAGGGGGATATTGCATCCGTGGTAAGGGAAAGCGAACTTGTAGTAATCCTCAAATTCTTCCCAGACTGTGATTATGAGGGCATGGTAAAAGCCCTTGATGTTCTGCGCATGAATGGTGTCAGCAGGACCGGTATCACAATCCAGGAAAGACTGGGAGGTGGAGCATAATGAAGTTCAAAAGCAGAATGAAAGTAGGGAATACTATCTTTACCGGAACGATGGCTGACATCGTTTTTCTGCTGCTTGTTTTCTTCATGGCCACTACCATGTTCAAGGAAGAAGGAGGACTGAGAGTCCGCTTCCCCCAGGCGCACCCGCAGGTAATGAGTGAGCTTGGGAAGCAATTCCTGACCGTGACAGTATGGGTCAAACAAGTCGAACCCGGGAACGATGACAGTGAACTCATCGCCAGAATCGGTGATTACGATATGCCTCTGCCTCAGGTTGCTGAGCAGCTCAGAAGGCTGAGTAACAAGTTCTGGCGTGAGCAGAACAAAGAACTTGATGTTGTTGTGCTCAATATCGATTCAAGGGTTCCGATGGAAAATATGGTCAGTCTTTTTAACTCCATGCGGTTTGAAGAGCTCTACAGCATTCAGTTCAATGCTGAAGAGCTCGGACTGTACAATTGAAGGAGGGATGATGTCTGAGAGCAGAACCGAATTCGGGCACCCTTCCCTGAGATTCGAATTGGGATTAATTGTTGGGCTTGCCATTCTGATATTGTTCTTCGAGTTCCTCCCGGCAAACGAGCTGGGAAGGCTTTCAACTCGAACTTCTGATTCCGAGATGGAAGCGGTTGAAACAGACATTGCGTTTGATGATGCCGTGGAGGAACAGGAAGAGGAAGTAGAGGAAGAACAGGAAGAGATCGAGCAGGAAACTGAAGAAATGGTAGAGGAAATCAATCAGGATATAACGTTGTCTCTGGATGAGGATACAGAAGGACTCGAGACAGTCGAAACGATTGATCAGGGCGATGAGCTTGGAGGAAGTCAGTCAGAGGAAATGGGACCGCCAAGGTTCATGCCTGCAGAGGTACTTCCTGTCTGCACCTATCAGCCCCGCCCGGATTATCCGGCAATGGCTGCCCAGGCAGGAGTGGAGGGAACAGTCACTCTGTGGGTATATGTAGCGGCCAACGGTTCCGTTTCGGATGTGAGACTTTACAACTCAAGCGGGGTTAACTCGCTGGATCAAGCAGCTCTGTCTACAGCCTGGAATACTTCCTGGACACCTGCTCAGAACAATGGTATTCCGGTAGGTGTATGGACAACGTTAACTGTCAATTTCACTCTTACGGATTAGAGAAGTAAAAATGATAACTGTAATAATAACATCAATCGCGAAGCATGCGGAGGAGGCCACAGGGGTCCCCACGTATGAGCGAAATGTGAATTGGAGGTGAAGTAGAGTATGAGGAACTCCAGGTACACTCGCGGGTTCCTGGTACTCACGGTGCTTGCAGTGTTTACACTGTCAGGTACCGGCCTTGCCAGGGAAGTGCAGGAAGTATCAGTGCCCCGGAGCATGACTGATGATCGCCCACCAGCGGTGTGGCTTCTGCACAACCTGAGCAACGTGTGGAGTGCCTTTCTGAATATGGGTATGTTTGGTGACCCATGGACTAACTACCCATCCATGGAATGGCCGGGCGGAGAGGGCAGCAGCTATCTCTGGGGCGGCGATTTCTGGACTTGTGTCTATGGTCCCGTTACATCTGCAGGTACTGCGCGTAAGTACGCAAGCTGCAGTGATTACGGTAACTGGGAACTGCGCCCGAGCGAAGGATTTCCGGCGGAGAAACTCAATCCGGGTCCCGTTGCGCTTGAGGAAACTCACTACGGGTACGACGATTGGAATTCAGATTATAATCCGGATCCATATGGAATGTTCTGTTACGAAGAAAACTACGGCTGGGGAACTCCCGGTTACAACAATTTCATTGCAAATGATTTCGCGATCGAACATTATTCCGAATATGGTAACCCCGGTGTTCCGCTGAATGCATTTGCTGTAGCTATCAAAGGTGACTGTGATGTCGCTACAGCTGATGTCGTGGAATGCCATCTCGATGATGTTGTCTACTACGATGGTCATGCCATCTGGTGCAACGACCCTGATGCTACGTTCGAGTACATTTTTGACAATGGCACGACTGCCAGCGAACAGGACGATTACATCTATAAGCAGAACCCTGATAATCCACGCGAATCCGATGATCCTGAGAATATCTACTACTACTACAACTACATCGGTGAGGATGAAATCCCTGATAACGATGTTGATCAGAATGGTGTAAGTGATCACTTCACGATTCTCTTCAGGACAGTTAATGACTATGCCGATACTGTCTGGACAGTAAACGAAGCCGGTCTTGACATGTTCAGCAACGGCATGCCGGAGAACCACTGGGAACAGACCGTTGGCGATACTGTCTTCCATGTCGTTCCCCGGAACATGAGCTACATGTGGGACGGTGACAGTCCGGGTTCAAGCACGGATGACAGCGGAGAGCCGAACATCGATCCTCCATGCAACGGTTTTATCACCTGGAGACTTCTTGATTTCTGGATCGTGAAGGTTGGTGGTACAATCGAGCGTCCTATAGATGTTTACGGTTACCCTATCCCTCTTTCGCATTCCTGGTGGAACTGGGAGAGCGATCCTGGTACGGATGAAGAGCAATACAATTACATGTGGGGAGCAAACCCTGACCTGAATGGTCGGCACAGTGCTCCTCTTTACATGGTCGACTGGGTCGGCAGTGAATTTGCTCCTGAAGCATTTACACCCGAAAATCCCGGGCCTTTCCCTGTCGTTTACGACAACCCGATAGCACTTGACTATCCCGTTTTCGACTACAGGTTCCTCATTACAGCCGGACCTGTTGATCTCGCGGACGGTGACGTCCTTCATGTCGTTGGTGGATGGATTGTCGGAATGGGCCTGGCCGGCGCGCGCGAAGCAGCGGACAATATGCTGGACGCTTACTATCGTGCTGGAGGCTGGGGAGTACCCGAGCTTCCGCCAACTCCGATTCTGTTCTACGAAGCCGGTAACGGTCAGGTGCAGCTAGAATGGGGTGCTAACGCCGAATCTTACGCTGGTCTTGGTGGATATAACGTCTACAGATCAACCTTCGATCCAGCTGGCTGGACCCTTGTTACATCACCTGACCCGGGTGTTTTCTCATACACCGATACCGGTGTGACAAACGGGTATCCCTACTTCTACATAGTCTGCGCGTACGATGAAGAAACAGGTGTGGAAAGCACCAAATCGAACTACAAGCAGACCATCGAGGGAACCCCTCTTCCAGTAACGCCGATCATGACCGCTGATGCCAACTGGAAAGAGAATGTGCGGGTTGTGCCGAACCCTTACAGAGGTTCAGCAGCGTGGGAGCAGACTTATTTCGATAAGATATCTTTCACGCATCTGCCTGCCATGTGTAACATTCATATTTATACACTTGCCGGTGATCACGTGATCACCCTTGAACATCGCAGCTGGAGCGGAAACGAAGGCGCGGAGTTCTGGGATCTGCTCAGCAGGAATGATCAGGAAGTCACATCCGGTCTTTACATTTATCGTATTGAGACCGAAGAAGACTTTGTAATCGGCAAATTTGCCATCATTAAGTAGGAGAGGAGTGACCATGAAGTATACAGGTATAATCCTGACCGTAGCGGTCGCCGTTTTCCTGCTGTTCCCGACATTTGCCGAGGCAACGTCCTTTGCCAAAGTCGGGACTGCCGGCGCTCAGTTCCTGAAACTCGGACTGGGTGCTCGCGGAACCGCGATGGGTGGAGCGTTTGTCGCTACCGCTGATGATCCAAGTGCTGCATTCTGGAATCCGGCCTGTCTTGTAAGAGTGACCGGAACACAGGTGCAGTTCACCGGTACACAGTGGTTTGGAGATATTCTTTACGGTGGTGCTGTTGTAACAAAGGAGTTCAGCGGAATAGGAACTTTCGCTGTTCAATTTGCGATGCTGCAGTCCGGTGATATGAATGTAACCACCGTTGAAAACCCCGAAGGAACGGGAGAGACTTTTTCATGCACTGACATGGTTGCAGGTCTTTCTTTCTCCAGGATGCTCACTGACAGGTTCAGCACGGGTCTTACCGTGAAGTATGTCAGAGAGCAGTGGGATGATGTCTCTGCAGGCGGAATTGCTGTTGATATTGGTACTCTTTACGATACGGGTTTCAGAACCCTTCGTATTGGAATGTCCATACAGCACTTCGGCGGAGAGCTTACTCCCGATGGGGAGTACACCACGTGGTTCAGCGGAGGCGATTCTACAGAAGTATACGAATCATACTCAATGCCGATGACCTTCAGGCTTGGAATGGCGATGGATATCATCAACAGAGGATCACACTTCCTCACAGTAGAAGTTGATGGAATTCATCCCAGTGATAACGTGGAACAGCTTGGAATAGGTGCCGAGTACTGGTACAACAATATGTTCGCCCTTCGCGGCGGCTACCGTATTAACACGGATGAAGAGGGTCTTACGGCTGGAGCGGGATTTAATATCCCTGTTGGCAGCAATACTATCTCCCTCGATTACGCCTATGCGGATTGGAACAGACTGGAAATGGTTCATAGAGCCAGTCTGGGGTTCGCATTTTAGCTGACTTTAGATACCCGCGGGGCAGGTAACGTATCCCTGCCCCGGTCGGTCGGAAGGAATGAATGACACTTCTTGCACTGGTACTTTCGGTACTCATCGGTTTCCAGGTAACCTGGAATGTTGAACCTGCCCGTGAGCAGGAGGGTGGTGCGGTACACATGACTGTACACCTTGATGAAGAGGATCTGCTCTTTCTGATAGAAAATGGATCGGAGGTTGCTTCCTGGGAAGTAGCCGCGATCATTGATGGTGAGTTAACCGTGAGAAACAGTGGATTAGTAATAAAGAACGAATTACCGGTAAACGAGACTCTTTCGATTCTGAACGTACCAACAGGCAGTCATTTGCTGACAGTTATTGTGAGGGATCTTGAAACCGGCAGGAGCTATTCATGGGAGGAAGAAATAGAAGTCCCCTTGATGGATAGCGCCTACTGGTCTTCAGGCAGTCTTCAAATCCTTGAAGGAACGACACAGAGAGCTTCCGGTTCAACCGAAGTTGTCTGGTACGTATACGCTCCCTCACTGCCGAATGAACCCGACTCCCTTAATGCCGCATATGTCCTGAGGGACGCGAGTGGTGTTACCAGGAGCGAGGGATGGATGAATATGACCGCTTCTGGAATCAGTTTTGAATACACAGTATCAATTGATATCAATGATCTTGACGCAGGCGAGTACGAAATACTTACTGCTGTCATGTACGGCGATGAAATTGTTGCTGCTTCTAGAAAGAGACTCGATATCCTTCAATCCTGGGATGTCTGGGGAGAGGATCCTGATCTGACCAGGAAATTGGTCAGACCGATTGCGAGTTCAGCAGAACTGAGGGCTCTCGCCGATGCGGAAGGACCATCCAGCCAAAACGCTGTGATGGCAGAATTCTGGCACAGGAGAGACCCCTCACCGGGAACCGTTCGGAATGAATCTCTGGAGGAGTATCTTACAAGGCTTGACTATATAGAGGATCACTTCTCTGTTCTCAATAAAATGGGCATCAATACGGACCGGGGGAGAGTATATGTTCTCCTGGGTGAACCGGACATCAGCGAGAACAGACCACTTGAGAATTTCAGTCTTCCAAGTCAGACCTGGACTTATTTTACTCCACCTCTGGAAGTAAGTTTCGTTGATTATGACGGATACGGAGAGTTCGAACTTTATACGGAATGGGAGGAGGTCAGGAATGCCTGGGAAAGGCATAGGATTTTCTAGAACTATTGCGTTTCTAGCGATCTGTGGAATCGCTGGCGGTTCGAATATTGCTTCACTCAGCCAGGGTGATATCCGTTTTGGAATTGATACAGCGCTTTTCGATTACACCGGAACCGGTTCTCTCGGTTTGGAAATCTATCAGCAGCTGGATATAGAGCAGCTTTCCATGGATCAGGATTCAATGGCAAGGTTTTCTACGGTTATTGTACTGATATCCGGAAATGGAGATACTGTTGCGGTTGACCAATGGAACTCTGAGACTATCTGGGCTCAGAACAGATCGGTTGTCAACAGTACTGTTCTTTCTGTTATGCCCGGAGAATACGTTCTGAATGTGGTAGTAACGGATGCCGGAAACGGAAGAGAGGGACAACTGTCCCGTAGTGTCGGGATTGAATCTCCCGAACACCTTAGCGAGATTGAACTCGCAAAAGCTGTTGTGCCGGCTCAGGAGGAATCATTTAACCCTCTTAGAAAGGGTGAACTGATAATATATCCTGCAGCAAGCGGAAGTTATACACTTCCCGAAGAGCATACGCTTTACTACTACGTAGAGATATATAACGCAGGTGGCTGCACTCTGCACATGCAGAGTCAACTGCAAACCTATGCCGGAGAGATTATATTCGCTCGACCCTGGGTACCCCTGGCGGTACCCGATGGTGCGGATGCGATTAGCCTGGTAGATAGTCTCGACTTGCGTGTTATACGAAACTCTGGTCTGCATAGAATGGTTCTGGAAATTGTCATTCAGGGCGATACCCTTGAAGTGGAAAAATTTCTGATGGTGCGAAGAGAGGCGGAACTCATTTCCGAATCCGGCGGGGAATCGCCGGAGGAAGTCACTGTACTGCCTTATCCCGAGCATTTCAGACTTATTCTATCTGCACGGGAACGCGACATTTATGACAACCTTGAAGAAGATGCCGCTGTCAGGTTCTACTCTGCCTACTGGCTGGGTCGAACTGAGCAGCGTCAGCAATTCGAGATCCGTTGCAGCGAGAGTGAGAGATACTCCGGCGCTTTTAAAGATGGCTGGGAAACCGACCGGGGAAGAGTATACGTTATCTATGGTGCCCCGGATGATATTGAAGCTTTTCTCTTCCAGGGAGACCGGATCCCTCATGAGATCTGGTACTACCACGAAAGCATGAATGAAAGGTTCATTTTTGCCGACAGGTGGGGATTGGGAGAATACGAACAGATCTTCTCCACCCTTGAAGGAGAAATCAGCTATTCGAACTGGGAAGAAATGATGTTGCCTGTCAGTAGCAGAACTGGTGGAGGCGGAGATTGATCCCAGTATGAAAGGTGAAGGAAAATAATGCCTGAAAGCACAGTGAATTGTGAAAAGGCATGTAAATTTGTTGATGCGGTTTGCATACCGCTTAAAGTAGGAGGTCGAATATGATATTATTTGCGGGATCGCGCAGGATTGGCTTGCTTGCCATCCTGACGGCGCTCCTGTTACCGGCCCTGGGAGTTGGTGTGGCAAGTGCTGATATGAGTATCGGGGATACGGTAATTCTCAAAGTTCCCGATCTTTCAGAGTTCCCCGAACCCGGAGCAATTGTGGAACATCAGTTCACTTGCCGGGCCGTTACGGAGCACGCCTACTGGCTGGTGCAGGACACAGTCACGGTTAAGGAGGGTTCAGGACCGGGGACTTACGGTAACCCTGTATGGGATACCCTGATGACACAGGCTGAACTGGATATACTGACCGCTGATTTTGAAGGAAACGAAGCTAGTGTTTATGGGACTGTTACAGAGTATCTCGGGCCTATCCCGGATACAGATGAAGATCCAAGGATCTGGATTGTATTCGCCACAATGGCCGATTTTTACAATTCAAGTCCATCCGATAGACAGGTAATGGTGTATGTAAACCCGGAGGATGTTGATGGCAGCGGACTCTTCAACAACCATGACATCATCTACATCAATGTGCATTCATACACTGAAACCGAAGCAATGCTTGAAAATAGTGCCATATACGCCAGGAAGAATAACATACCAACCGGTCTTGGCGAACTTCTCAGAACTGCAGTCCTGCCTACCGAGGACCCCTGGATCACAAGAGGACTCGGCGCGGTAAGTCAGTACCTGTGCTATGGTATTACAAGCACGGATGGCGGGAGTGGCCCTGGCCTGATCTACGACCTTAATAAGTTCAAGGCATCTGCTGATATTGAACTTACATACTGGCAGGCCGGAGGACACCTGAAGGATTACGCCAGAGCCAGGGGAATGGAATTCCTGTGGTTCATGTATCTTTCACAGCGTGTTGACGACACCATC
>JAUXIK010000161.1 GCA_030620995.1 Candidatus Aegiribacteria sp.
CGTGATAGTTGGGAAAGCCCTCGTCATACCGTAGATATTTCTTCATTTGAGTTGATGACTACTGAAGTGACTCAAGGTATGTGGGAAGAGATAATGGGAAATAATCCTTCGTATTTTAAGCAATAGGAAAGTGGATTTTCCAAAATCGCATAACTTCTCCCAAAACGGCTCATCGGTTCCCAGATGTTACCATTTCCCTTCCTGAAACTGACCATACGACCTGAAACAACCACAGTCAAACATCGTTGTCGGCAGATATGCACTGGAGACTAGGTATCAGGATGTACGTCCCCACTGAAGTCGGATCCTTGAATCATTACCCAACCTCTATCTCAGGCACATCATCCTGCCATGGAACGTAGTCCGCGCATGGTTCGCAGACACGCTCCAGCGGCTCAGGCGGGGGTCTTGGGTCCTCCCAGAGATCAAGATGTTTCAGGATGCGCCTGATGACAGAAGGCTGTTCGATGAAGGAAATAACTTTCATCTGTCCTCCGCACTTCGGACACTTCAGGGCATCAACATCCCATACCTTCTTGAGAAGAGTTGCCCACATCTGTCTTCTCCGGCGGGAGAATGTGGAATGCTCACAGGAAGATGCAGATTTCTCTTTGGTTGCTGCTGTCGGTAAGATACCCTGGCGGCGTTCACGGCCACGCCATGCCTGGCTGTACGCCCCGTAGTAGATAACCTGCTTCGCTCCCTTCTTTGGGATGTGCGATGTTATGCGAGCTATCCATTCCAAAGGATCTGAGACATCGAAGTTCCTGGCGAGGGTGGGATGAAAATGTTCTCCCCTGTATAGAACCGTGTCCGAACCTTCATTGAAGCTCATCCTTTCCAATGAAAAGGGAGCCCTTGATATGTATTCGCTCAGGGTCTTACGACCATCGGCATCACAGGCTTCTATGGGCCTGCCGCAGTGAACGCTGTAGCCGCTGTGCTTCCAGCTCCGCATCTTATCCACCAGCTTATCTGAGATCATTCCTTCTTCAAGAAGTATCGTGAAAACAAGACCGGCGAAGAGCTTTTCAATCCCCTGGAGATCTGCAGTGTCTATTTCAGGCATGGGGTAGTAATTGCCTTCTCTGTCCCAGCATGTGTCAGTAATCAGGGCATGTACATGAGGATTCCAGTTGGCCATGCCACCGAAGGTCTGCGGAACAAAGATACCGCCGGGAAAGACATCCCTGCGATCAAGGGCTTCATTAAGAAATGTCGTGAGAGCGTCCCAGGCGCATCTGCAGAGCATTGGTAAGAGTTTCCTGTGATGCAGAAAATACAGCCTGAGCATCTTCGGAACACTCCACACCCAATGATGGTGTGAAACAGGCCTGAAGAGTTCTTCTTCAAGGAAGATCGCGAGGTCTAATGACTTCCTCTTCGAGCAGGATTGGCAGAAACCACGGCACTTGCAGGAAAAGGCCCTCAGATACTCAGCGCCGCATTCTTTACACCTGATCCTCGCAAAGCCGTACTGTGGATCGCCGCATTTCAGATATTTCTCTACAACTTCATCGGTGACGGGACGCCAGAAGCCGTAATGTTTTGAGAAGCGTTCGTCATACACATTCCTGAACTCTTCGTAATGGCAATCCAGCAGTCGGAATAAAGGAGTGTTCTTCGGCTGTCCGGGTTTGTATTCGTCCGGGTATACGCAGCAAGCGCCCACCATTCACCTCCAGGTGAAAGGTGAAGCGCCCGACAGCCCAGCCTCTTGTCAGGTGCCTGTCCGGTCATGATCCGTTTTATCCGCTTGATAGAGGAGCATACATTCATGACCGGATCACCATTACTCTCATGAGATGTATACAGATGTTTACGTATCAGGTCAAGGAAAATCAAGCACACCACACGGCGGCTTCAGGTGTGTGCCGGGATAAATCAACATCCTCGAGCCAACGGTAGGGATCCGGAACGAGTGTTCCGAAGTAATCATCCGCCTGATCGGACACTCTGGCTTCCGGATACTCGATATCGAAAGCACAGGTGGAAGAGCAGATCGCTAAGACAGAAAGGATTATTATCGATTTCAACTGAATAATGCAATGGTTCGAAGCATGCTGGCAGCTGTGCCCACTCTATATGGCAGGATTATTTTGCTGAACAGCATTTCAGTTGCAAGAAGGGCTGAGCCGTCTATACCAGCGGTCCATTTCTAAGACGATGCGAAATATATGACCCTTCAACCGGTAATTGGGCAATGACAGATAGTATGGCAGAAGCAAGATTTATTCATTCCGCAGACCTTCTGCTCTCAGGTAGTGG
>JAUXIK010000005.1 GCA_030620995.1 Candidatus Aegiribacteria sp.
TATTTTTTATAGATGCTGCCCGATGTAAACGCATTATTACGAAAAATGATAGTAATATCTTTCATATATGGAGATATCATGCTTAAGATGTTTGTTATAAGGACCTGCCGAAAAGGTTAACTCGTGCGAATATCAGTGAGTAAACACAAATACGAAGGGAAATAGATTCGGAATCACGGAAGAGTAAAAGTCTGAAGTTATTACAGCTTGACCATCAGATGGCTTTTTTGCAGAGTAATACTTATCAATAAAAATGCGAAGGGCAGATTGCTGAGTAATTTTTCAGAGGGGATAAAAATGTGATATTTTAAATTCAATACTGCAGGCTGTAGTACTTACTTTTAATTCAAAAGGAGAAATGCAATGAAAAAGCATGTCTCGATCACTGGTGCTTTCTTTTCAATAATATTTTCAATAATCATTGCCGGATGCGGTGAGCAGGCTGATCAGGTTCAAACTGATACAGATGACACTATACAGGAACAGGTCGTTGATCTTTCGGTAGAGGTGTCTCTACTGAAAGTCGGTCATTGCAGGCATGACCACCATTCGGCTGTGTTTGTATCTGCTCTTCGTGGCGAACGAATGAATGCGCTTTATTGTATTTACCTTGAGCCCCTTGGAGAAAGCTATTATGCTCTCATCGAGGACGGGAAGAAAGTGGCTGAAATCGAATTCGTGCAGTCACAGGGAGCCATTAACGTTCCTAACAACATGATCGCAGGGCTGTTCGACATAGGTTTCGGTGGTGTGATTCCTTTTGCCGCGAGTGCTGACCAGGGAAGCGGTATAAAAATAATCAGTCCTCTTCACAGCAGGGGAGATATGCTTGTTGTATCAATTGACAATGAAGAGGTCTACGATTGGGACAGTTTCGTAAACTGGGTGAATGAAAGCGAAGAACCGCTGATCATAGGATTCAAAAGCCCTAAGGCTGTTGCTCTTCTGATATTCGAATCAGCGCTTACTGAGGCAGGAATTCCGTGGAGCATGCAGGGAAATCCCGAACCTGGCTCGAAAATTCTTCTTTTCAACGCACAGGGAGAACCCAATCTGAATCCATCGCTTCAGAATGAAACAATTGATGCGTATGTCTCAAACAATCCTGCCTGTGCTCTCGCAGAGTATAACGGAATAGGAAGATGCGTTGCAGAGCTTTCAGACCTTCCGCCAGGCGATTTCCGCAATCATCCATGTTGCGCGATTGCGGCAACGGAAACAGCAATTGTTGAGAAACCGCTGGAAATAGCGGCGTCTCTTAGACTGTTCGCGGCGGCAACTGACTATATCAACAATAATCCAGAAGATGCAGCCATTGCAGTTGCTGAGTGGATTGGTAATCCTGTTGAAGTAGAAGAAATCTCAATGGCGACCAGTGGATACAGCATGCAGGTATCACAGGACTGGCTCGAGAATATGGTTGCGATTCTTGATAATATGAGAAATCTGGGAGCATTCACCGGCCCTCTTGCGGAGAAGGATGATGAAGCTGACGCCTGCTTCCTTTACGATTTCTCTCTTATGCCGGAGAATCTGAGGTAGATTAAATCTTAACAAAGAGCAACGGCAGAAATATGTCCTGGATCGGAAGTTTGAAAAATCGGCTTCCCGGTCTGGTTATCCCTCTTCTTCTGCTGCTATGGTGGGTACTTATTACCGGAGAGGGCAGCGATACTCTGCTGCCTTCTCCAGCAGAAGTATTCTCAATTCTTGTGCATCCGTTCCAGGATCAGATATCAACAGGATCTCTTATCTGGAGTATGACTGTAAGTCTTGTTCGAATAACTTTTGGATTTTCACTTGCTGTTGTTATCGGCATCCCGATCGGTCTTATAATGGGTGCATCCAGACATGTAAGGAAGTTTCTTTCCCTGATGATAGAGATGGCAAGACCGCTTTCAGCTATCGCTCTTCTTCCCCTTTCAATAATACTGTTTAAATCGGAGACCCTTACGCAGTTTTTCGGTATGTCATATCTGAGATATCAGAGGCATCTTTTCAACGAGATGCAGCTTGGAATGATCTTCATTTTGTTCTGGGGAGGTGTGTTTCCGATTATTCTCGGTACCATTCAGGGAGTAAGGAGTGTTCGAAAACTGCATCTTGAAGCAGCAAAGGTTCTGGGTGCCCGAAAGGCTTTCGTTTTCCGGCATGTGATGATCCCATCCGCTCTTCCGGACATTTTTCACGGGCTTAAACTCGGGATCGGAAGATGCTGGATGGTTATCATTGCTGCGGAGATGCTCCCCGGGACGAATTCCGGAATAGGATACCTTATCAGGTATTCTTACCAGCTGTCCCGTTATGACATAATGCTCGCTTGTCTGGTGATTGTCGCAATTATCGGCGCTTTCTTCTCAAAGGGACTTGAAGCGCTTGGAGAGAAATCACTGGTTCTAAGAAGCAGGGAAAGATAAAATGACGGCTTTGAGTGTAACAGGGCTTGTAAAGACCTTCAGAGAGAAATCCGGTAATGTCCATGCTCTCGGCCCTGTCAGTATCGACGTTCCTCAGGGCAGCTTCCTGTGTGTGCTGGGGCCCACAGGCTGCGGGAAGACAACTCTTCTTCGAACAATTGCCGGTCTGGAAATCCCTGACAGCGGAAACGTCGAACTGATGACCAGGGCTGACGGCAGACAGCCCGTTGTAGGTTATGTCTTTCAGCAGGGAGCGCTTTTCCCCTGGATGAGTATCTATGCGAATGTTGAATTTCCCCTCCGCGCGAAGAAGAAGGGGAATGTTGACAGGATAACCCGCCGTCAGCAGGTGGGAACAATACTTGATACGGTCGGACTATCCGATTTCAGTTCAAGTTATCCTCACCAGCTTTCCGGAGGGATGCAGCAGCGTGCCGCTCTTGCCAGATCACTGGTGACACAGCCTGACATTCTGCTTCTTGATGAACCTTTCAGCTCTCTTGATACCAGAACCAGTCAGGATCTGCAGGAGAATCTGAGGAATACATGGAAAGAAGCTGCCACTACTGTAGTGTTTGTGACCCACAGTATTGAGGAAGCTGTCTACCTTGCAGGGGAGGTGGTCGTTTTAGGTCATAGACCGGGAAGAATAGTTCGCCGTCAGACCATAGATCTCCCCGATCCAAGATCAAGGCTATCCCCGGAATTCACGGAATACCTTGTTTCACTGCGCAGGACTTTTGAAGAGCTTGTGGAAGAACCGGACTGAATAATGCAGAGAACTGATGTCCTCATTACACGATACGGTGGTGCGTCCTGATGGAAAGTAATTCTCGGTTACTCGGTGAGGTACTCCAGGGACAGAACATACAGCGGTTCAGATGGATCAAAGAGAATTGCTCTTTTTACATCGTCAATGATGCTGGAATTGGATTGTCCTGACAGATAAAGAGCCCATCCATGCAGATAGAATGCAGCTGCAAACTCCGGTTCAACTTCCAGAGCTGATTCAGTACATGAAATGAGATTATCTGACAATTGGGTTTCCCATCCCTGCGCCACAGTTCCCTGGATCAGAGGTGATTCAGCGCAGAAAATCTCTCCCGGAGCGTACTGCTTCATGATGTCAATCGAAGCCTGGTAATCGCCGTAGAAAACATAACCAAGCAGAGGATACCCGCATTCAACAGAACCCTCTCCGGTTTCAAGATTCTGTGATATCAGAGCCTCGTTCCATCCGATAATCCACCTTTCTGGATCACTCACAGTGTCTGGTAGCGTCTGCACTTCTCCGATAGCCTGAGAAGCCTGCAGCCACAATCCTGCTCTCGCAAACTCAACTGCTCTGTTAACCGGTTCCCGGAGAGAATATTCCGTATCTGGTGGAAGCTTCCGGAGATTCATGGAGACCATCTGCATGTCACGACTGTCCCACCTGATAATTCTTATATCGGGCTTAACTACACCGGAGGCATAGAAAAAAATGTACGGATCTGAGCAGTCAAGGAGGAGGTCAGGCAGGCTGTCGACAGGAAGGTTTTCAATCCACGCGAATGCGGGTCTGCAATGACTGGATGAGAATCTGATTTCCAGATGATCACCATCAAATGTAAGAAGCTCATACGCAGCACTATGGGCGCCAATTCCGCCTTCCACAGTAAGCCAGATGAAATTGTCAGTAATGAACTCCTGCCTGACACCGTTATTGAACATGTAGTCAATGGATTCGTCAACCATTGTAATCCTGTCCAACTCGATCCAGGAGGAATCTTCCCATGTGAAGATGGCTAGAAAGTGATCTGACATAGGGTTGGTATCCCAGTTCACCATTCCTGAGCTGTGCACTGCCCAGAGAGGAATTCCTGTGATCGTGTTGTCGAGCGGGAGTACTGTTACACTATCGAAGGCCCCCTGAGGTTCACCTGCAAGAACAGTATCAGCAAGCCCGTCAATCGAAATGTCCCATGCTTTGATCGATAATCTGGTTTCAGGCACACAGCCCGATAGAAAAACAATTCCTGCAACTCCTATAATCATTCTGGTCATAGAAAACCTTCCCGGTTTGATATTCTGCCTTATGAGAAGTATACAAATTATTTCCGACAGAGTTCTCAGTAAGTCCCGGGAAGTTTCTCAATTGCGATATTGCATAAATCCGTAATAGTTCTTAATACACTGATTATTCGAGTACGAAATTGTAGATAACTGAGGTCCATACACCAACAGGTACATTGTCGGCTCTTTTCGCGGGGGACCAGCTGCTGTTCCAGGCAGCTTCCTCAGCGGCCCTGTCCATACTTCCCAGTCCCGAACTCTGTGTGATTACCACCTGAACGGGTTTACCTTCGGCTGATATGAATACCTGGAGTATGACTCTTCCTTCAACTCCTGCCTGCCTTGCCATGTCCGGATAGTCAGGAACAGGTCTGAATGTGCAGACCGGAGGAACACTGTGCGGTATGAAAGTTCCGGGATTCGGAATATTGTCTGCTGCCGGATTCACATCATGAGTCAGATTGTTCATCGCAACCGTAATCGCATGGTCAAGACCGGTTGTATCGGTTGAAAGGCTTATCACCAGTTCGGGTTGAACGACATCAGGTATTTCATTCCGGATTATATTCTCAACATCAACCGGGTTGTCTTCCTGAAGTTCAGGTGGAGTTTCGTATAGCTCTCCCGGGTCAAATCCCTGCATTTCAGTTTCAACCGTTTTCGCAGCGAGTCTTCCTATCTGTGTTCCCGGTATTACCTCGAATATCAGGATTAACAGAATAATACCGGCGACAGCACCGTAATCCATCGCACCCGCTTCTGATACATTTCCTTGATTGCGCATTTGAAACCTCCTTCAATCGTTGTACAAATTCAGGAGATTTCTATTCCGGAGAACGATATCAGCGATTTGATAAGCTTGATATATATGAAAGTGAAATTTGCGTGTTAAGTCTGGGAAGAAATGTAACCTGCACGGAGAGGGGGTTGTAATTAAACTGATTAATCAGTTATAAGCTTTTGGTTTTCAGCTTGAGAAACAAAATGATAGCGATCGTATCAAGTGAGATAAGTAAAGCGAGAACTTGACCATCACCAACATTATTGTATCCAAACACCAGCCTTAAAATAAGAAAAACTAGTGTACCCATTTATCCATACCTCCTCTTTTGTTTGTAAATAAATACAAACTGAAGTGTTTGTTGACAAGTCTAAGGCTGGTTGCGGTGGCACTGCTAATTATCATGTACACAGTGCTCTGACTCTAAATCCAGGCTCTATTGTTAATCAAAATATGTCTCCATATCCTCGGAATCTGTAAGAATGACTGGCAAATGTATATCATGTTCTTGCATTCCATAATTATTCTGCCTATTGACATCTTATATGAATATGCAATAATATCCATATTATCAGAACTTATGATTGTACGAAACTGAAAAAGGTGGAAAAATGCAAAGAGGAATAGTTGAAACAGTATCAGAGTTCGCAACGGAACAGGCCATTAACCTTTCATCGAAATCCGGTGCATGGAAACTTACTGTCCCGCTTGCTGAGAAAATTGCTCAGGTTCTTTTTGTGAAAAACGCCGATCCTATTAAATATGGCCCATTGCGTGAGCGGAAGGACAAGGTATGCATCGCATCAAACCTTGTGAGATCCGCATTCAAGGCGTATGAACAGGGTTCTCCTAATGTCAGGAAACGGTTGATCGATGTTCTGCTCTCCAACCTGACTGCACCTTATAGCAACAAGCCTGAAGTTGTTTCATTCAAAGAAAAACATGGTATTTGCCCGCCTGGATTTCTCACCATATCACCTTTCGGAGGATGTAATCTGAAATGCAGAGGATGCTACGCTTCAAGTGCCCCGTGTGATCTTCCCTCGCTATCTGCCGACACTTTCCAGTGGGTTATTGACCAGAAGAGGGAGCACTGGGGAAGCTGGTTCACAGTAGTGTCAGGAGGTGAGCCTTTTCTATGGCGCGACAAGGAAGTAGATCTTATTGAGATCGCATTCAGGAATCCTGATCAGTACTTCCTTGTATACACAAACGGAACACTGATAGACAAAAGAACAGCCGAAAGACTTGCCGAAGCCGGTAATATCACTCTGGCCATTTCAGTAGAGGGGTTTGAGAAAGAAACGGATTATCGCCGCGGAAAAGGTACATTCGAGAGAATCCTGAAAGCCTTTGAAAACCTGAGAAATAACGGTGTGCCCTTCGGTATCTCCACAACAGCAGTGCCTGAAAACGCGGAACTGCTGATATCAGATGAGATGATCGAATTCTTCTTTGATGAACAGGGCGCATTGTATCAATGGCTGTTTCAGTACATGCCGATCGGCAGGGGAATTGATACTGCAAAACAGGTATCCCCGGAGGTAAGGCGCAGGATGTGGATCCGTGAACAGGAACTTATTTATGATAGACATCTGTTCCTGGCCGATTTCTGGAACGGCGGACCGTTCTCTTCAGGATGTATAGCCGGCGGTCGAGAGGGAGGATATCTCTATATTGACTGGAACGGCAACATATACCCATGTGTATTTGTGCCGTACTGGAAAGACAACATCCACGATCTCATATCAGCAAAGAGACCTCTCAGTGACGCTATCTTCTCGGATCTGTTCACCGGTGTACGGGACTGGCAGCTCTCCTACAACTATATGAAACCCTCTGTTGAACGAGGCAACGAGATTCGACCCTGCTTCATTCGCGATCACCACGAAAAGGCGCGTGAACTGATCCTGAAGACATCTTCCACGCCTGCCGGAACCTCCGCTGCTGAATCACTATGGGATAATGACTATATTCAGGCGATGAAAGAATACGATCTTGAAATATCATCTCAGCTTGACCCGATCTGGGAGGAGCACTATCGTGATGCCTGACAAAACAGTAAACGGAAATCCTGGAGGCTTTGAGCTTTGACACACAGTATTCTTGATAAATTAGAGAATATCTACAAAGACGTTGAGCAGATTCTTCATTCGACTCATTACAGTCCTCATACAGTAAGGGCTTATCTCGGTCAGCTTAAAAATTTTCTTGAAACGATTTCACCGAAATTGCCTTCAGAACTCGGTGTAAAGGAAATAAAAACATACATCGCGTATCTGAATAAATCCGGACGCTCCAGGTCAACCATTGATCAGGCTATCAATGCTCTGTATTTCCTGTACACTGAAGTGATTCACCGCCCTGTTCTCATCAGGGATATTAACAGGCCGGCCATCAGAAAAGCACCCCCGGTCATCCTTTCAGGTAATGAAATAAGCAGAATCGCAAGCGCAACCAGAGATATAAAACACAAGCTGATGATACTTCTTACATATACGGCCGGACTTAGAACATCGGAGGTTGTAAACCTGCTGGTGGGTGATTTAAACCTGGACAATTTCACTATCAATGTCAAAGGCACCGGAAAAAAACGGAACCGTACAACGGTCTTCGCTGAAATTCTTAAATCCCCAATACAGTTCCTTATTAAAGGCAGAGAGCCCTCCTGCTATGTATTTACCGGGTCTGAGGGTAATCCTCTGACAACCAGAGCAGTAACCAAGTTCTTCAAAGTTGCCCTTGAGGCATCAGGTATTAATAAAAAAGCGACCCCCAGAACACTCAGACATTCGTTCACGGCATATCTTCTGGAATCAGGCGCCGATCTTAAGATCGCTCAGAGGCTTCTTGGTCACACTCGATCAGATGTTACTTCGTATTATGATGGATTGTGGAATTTTTCGGATCTCAATCCGGAAATCGAACTGGATTCGAATAACTAAAGGAGGAAACTTATGTTTGACCTTATCAGAAAAACCCTGCTGACCGGAATGGGGCTTGCTGTACTAACAGCAGAGAAAGCGGAGGAATTCGCAAAGGAGCTTGTTCAAAAAGGGCAGCTCACACAGGAGGAAGGCAAGAAGCTGGCAAAGGAACTGATTTCCAAAGCCGAGCAGTCATCAAAGGAGTATGAGGAGATAATAAAGAAACAGGTTCATAAGGTTATATCATCAATGAATATAGCCACCAAGGACGACATCGCGGATATTTCAAGGAAAATCGATGAGTTGAAGAAGAAAAAGTAACGATATTTTCCGAGTTGTATGACCTGTTTAATATTGATTTCTGTTTGTAACCTGAATAGGTGTATATGACATTCGGTTTTCGGCCTGTGAGCAGCCTGAGTCGATCACACAAATACCTGACGCGTTACCGTCAAATACTGACAGTGCTGATGAAGTACGGTTTTGGGGACGTATTCAGCAGGATTCGTGGAGAACGTATTATTGAGAATCTGCTCAGGGCAGCCTCTCGTAAGCCTGAGCGAGAGAAGATAACGAAGCTGTCCCGCGAAACCCGTCTGAGGAAGGTTCTTGAGGAACTCGGCCCGACTTTTGTTAAGGCAGGACAGATTCTGTCCACAAGACCTGATCTGATCGGACCGGAGTTGATCAGGGAGTTTGAGAAGCTGCAGGATGATGTTCCTCCCGTTTCATTTGATCATATACGAGAAACCATTGAAACAGAACTGGGTTCTCCGATTGATCAAATATTCAAGTATTTTGATAAAAACCCTCTGGCAGCGGCTTCCATAGGCCAGGTTCATCGCGCGCAGCTGCCAGATGAACGAAATGTTGTGGTCAAAGTACAAAGATACGGGATCTCTAAAACAATCCAGGTCGATCTTAAAATAATTCGTCACATAGCAAAACTTGCCGAAAAGCACATGGAAGAATGGGAAATACAGCAGCCAACCAGGATAGTCGATGAATTCGCAAGAATGATAGAAAAGGAAATGGACTACACCCTGGAAGCAACCCATATGGAAAGATTCGCAAGCCAGTTTGCTGACGAGGAAACGATATATGTGCCTGAGGTCTTCTATAAGCTGTCCTCCCAGCGTGTTCTGACAATGGAGTATGTCGAAGGGATCAAGGCGTCTGAAATCAGTTTGCTGGAGCAGTCAGGCCTTGATCCAGCTCTTCTTGCAGTCCATGGAGCAAACCTCATGATGAAGCAGATATTCGTTCACGGATTCATTCATGCGGACCCTCATCCAGGAAATGTTCTCTTCCTGGAAAACAATGTTATCTGTTATCTTGACTTCGGCATGATGAGCCGGGTGAGCAGAAAACAGATGGAATTTCTTGTGGATGCCGCCACTTATGCGGTAAAGAATGATGAAATCAGATTGACAGATACATTGCTCAGGATTGTTGACTTCGACCGGGAGCCTGACCGAAAAGACCTTGAGAACAGCATGTCCGAGTTACTTGATCGTTACCTTTTCAGAGAGCTGGATGACCTGGATCTGAGCCTGATTCTTACAAACGTCATGAAAGTAATAACAAGACATCGTCTACGTATTCCTCCTGATTTCTACATCATGATGAAAGCTATTGCTGCATCACAGGCGCTGGGCCGGAAGCTTGATCCGGGATTCAAATACGCGGAAGCAATGACTCCGTTTCTCACCCGGATCAAACTGGAGAAACTGCTTCCGCATCGTATTATCAAAGATTTATGTGAACTGATGCGCGAATCGGCAGAACTCCTTAAGGAAATCCCGCAGGAAACCAGCACGATACTCAAGCAGATCGCCAGGGGAAAAGCGAAGGTACAGCTGGAGCACAGAGGATTTAAGACTATGCTGTCCACATTCGATAAAATCAGCAACAGGCTCTCATTCGCAATTCTTGTCGCATCTCTTGTAATAGGCTCTTCGGTAATTGTGCTGTCAGGTGTACCTCCAAAATGGAATGATATACCAATTATCGGACTTGCAGGATTTATAGTTGCTGCGATAATGGCACTTTTCCTTATTATCACGATACTCAGGCATGGGAAAATGTAAAAATCTCCGTAAACAGGATCAATATGGAGGTGAATGAATATGATCGAACTGGGATTAACAATCGCTCTGACTGTAACAAGTTCAATTCCTGCGGAGATACTGGTTGAAGCGGATCAGGTAGTGGGTTCATTTGACTCTATGCTGGTTTGTTCCGGGGACGAAATAGTACAGGATCTGACCTATACCGGACTCGACGATCTTGTTGATTCTACTGGAGTCCCGCTGCTTCGAATGGGTGGTATTGCCGCGGAGTACTACGACTGGGAAGGTAATAACTACAACGGGTTGTACTACATCGATATTGCCGATATTTTGTATCCATACCAGCTTGAAAATAGTCTTGACGACCTCTTGCAGTTCTGTGAACAGATTGATGTGACACCAATATTGACAGTTAATTTTCAGATCAACGATCCGGGAAAGGCTGCCAGGATGGTAGAATACTGCAACGGAGATATTACAACTCCCATGGGCCTGATAAGAGCATCGAGAGGGCATCCCGAGCCGTACAATGTAACCTATTGGTGCATCGGGAATGAACCCGACATTGCCAGAGGGGTATTTCCGGTACCTCCATGGGGAGATCTGACTTTTTATCGTCATTTCGGAATTCCATTTGAGGACTGGGCGGTTAACGATTCAGTATTCGCTACAGCGGAGGATTTTGCTCAACTGGTCAGCGTATACATCGATTCCATGCGCCCAAGATCTCCAATTCCACTTGAGATCGGCGGGCTCTCACTTGCCTCAAATCTATCCTGGATTGAGCCGGTGTTCAGTTTGAACAATGAAAAAATGGACTGGATGGACATACACTACTATCCCATGGGAAGCTTTACATCAGACACCACACAGTACCGTGACTGGCTTGCCGCGCCAACTTCGGGTACGATAAACAACCCGCCTCTTGAGGAATGGTATCCCATGGTGGTGGACACTGTGCAAAAACACAGCGGTGGATACGACATTCCTGTATGGATTATGGAATTCAACATCTTTGCAGTTGTGGATGATCCTGTCTGGTGGAACTATCTTGACGGGTTATTCATCGCCGATTGTATCGGTCACATGTCGAAGTGCGATGTTCCGGTAGCAGCCATTTACTCCATCGCCGAAGGGGATCCGAACGAAGAGGCATTCCCCATTTGCGGCGCGATCAGAACCGATACCCTTTCCATGCGCAGTTCAGCGTGGGTAATGAAGCTTTTCAATGAGAAGTTCGGCAGTACAGTGGTGGAGGCAACATGTGATCAGGTTTCCGGGGGTTATGGTCTGGAGGTTTATGCCTCACGGTATGACGACTGGACTCTTTCACTTATGGTAATAAACAAGAATCTCGATTCATCCTACACAGCGTTAATAGACCTGACCGGATACATGTCTGACGGTACTGCAGATGTGTGGCAGATCGTGAATGATATGCCGATTAACGCTCCATGGAACGGCACCTCAGGCATAACATACCAGGGGGAGATCGCGGGCAGTTCCCAGAGTTTCAGCTACACATTCCCTAAAGCCTCAGTAACCTGTATCTGGATAAATCCCGATCCCCAGGGTGTATCTGATCAGAATTTTCTGCAGTCCGTGTACATCGCTGTTGCTCCAAATCCATCCACAGGATCAGTTACATTCCGGTATTCGCTTCAGGAATCTTCAGAGGCAAGAATCGACATATTCAACATTGCGGGCAGGCTGGTGCAATCACTTGATTGTTCGCTCTCCTCCGGCGAAGGTTTTCATTCAGAGGTATGGGATAGAAGAAACAGTAACGGGGCGGTGGTTCCCGCAGGTATTTATCTTGCCAGACTTACTGTAAATAACTCTGGAGTCAGAGAAATAACAAAGCTGATGCTGCTTTAGCGGAGGAGGCAAAATTCATGAGTCTTATTATTCCAGTCATACTTATTCTGGCTTCAGCGGTGGTTGCACAGCCCGCAGTCGCTGATGTGCTCCATGATCTGGATCAGCTTTACAGAAGCGATAACAGCCATTCAAAGATACCTGTCCTGGCACGGAGGTAACATCTTCTAAAGGATGAAAAATAAATCCGTGCCGTTAGCCTTGGAATGTGGTTTGGAATTGGAAATTGCTCAATATTTTTGTTCAGAGCGTGGAAAGCGATGACCAGGAGGTATTTAAGTATTATGCAGTAGTTGTATTGATGAAGAAGGAGATTCCAATGAGAGTAATTGCTTTTTTTGTAAGACATGTGCGGAATGCCCCTGTTGTTGCCGTGTTCTTTCTTGCTGTTCTGCTTTCTGATTCAGCGACGGCTCAGTTCCCATTCGTAAAGTATTCAGGTAATCCCGTTCTTCCAAAGGGGGAATATCCTGAATGGAATTTTGTCGCCAACTCGGATCCTTTCTTGATTCTGGATAATGATACTCTGAAGATGTGGTTTACAGGTTGCGGTACGCTGATGCCGGATACTGTCGTGAGACCATGGATAGGGTATGCCTGGTCTATAAACGGGATAAACTGGACAATGCATCCGGACAACCCGGTGTTTGGACATTCGGCTTCCGGTTGGGATTCTTACTCTACTGAAACTGTGTCTATTCTTAAAAGACCGGATGCTCCACCGGAGAGAAGATATATGATGTGGTATGCCGGAGCCGAGAGCGACGAGATGTATGATATTGGATTCGCTTACAGTCCTGACGGCTATCAGTGGACCAGGTTCGAGAACAATCCGGTAATTTTGAAGGGTGATTCTTCAAGTTGGAAGCATGTAATAGAAGGGCCTTGCGTGATTGCAGTGGAAGATACTCTGAAAATGTGGTTTGCCGGTGTTGATTCCATCGCATCAGGGCAGCCGACAGACTTCCGGGGTAGTATAGGATATGCCTGGTCACTGGATGGTGAAGCCTGGAATGAGTATCCGGATAATCCGGTAATGATGGGCGGGGAATACGGCAGTTACGATTATGCACTGACTGGTGACCCTCATGTCATATACATTAATGGTATCTACCACATGTGGTATGCATCCCGTGAAACCTGGTCGGACCCGCAGCATCAGGTCGGCTATGCTTCATCTCCCGATGGTATAACATGGAGCAGACACACCGAACCGGTTCTCACTGCGGGCGCTCCGGGAGCCTGGGATGTATGTATCGCCTCGTTCCCGGGAATACTTTACACGGGTGGGGCTTTTCACATGTGGTACACAGGTCTCAGCGAATGGCCTCTTCCTCTGCCGGATCCCTACTTTTATGAGATAGGATATGCCACTGCACCAGCTAATGGTATTTCTGAACAGGAGATGGGAGAAGGGGTATCACTTACTGTTTACCCGAATCCCTCAACAACTGCTGTTACCATTTCTGCGCCGAATATTGATTCCGGATTTTGCGCAACTGTTTACTCAATTGACGGAAGAATTGTCAGAGAACTCTCTTCGGAAGATGAACATTCCATTGTATGGGACAGGAAAAACAGCACTGCGGGGTTTGTCCCATCCGGTATTTATGTGGTGGTTGTACAGGCAGAAAATGGGTTTCTTAAATCGACAATCTGCCTGCTTGATTAGTTTTTCTCCGCCATTCATGAGTTATGCATGCGGATGTTTACATATCAGGTTAAGCCTTGTGGCTACAGGAATTGCTTTGATAGCTTCATTTACCACCTTTATACTATTAGAAATTTTAGTCAGATAAAGATGTCTTCCTGTTACTACTGTTCAGTTTTTACTTGCTACCTGGAGGAGAAACGGTTTTTCAAGAGAATTTGTTCGACATGGCCGAAGCCAGCGCGTCGATCAGCAGTGAAGAGGTATATTCATGAATGCAAACGAGTTCATAAATTACTTTGTCTGGGCGAAGATCAATAACAAAGCTGATTCTTCTTTAGCGGAGGAGAGGCAGAGAACAGACTCATGGAGGCGTGAACATGATTGGAACGGGATTAGCGGTTCTACTGAGCATTGCAGGTTCAATTTCAGCGGAGATAGTGGTTGAGGCGGATCAGGTACTTGGTTCTTTCGATTCGATGCTGGTCTGCTCCGGCGATGAAATAGTACAGAAGATGACATACCCGGGATTTGCGGAACTGGCAGAATCCACTGGAACACCCCTTTTAAGAATGGGCGGTATGGCAGTTGAGTACTACGACTGGGAAGCGGATAACTACAATGGAATGTATATCATCGATATTGCCGAGCTTCTTATTCCCGTTCAACTGGAAAACAGTCTGGATAATCTATTGCAGTTCTGTGAGCAGGCAGACATAGAACCTTTACTCACAGTCAATTACCACATCAATGATCCGGGAAAAGCTGCCAGGATGGTGGAATACTGTAACGGAGATATTTCAACCCCCATGGGTGCGGTAAGAGCATCGAGAGGACACCCGGTACCCTACAATGTCATTCAGTGGTGCATAGGAAACGAGCCGGATATGGCAGGGGAATCATTCCCTTTCCCCCCATACGGAGAAATAACTTTTTTCCGTCATTTTGGAATCCCCATGGATCAGTGGGCTGTAGACGATTCCGTCTTTGCCACAGCCGAAGAATTTGCAGAACTTGCAAGCATTTACATTGACACAATGCGTGCGAGTTCGCCTGTTCCACTTGAAATAGGCGGTCTTTCCCTGGCATATGATCTATCCTGGATTGAACCGGTATTTGATCTTAACAGAGAGAAAATAGACTGGATGGATATACACTACTACCCGGTGGTCAGCTTTTCTGCAGACAGCACTCAGTACCGTTACTGGCTTGCCTCACCCACCTCAGGCTCTCTGTCAAAACCCCCTCTTGAGGAATGGTATCCCGTGGTGTTGGACACTGTGCAAAAACACAGCGGTGGATACGATATTCCACTCTGGGTCATGGAGTACAACATCATGGCCATGGTGGATGATCCGGTCTGGAGCAACTATCTTGATGGGTTGTTCATTGCTGATTGCATTGGCCATATGTCTAAAATTGATGTTCCAGTGGCAGCTTCCTATTCGATAGCAGAAGGTGATCCCGGTGATGATACCTTCCCTCAGTACGGGGTAATTCGCACCGATACCCTTTCCATGCGCAGTTCAGCATGGGTGATGAAACTTTATAACGAACGATTCGGAAATACAGTGGTGGAGGCAGCATGCGATCAGATCTGTGGAGGTTACGGTCTTGAAGTTTACGCTTCGCGGTACGATGACTGGACTCTTTCGCTCATTGCAGTTAACAAGAATCTCGATTCGTCGTACACCGCATCAATAGAACTTTCAGGGTACACATCTGATGGAACTGCCGATGTGTGGCAAATCGTGAATGACCGTCCCATGAATGCCCCCTGGAACGGAACTTCCGGGATAACATATCAGGGGGAGATTACCGGCAGCTCCGGGAGTTTCAGCTACACATTTCCCAAAGCCTCAATAACCTGCATCTGGATAAATCCGGATCCACAGGGAGTATCCGGACAGAATTTCGTGCAGCCCAATAAGTTTCTTAAAGCTGCTCCTAATCCTTCCCCGGGAGCTGTTGAACTCCGGTACTTGCTTCAGCAACCTGCAGAGGCCAGGATTGAGATATTCAGTATTACAGGCAGGCTGGTACGATCATTTGAGTGTTTAAACTCTACCGGTGAGAGTTTTCATTCAGTAGTCTGGAATCGAAGAAACAGTAATGGGACAATGGTCCCTGCCGGTATTTATCTTGCAAGGTTCACAGCTACTGGTCTCGGACTCAGTGAAATGATCAAGCTGATTCTGATCTGATAAAGATTCCAGTCAGATAACAATCATTCTGCCTGTAAGCGAAGGTCCGGTCATCGGTTTCACAATGCAGTGATAGATACCTCGGAAAACTCTATATCCTGATTCATCACGGCAATCCCAGATCACCGACCGGTATCCATCATCAGGGTCAGTTATTTCTTTGCTGCAGACAAGCCTTCCGGAACAGTCGAAGATGAGAAGTTCCGCTGAGTCTGACAGTTCCTGAAGTCTGAAGCACAACTCAATGCTGCCTGATGCGGGATTCGGATAAACATGAATACCGGGAACTGTCAAAACCGTTGATTCATTTATACCGGAGACACCGATCAGGATCTGACAGCCTCCACCGTAAGTGGATACAGTTATTCCCGCTTCAGTAACCGAAATCGGGTGTTTCCCGTAAACATGGGTAACAATCATTCCGTCTGTTAGATCGGTCCAGTTCTGTCCCACATCCGATGTCATCCAGACGCCGCCATGCCGCACGTATGTTGAATCCATCTCGGCACCATTGAATGTTGTGTATAGCGTATCTCCGGACACAAGAAATCCTGTCGGTCTGACAGGTTGAATCCAGGGACCTGTAATCTCCTGCTGCTGGCTGTCCTCCGTAAGCAGGAAGAGTTTACCCTGTTCCGTTCCCGCAAGCAGATAAGTACCATATTCACAGAGCGTCATGATAACATGACCTGACAGCATCCATGGACTCCATGTCAGACCGTCATCCTGACTCCTGTACAATCCATCCGTCATTCCGACCCAGGCATAGCTGGAATTCGCACCGAAAAGGCAGGGGCTGCAAAGGCCCGAAAGGACCGGGGCAAATGTTCCGCCCCCATCTGTACTTCTGTAAAGACCTACCGAGGGCGCGGACAGATCGTATTCCGAAAGAAGCATCAGGTCAGAGTTATCCGTGTCGATGGCAATATCGAATATTACTTTATCTCCCGGTCTCACATTTTCCCATGTCTGAAAATAATCATAGCTTCTGTACAGGCCCTTGCGAAAGGTTCCCAGAAACAGTGTTCCGGTTGAGGAAAACAGAACTACTGTTCCATGAGCTGCAGGTCCGACGGAAGTCCAGGACTGTCCTGAATCGCAGGTTTCATAAAGAGAAGAGATATTCCAGGCGTTAGCGTAACTGCCAAGGCTTGAAGAGAAGAAGTGTCCCGAATCGGAGGGATCAACAGCTATTCCGCTGAGGAACACTGCCTCTGGTGAACTCTGTGTATAGCTCCATGACTGCCCTGAGTCGGATGAGCGGATGACAGGACTGTTTGCGAACTCGCTGCAGAGCACTCTCTGTGAATCAGAGGAAATACCCATCACTATCAGCGAATCGGATAATGGTGAAGACATAACACCGGTCCAGGATCCGGAAATGGATGAATAACGGAAAACGCCCGTGTCCACTGCGGCAAAAAGGACGAGTTCGGGATCCGATTCCGCGATGGAGAGATCCCAGCAATAACTTTCATCGAAATATTGCGTGAAATCAGCACCGGAATTCGTGCTGATAAATACACCTGCTCCAAATGTCGCGACAGCCAGGTACGAATTCCCCGCCTCGATCTGCCAGATTGAAATACCATCGGGTATTCCATCTACATGTGTCCAGGAATTCCCATCAGATGATTGCCAGACACCGGTTCCGTCGGTTCCCGCAAAAAGAGTGCCGTTTCCGTCTCTGCACATGCACGGGACGGTGGTTCCCTGCAATCCTGAAGGTGTCCATGTCAAACCTCCATCCATACTTCTGAAAACCCCGCTGCCGGGTCTTGGAGAATAACCCTCATCAGCCATTCCGGTGCAGATATAGAGGGAATCGGCGTTTTCCGACGCTATGACAAGCTGCATAACGGTAAGATCTCTGATGGATGTCAGTCCTCCAGTTGATTGAGTCCATGTGGATCCGCCATCAGTGGACTTGAGAAGACCGTATCTGGCGTAGGAATCACAGGCAAAAACAATAGAAGGATCGGACTGACAGATAACAATACTCCAGCCTGTCATGTCCGGAAATCCTGCTGAGACCAGTTCCCAGCTGACACCTCCATTAATGGATCTCCAGATGCCACCGGAATCATCACTGCCGGCAAAAAGGATATCCGTCTGATCGGGATGAAAGGCAAAATCTTTCAGGAATCCACCCTCAGGTCCGGATGAAATCCATTCCCATGCTGATGCACCTGATATTAACAGGAAGATAATGAAGAATCCATATCTTTTCATGTTTTCTCCAGTTCTTTTCCATTTAGCTTTACGAGCGCTTCGTTTTGATACTGAATGACAATACTGAAGCTGATCGGACCAAGTCAAACGGAAGTTTCGTCCTTAATCCCATATTGTTCCTCTAATATATTGAGAATATTGACGAATTCTACAATAGTTTGTATATATTGACCAAATTGGTCGAAAAGTGGAATGAGTATTTAAATGCATGAACCAAACATAGATGTAGCACAGCGAATCCTTCAGGCAGCGATCAGAGTTTTTGACAAATATGGATTGCGAAAAACAACCATGAGAGACATCGCAGAGTCAGCGGGCATGTCCAAATCGTCTCTCTACTATTACTTCAGTAATAAGAGGAAAATTCTTTCATCTGTAGTCCGGCAGGAGGCTGAGATTCTGATAGAGAAGCTGCGCACTTCAGTCCGGCAGGCTGTTTCGCCCCAGGAAAAGCTGCAGGCATATGTTGTTACACGAATGCACCTGTTATTCGAGTTAAGCATTTACTACGCCTCTCTGACCGAAGCCTATCTGGAGCAATACGCTTTTATTGAAAGGGAACGGGAAGTATTTACTAACTTCGAGAACAGTACGATTCAGGATATCCTCTCAGAAGGCATCGATACCGGCGTCTTCAGGATCAGTGATGTTCTTACTACCGCCAAAATGATAATCATCATCATGAAGGGGATGGAATTGCGCCTTATTATTGGAAAATCGATGAATGATCTGGATGATACAGTAAGCGCGATGCTGGATATCCTGCTTCAAGGCCTTGAAACACACTAAAGGATAACGCATGAAGTGGTTTGCAGAATCAGTTATCAGGTTTCGGATACCGATCATCATATCGGTTGTTCTTATTACGGTCTTTATGGCTATCGGACTCAGCAAGGTTGTCATAAACAGCGACATGGTCAGCTATCTGGATCCTGAGAATTCTACAATCCAGCTATTTAACCATATAAGCGAGCGGTACGGCGGGAACAACATCATCATGGTGGCGGTGGAAAGTGAAGATATCTTCACGAATGAAGCTCTCACAGTGATCCGAGATATAACTGAATCATGCCATACTGTTTCTGGAGTAATGAGTGTCACGAGTCTGACTGATATTCTTGATATGAGAGACACCGAATTCGGATTAGAGATCAAACGGCTGATCAACAAGAATGATATTCCGACAGACAATCTGGAGTTGGAAGCCCTCCGCGAGTATACGCTTGGAAAAGAAATGTACACCGGTAAAATTATTTCACAGGATGGTCGAATTACCTTAATCACTATTCGTACCCATCCGGATGCCGATGACGCTGAACTGGTAACAGAGATCAGATCCAATGTAGAACGATTGAGAGATGGTTATTCGGTCTATTACGGAGGTATCCCCGTACAGATCCAGGAATCAGGAAACTTGCTGACAGAGGATATTTTTCGATTGATCCCGATCGTCATACTCGTTGTAATTCTGGTGCTCTTTCTTGGTTTCCGAAACTTTCGTGCGGTTATTTTACCTCTGGGCGTTGTGCTGATTTCCACAATATGGACAATCGGCGCCATGGGCTGGTTCGGAGTGGAACTGTCCATGGTCTCGAATATTACCCCGATCGTACTGGTTGCGGTGGGTTCGGCTTACGGAATTCACTTTATGGCCAGGTATCGTGAGGACGCTAATAAAGATATCAGCAGTATTGAGGTGACGAAAATCGCACTGAAAGATGTGAGTGTCCCTGTTCTCCTGACCGGAGTTACAACTCTTATCGGGTTTCTCTCTCTTTCAATCGGAGGTTCATTGCTTACTGCCATTGCAGACTTCGGACTTTTCACTGCAATAGGCGTAGCCGCAGCCACCCTTCTTTCAGTGACCCTGATACCCGCTATCTGCTCATTACTGCCGGTGCACGTTTCTGCATCGAGAACGGGGAAACGAATTGTTCCAAGGTCATGGCTTGGCAGGTTCGAGGCTGAACTGGTCCTTCGCGGTAAGATTCCGATTTTTATTGTTGCAGGCATTCTGACAATTATCTGTATTATTCGGATTCCTGAACTGGATACCGAGGTTAATATTCTGGAGTATTTTCCGGAAGATTCGGAAATCAGAACTACAGCCAATCTTTTTAAAGACAGATTCAGCAGTGCGGTTCCCTTCCAGGTGGTCATCAACGGGGATATCAAGGATCCGCTCGTATTGAAACAGATGCTGAAAGTAGAAAAGTACTTACAATCACATCCTGACGTAGAAAGCACACAATCTCTTGCCGACCTCATCGCTGAGCTGAATTACATCATTACCGGCCGGTGGGCTATCCCCGAAACCAGGGATCAGGTAACCAATTTGCTTTTTCTGCTTGAAGGAGAGGATATTCTGAGTCGTCTCGTCAACGATGACTACAACGAAGCCCTTATTCACGCACAGCTCAGTTCATTGAATACCGGAGCCATCGTGAGCGCTTCGGAGCAAACTGATTCATACCTTGAGTCCGATCTTAATACCAAATTTACCAAGGTCGAATATGACCGGTTATCGATTAATGAACAGGAAATCGTGCGAGATTACCAGCTTAAGGAAGTTGCGGAGAACATCTACAATGACGCAGCTAATCGGGAACAGTTGACAGAAATATCACATCCAGATCTGGTTAACCAACTTCGTGAAATTACATCAATGCCCGCGCCGGACTTGTCCGCGGAATATCTGAGCATGCTGCAGGAACGGTTTCGCGAATACCTGCTGTGGGAAGCGCCGATCATAATCGACTCTGATTCATTAATCGACCTTATTGTGTTCTCCCTGACTGAAACAGTCGAACATGTCGATTCCAGGCCTCCGGACTTCAGGGCAGCGGTTTCCGCTGCGGTACCCGAAATCTATTACGAAGATAATCCTGAAAATCTCGATATCGTTGCTGGACGTTTCGGTGAGTTTGTTTCGGAAGCGGAGACACGCTCTCAAATTGATCACTGGCTTACGGAGTTGCTTGGGACTCTTCCCACGGATCTTTCTCAGAATGAAAGGTTCCGGAAAGATGTTCGAGGAAACCTCTGGGCCATGAGTGAGAACCTGGTTGGAATTCCGAGCGATCTCTTCGAGAGTGTACCGGGGGATTCTGTTAACTTCCAGGCTGTTCTATCCGGCTTCCTGCCCGTATTCACAACGCTTAACGGAACATTGATTCACAGTCAGATAACGAGCCTCGGCGTTGCATTTGTACTCATATTTCTATTGATGATGTATCGTTTCCGCTCTCCCATCATGGGTCTGATCATTGCTTTACCTCTTGTATTCACAGTCATCATCAATTTCGGCGTAATGAGTTTCGCGGGAGTATCACTGGATATCGCCACTATCATGGTCGGGAGTATCTCAATCGGTATCGGTATCGATTACGCTATTCACGCTTCTTCACGATTTCAGGAGGAATTCAGGAAACAGGGCGATGAAGAAGCTGCAATGAAGACCATGATCAGTACTACGGGCAAGTCTATTTTTGTGAACGCCATGACAGTGGGGCTCGGCTTTCTCGTCCTGATGTGGTCGAACATCCTGCCCATTCGAAGATTCGGATGGCTGATCGCTTTAACCATGCTGGTAAGTATGGTTGCATCATTAACTCTGCTTCCTTCGCTGGTCCTGATCTGTCGGAAACATCTGAGACTGAACAACCGCAGACATTCTTCACCTCGAATTCCAGAAGATCAAACATCCATAGATGAAAACCTGATTCCTGAGAATCAGAACGTAAACAAACAAATGAAAAGGATTTAATTATGAGTCGATTACCTTACTCCATACTGACTGTCGTTCTATCATGCGTATTTGTTACAGGAGCGTTTGCGCAGAACCTGTCGGCCGGGCAGATCCTCAGTAATGCCGACGATGTCAGTAACGAAGCTCCGGATCTGAAGGCAATGGTAGAAATGGTTCTGATCGAAGCAGATGGTGACCGGAGTGTACGAGAAATGGAAACATATCAGAAGGGTGCCGATTCCCGACTCTTACGCTTCCTCTCTCCCGCAGGTCAGAGGGGGATTGGTTTTCTCAGCCTGCCCGACGATGTAAATTACCTTTACCTGCCTGCATTCGGTCAAGTAAGAAGGATTGCTTCACATGTAGAGAATCAGAACTTCGCAGGTACTGATTTCAGCTACGACGATCTGAGTTCGTTTCGCTTCGGTGACGAATACGATCCCTCTTTGAACGAAACTACCGACACCCACTACGTTCTGGAATTGACCCCGAAATCAGGAATCAGTACCGATTACAGCAAACTGTTAATGTGGGTTCGACTGGACAATTTCTATCCATCAAAAATCGAGTACTACAACCGAAGCGGAGATCTCTGGAAGGTTCTGGAGCAGGACGGTATTCAGCAGATACAGGGTTACTGGGTTTCTATGGAGAGAGAAATGAGCGATGTTATCAGTGGTCACAGTACAAGTATGTGCATGACTGATGTTGAAGTTGATACGGGTTTGAGTGACGATATCTTCTCACAGAGATACCTTACGAGGATTCAGTAGAGCGATGCAGAACATGAGGAGTACATGGCGACATCATTTGAATCTTTTCTTTGTGCTCACTGTATGCACATCCACCCTTTTTGCTCTCGAAAACCTCTCCATCGGCGGCTATGTACAGACGGAGAATCATGTTGGTTTCGATGATCTGGAACTGACCTGGAACGAGAACAGATTGAACATGAAATTGTCTGCCGGCAACTTCATGAACTACGGTTTGTACAGTGAAGTGCAATTGAGGGGGTTCGGATACGTTGAAATAGATTCAGTATCGATGCTTCAGGGGCTGGAACAAAGTGGTTCATATCCCGGTGGTGTCGAGCTTCGTGAAGCCTATCTGGATCTGTACTCCTTTCCCATCAGCTCCGTGGATCTTCGTCTGGGACGCCAGATAATCAACTGGGGCTCTGCCGATGCCCTGAACCCTACCAGCAATATCAGCCCCGACAATCTGGAGATACTGCTGGACTTTGGAGAGCATCTCGCTGTAGACGGTTTCCAGGGAACCTGTTATGGCTCACATTTAAATCTAACGTGTGTCTTCGTACCAACCTTCACTCCTGCCCGCTTGCCTCCTCCAAGCTATTCCAGCGCGTTGCTTTCAGCGTTTTCTTCAGGTATGAGCCTTCCGCCCGGTATCTCGCTTGATGGATTTGTACAGCAGATTGAACTTCCGGAACGTAATCTGGATGAATCCTCACAATATGCGGTCAAGTTGAGTTCTTTTATGCATGGTTTCGATCTATCCGTCAGCTACTACTACGGAAGGTACGATCTTCCGATCCCATGTGCCATATCGATGACCGATTCAGTGATTACTCTCATTTATCCGGAAGTGCAGGTCATCGGTGGAGATTTCGCGGGGGCCATCGGCTCAGTCGGTATATGGGGTGAAGGGGCAATGTTCTTCCCTGAAGAGGTTTTACTTGATATACCCGGATTACCTGCTGAAGAAATGCTCAAAGACGAGCCGTACGTTCGATTCATCGCAGGTTGTGATTATACATTTGGAAACGGTGTATATGTGAACATGCAGGCACTTCACGGTTTCCTGCACGAGCAGGGCAGGGATAACCTTAATGACTACCTTACGTTTGGAGTCGAACGAGATTTCCTGAACAGCAAACTAACTCTGGTACCTGTTTCATTCGCGATTTCTGTAAGTGACTGGGATGATTTCGCTGAGAATTATGGTGTAGCGTATGTTCCGGAATTGACATACAGACCTTTTGATAATGTCGAACTAACCTTCGGCGGTGCTGTTCTTCATGGTGAAGGAGAGAACTTATTCAGACAGCTCAATGAACGGGACGAGCTGTTTTTGAAAGCAAGGGCAAGCTTCTAGCAATATGAAGTCGATTGAGACATTTAAAAATATAGCTGCCACTTTATTCTGGTGGCCGATCCTTGTTCTGGATCTTCTATGCTTAGCTCTCATGGTTACTGTTCTGCCTGGCCGCCTGCGCAACGGAGCAGTTCTTCGCGCCGTATCATCAGTGCTCCTGAAAGCGGCGGGCGTCAGGGTACAGGTTCAGGGTCTGGAAAACATCATCAGAGATGGATCTCAGATTCTTGTGGCTAATCATGAAAGCTGGTTCGATTCATTCATACTGGTCGCTGTACTCCCGATTCCCGTTACCTTTGTCTCAAAAAAGGAGATGTTTCGGGTGCCAATATACAGTTACATCATGCGCCGTCTTCGCTTTGTTAGTGTGAACAGAGTAAATCCCCATAATGATCTCAAGAGTATTGAAGCGACTGCAGAGCTCCTTCAATCCCATCTGTCGCTTGTGGTCTTTCCTGAAGGGACAATGAGCAGAACAGGAAAACTCGGTTCCTTCAAGAGAGGCGCTGTACTCCTTGCGGCAAAAGCTGATGTACCTGTTATACCGATTGCTGTGACAGGCACAAGGAAGATCAAGTCCCGAAAAAGCCCGTGGATACACTTTGGCATACAGACGAAAGTTATCATATCGGAACCTGTTGAAGTGGGCGGTCTGGAAAGAGAAGAGCAGCGGACTGCTATGGAAAATATAAGGATGATAATCGAAAGACATTTGACAGACACGGAAAGATCCAGGGGTTTTAACAATAATCCCGTGGGAGAAGTTGAATGCGATGCAATATATTGACAATATCCTGAATTCACATGGCAGGATCGGACTCGCATTTGGGAGTGGTTCAACTCGCGGATGGTCTCATATCGGTGTAATCCGCGCTTTAGAGGAAGCAGGAATAACAGTAGATTACATCGCTGGTACTAGCATTGGTGCTCTTGTGGGCGCAGTCTACGCTTCCGGGAAGATCGATTCGCTGGAAGATGCAGTGTATCAATTCAGCAGAAAACATGTATTTTCATTTCGTGATCTGATTCTTCCAAAATCAGGTCTTATCGACGGGGTGAGAATCACCAATTTCATTCAGCAGTATGTACTCGATGAACCCATCGAAAAACTTCCTGTTCCGCTTGCCATTATTGCAACCGATTTGAACACGGGAGATGAGGTTGTCCTGAGAGAAGGCAGCATTGTTGAAGCTATACGAGCCAGTATTTCACTCCCCGGAATTTTCAAGCCGGTCAGGAAGGATGACTATCTTCTTGTGGATGGTGGTCTGGTCAACCCGGTTCCCGTACGAACCGTAAGAGATATGGGTGCGGACTTCGTCATAGCGGTTGATCTCAATTGCGATATAGTTCAGAAGGGAAGGCATGAATTGTTATCCACGGTTGATAACAGTGAGAATCTTCACAAGGGTGAACAGGAAGAACGCACGACCGGTGGGAACAAAACAAATTATCTCCTGAACGGGAAGCTACGTGAAATCAATATGGCTGCTGCAGGAAAAATCAGACAGTTGATTGCCAGGGATCCACAGCCAAATATCATCGAAGTGATGATGACATCCATCAAAATCATGGAAAGCCAGATAACGACTGTGAATCTTAAAACCGATCCTCCTGATGTATTGATTCAACCCAGACTGGGCCATATCAATTTAATGGAGTTCCAGCGGGCAGAAGAAAGTATCCTCGAAGGATACCGGGTGGCCAGGAGTCAGCTTGCAGCCTGGCAGAAAAAGAACAGTAAATGAAATCATCTTGAATCGCGAGACCATATGGGTTCATAAAGTGAAACATTCAGTGCTATGCTCTGTTTGACACTCTTTTATATATCATAGAAAGATGTTGCGCGGAAGCTGTTGAAACACCTGGCTGAAGAAGCCTGGATTACATATCATACTAATGTGTTCTTCAATGGTTTGGTTGAATTTGTAATTATCAATAATATGAGCCGGTTTGCTCATGTTGTGAAAGGCATATTTCTAAAATCTGAAAACTTTTCTGGGCATTACTGATGCATTTTAAGGTAACATGTATTTGCGAAAGGTGATACTTGAAAAGCACTGACAAGCTTATCCTTGATGGCACACAATTATCTATTCATGGTGTGCTTGAAACCCACGATACAGATTACCTCAGGGTATTTCTTGAGAAGAATAAGGCTGTGTTTTTCGATGCCGGAAAACTGGGACTCGATTTTTCTGACAGTCCCGGTATAGACTCGGTTCCAGGTGAAATTCTCTATAAATTCTGTCGCCAACTTGCCCGAGCAGGAGTGAAGATCACCCGAATCGGAGCTTCAAAATCCATAGACAGCCTGTTTGCTTCCTTTAAGAAACATGAATCTGCTTCCTATTCGAAAAAACGACAGATTGGCATCCACGAACATTTTGAGGATCTGGGCGAGGGTGTATACACATTTCTGAAGACGCTGTCTGGTCTATGGTTCTTCGCAGGGGAAACTCTGAATGCTTTCATCGGAATGATTCTGCATCCTCTGAAAATCCGATGGCCAATGGTTTTTTACTACATGGAAGAAACCGGCGTGAAAGCCGTCCCGATAGTTGCAACTCTTACCTTGCTTCTGGGTACTGTCATGGGTTATCAGTCCGGATTTCAGATGCAGATTTTTGGAGCGGAAAACTTTATGCCGGCACTGCTGGCGTACAGCATAACATGGGAAATCGGTCCCATGCTCGCGGCAGTACTGGTCGCGGGACGGTCCGGATCGGCTTTTGCGGCTGAAATCGGAACCATGCAGGTCAGGCAGGAAGTAGATGCTCTCCGCGTTATGGGTTTCGACACTTTCAGCTACCTTGTTACTCCGAAGATGATAGCACTGCTTTTCGTAATGCCGTTCCTCGTCCTGCTGGCAAACTGCTCGGGAATTTTCGGTGGACTGCTTGCAGGGATATTTTTTCTCGATTTTCCTGCCAGTACATATATATCAGAACTGGGTAAAGCGCTTATTCCACTGGACATTATCTGGGGAATGATGAAGAGTGTGATTTACGCCGTCATTATCGCTAATGTCGGATGTTTCATGGGAATACGGGTTCGCGGCGGCGCGTCCGCTGTTGGAAAAGCCACAACCGCCGCGGTTGTACTGAGTATCTTTCTGGTGATTCTCGCTGATGCTCTAATGTCATTACTGTTTGTTCATATACGTCCTGGATTGAGTGTATGATATGAACGCGATTCTTCAAGTTGAGAATTTAAGGGGAGGCTGGGAGAAACAGCTTGTGCTTGATGATGTTAATCTTCAGGTAAACAGGGGGGAGATACTGGTTATTGTTGGTAGAAGCGGATGCGGAAAAAGCACACTGATGCAGCACATGCTTGGACTGTTAAAACCGTGGAGTGGAAAAATCCTGTTCAACGAAAGGGACATATGGGAGAGTTCTCAGGTTCTTCAGGAATCCCGCAGAAGGTGGGGGGTGCTTTTTCAGTCAGGTGCTCTGCTTGGAAATTTGACACTGCTTGAAAATGTTATGCTCCCTCTTGAAGAGTATACCGACATCTCCAGGCCGGATATGGCTCTTGTCGCTTACAGTAAGCTGGATACAGTTGATCTTGCGGACTTCGCTGATTCAAATCCTATGGAGGTTTCAGGCGGCATGCAGAAACGGGCAGGACTTGCACGGGCTATGGCACTCGATCCTGAAGTACTCTTTTTCGATGAGCCGTCAGCAGGTCTTGATCCGGTGACTTCATCCAATCTGGATAATCTTATAAAAAGCATTAATAAATCTCTGGGAACCACAATGGTTATAGTTACCCATGAACTTCCCAGTATATTCGCTATCTCTGACAGGGTTGTTATGCTGGATCCTGAAGAACACAATATTATTGCTGAAGGCACTGCGATGGAACTGAAGGAGAATTCCACTGACAGCCGGGTTCGTGCCTTTTTTGGAAGAGAAGAATTCACTGAGAAGAAGGAAGAATGAATAATGGCACTGACTGCTAACAAGTACAGACTGGGAGTGTTCTTCTCTGCAAGCATCGTTGTTTTTCTTGTTATAATTGTCTGGCTTGGCGGAGGGTTCAGGGAAAAGTATACAGATACTTATGTGTGTTATTTCAGCTGGTCGGTTCAGGGGCTTAATGAGGGTAGCAATGTTATGTACAATGGTGTTCCTATTGGACGTATCTCAAGTATAGATATAGCTCCTGATGGTAGACTTGTTGAAGTTCTGATGGAAATCAGATCCGATTTCACTGTGGATTCTCAGATTGTAGCGATCATGCAGCTGACAGGCATAACCGGATTGAGCGTGATTAACCTCAGTCCGGATACAACCATCCATGTGACACCACACTACGATTTTGATGTGTTATATCCTGTTATTCCCGTTGCTGAAGGTGCACTGCAGAGTGCCGCGTCCATACTGACCAGGATGACAGAAATTATCAACGAAGTCGATTTTGTGAAAATTAGTAAAGAGTCAATTCAGCTTCTGGAGAATATCAATGAAGTTGTTAATAGTGACATGATAGAGAATATTGAACTTGCGATCCTCAGTAACTCCGCTAATCTTGATACCCTTCTGGTTACGTATATACGGCTTGGAGAGAATGTCGACAGGCTTGTGCTGACATTGAATACGATGGCGCCTGATCTGGCTGTTGACGTGAGTATTCTGGTCGAAGAACTCCAGGGGTTGTCAGAACCATTGAAGGTGCTTGTTCAGAAGTTGGATGAAGTGCTTGTAGAGAGTACAAATATGTTTGATAATCTGTCCGCTTTTTTTGAAGCGCTCAGGAATGATCCCGCGGGATTGTTTATTCAGACAACAGGAGAGGGGGTCTGGCAGTGATACCCAGACCGGTAAAGTTTCTGATTATATTTATTTTGCTTACTTCCATGGCCTGTATTACAGTAAACGTTCCCATCGGTGGTGATCCAACGTCATCTGCCGTTGTATGGACTGTTGATCCCGAACTCCGGGAATCATGGAATATATCTTCCAATTACATCATTCAGATAAAGGATTTTTCAGCCACACAGGCGCTTCAGAGAGTAGAAATGATCGTGCTGGCTGAAGACGGGACTCTTAACAGGGCATCCACCGATGTATGGAGTACTCGCCCTATGGAGCTTCTGCCTGATCTTCTCATGCGGGATATGGTTGGAAGCGGTGCGTGGGGCGCGGTTCTCAGGAAGGCAACAATGCTCAGGGAGGACCTGATCGTTGAAGGTTTTGTTCGTGAGTTCGGCGGCAGGGTTGTTGATGATGGCTGGGAAGCTGTAATCGATATAGATGTGACCGTTCTCGACGGCTATTCATTCGATCTTATTTTCCAGAAGAACTACAACTTCCACTGGACGCTATCTGAACCAAGTTACAGGGAACTCGCTGCAGCCATGTCTGTTCTTGTTGGAATATGGAGTGAAGAGGTAACGGGGGATATCTGGTCATCCATGCTTCCAGTACGCTGAAAAGCCATTTCGACAGGTTTGAGCACATCGTGACATGAACTCTGCTGCGTGTTACGTTTTTCAGTATCCCGGAAGGTTTACTTATTTTTTCAGTTAAAAGCGGATTTTCTTCTCTGCCATTCCGGCAGTTATATTCCGTTAGAATTACTACTGAGATTTACTGAATGACGGAGGGGCGATGGGACTGTTCAGAAAGAAGAAGGATTCAGCAGAAAACATTGTAAGGACTCCCGAGCCCGCTAGTGATGATCTGAACAACTACATAATTGTGATCCTTGACAGCTGCAGATTCGATACGTTCATGGAAGCCGGGCCCAGAACGATAATGAAACTTGGCGAACCCGAGGATCGATACTCATACGTTTCCTGGACTGCTCCTTCACATTACAATCTTCTAATGGGGCTGATGCCTCACTCAAGCCCGAAGAATGTCTTTGCGTCTGAATATTACAAAAAGGATTTTCTAAAATTCAATGAAAGACTCGGAGCCGAAGGAGTCGAGTTTAAAAGCCTGATTCCCCGCCTGTACCTTCCCGATTATCTGAGAAGTACTCTTGGTTATATAACAAGAGCGATGGTTTCTCTTCCCGTACTCAACAGTCATACTCCGGTGAATTTTGGATTCGACTCATGGAAGCTCATGCCGGATCATAACGATATGGATGCGATGCTTGATGAGATGATATTCTCACCCAACAGGCCGACATTCTATCTTCTGAATGTAGGGGAAACACATTACCCATATGCTCTCCCATCTGAACCGAAGAATGAATGGCCCAGAATAAGTGGAGTCCATGGTGTTTTCAAGCACCTGGACGAACATTTGGTGGGAGGCAAGCTGATTACAGACAAGGACGCTCCGAAGTTCTTTGATCAGAAACAGCTGGATAAACTGCGGGAGAGACAGGTTGAAACAGTGCGTTATCTTGACACGGTATTTGAAAAATTATTCGATATTGTGCCAAAAAATACTTACATTACGGTAACTTCCGATCACGGGGAACTTTTTGGCGAAGAGGGGTATTTCGGGCATGGTCCCGTTTTCCATGAGAAGGTTTTTCAGGTTCCATTTCTTGAGGGAAAGATTCGTTGATTTTTTTATGATAATAGTACTTGAAAAGGAGTAAGAATGTCCGACCGCGCGAGAAAACTGAAGTTCAAAACTGAAACAAAAAAGATTCTGGATATTGTTATCAACAGTCTGTATTCGCATCCTGACATATTCCTGCGTGAGCTTATTTCAAACTCATCCGATGCCCTGGATAAACTTCGCTTCATGATGCTGACCTCACCGGAACTTGCATCTGACAGAGAGCTCAGGATTGACATTATTCCTGATAAGGACGCGAGAACACTGACCGTTCGTGATAACGGAACAGGTATGACTGATGATGAAATGGCAACGGAACTTGGAACAATTGCCCATTCCGGCTCAAGGGGATTTATTGAAGCCATGGATATGTCTGACGGTGAAAAGACCCCGGAACTCATAGGACAGTTCGGAGTAGGATTTTATTCTGCTTTCATGGTCGCGGATAAAGTGGAGGTTCTATCCCGGAAAAGCGGGAGCGATGAACCAGGGCAAAGATGGTCCTCAACAGGTCATGATACATTCAGTATCAAACAGGAAGACAATATTCCTGAGGGCACCAGTATCATTCTTCATCTCAAGGAGGATATGAGCGAGTACCTTGACGGCTACAGGCTGAGGGAACTGGTTCGCAAATACTCCGATTTCATCTCCTATCCGGTCTATATCGAAACAGGTGAAGAGGAAGAGAAAGAGGAAGAGGAAGAGAGTAAAAAACCGGTCAACACTCAGAAGCCGATCTGGACGCGCTCTGAGGAAGAAGTGAAAGATGAGGAGTACAACGAGTTCTACAGTCATCTGAGCTTTGATATCCAGAAACCTCTATCGCGGCTGGTATTCCACGCCGAGGGCACCACAGAATTCTACTCTCTGCTTTTTCTGCCCTCCACACGGACAATGGAGATGCTGATGCCGGATTACAAGACCGGTATCCGGCTCTATGTGAAAAAGGTAATGATAAAGGAAGAAGCGGATGAACTTCTTCCCCGGTACCTCCGTTTCATCAAGGGTGTTGTCGAATCCGGTGATCTGCCTCTCAATATTTCCAGGGAAACACTCCAGGAAAACCGGACTGTAAGGATTATCAGAAAAGCACTTACAGCTAAAGTGCTCAGCTGGTTCTCGGACATGCTGGAGAATGATCCCGAGCAATATGAAAAATTCTTCATGAATTTCGGAGACCTTCTCAAGGAAGGTATTTACTCCGACGTTCAGCAGCGCGAAAAACTTGCTGACCTCCTGATGGTATGGACATCCAGGAGCGGAGACGAGCGGAAGAGTCTCAGAAAGCTTGTGGAAGACCTTCCTGAAGATACTGATCGCATCTTCTATATAACCGGAAGCGACAGGAAGGAACTGGCTTCCTCTCCTTACCTCGAATCAGTTGGCAAAGCCGATGTCGAGGTTCTGCTGTTCGACAGTCCCGTTGATGAGTTCATGCTTCAATCACTCGGGGAGTATAAGGGAAAGAAGCTCATATCTCTTCTCAAGGAAGTTGATATTGAGGATCTGACGAAAGCGGAGAAAGCGGAGAAGAAAAACGCAGAGGAAACCTATGCCGGACTGCTCGAGTACATCAAAGATCAGCTTGGAGACAGGGTGGAAGCCGTTCGTTTCTCGCCCAGATTGAAAGACAGTCCCTGTATTCTGGTCAGTGACAGGAACGACCCGGGTGAAATGTTCAGACAGATGATGAAAACCATGAATCAGGAAATACCCGAGGCAAAGAAAATTCTTGAATTGAATCCGGTCCATCCCGTGATCTCGATGCTGCAGGAACTGTACGATAAGGAAAGATCAGGTGACAGGCTGAAGAACTACGTGAACATTCTGTTCGATCTCGGACAGATAATGGCGGGCGGCCGGCCAGGTGATCCGGTTGCTTTCGGTAAACGAATCACCGACCTCCTATCGGGGACGTAGCACACTTCTTCAACTTATGAAATGAAACCGGTGATCCGCCTGCCTTCTGCAAAGGGATCACCGGTTTTTCGTGTTTGGCCCCATTTCTTTAATATCCAGCATTAATCATATGATGACCTGCTTTGCTCTCTTCTTTGGGATGTGGGATGTTATTCGGGCTATCCACTCCAGAGGGTCGGAAACATCGAAGTCCCGTGCAAGAGTAGGATGAAAATGCTCACCCTGATTACTATCGAGCTTTCAGGTGTTGAATATGGAGAAATTGGTCTGGCAGAGGATACTTATTTCATTCGTAGCGTGTCCACATTAGAATAATCTTGACGGTCTTTCTTTCCTCAAGAACCTGATAAACCAATCTATGTTGTATGTTGATCCTTCGAGAACATGCACCCGCCAGATCACCAGCCAGCTTTTCAAATGGTGGGGGAGATATGAAGGGATACTCTTCGAGGATTCGAAGAAGTACTTCGGCTTTTTCCTTAAGACCTGAACTTGAAAGTTTCTTTGCGTCTTTTCTGGCTTGTTTGGTGAATACAAGCTGCCATTTCACCAGTTCAATTCCTCTTCACACTCATCCACCGGTGTTTTCATACCAGTAAGTATTGATTCTCGCATATCTGGAATACTGGTAAGGTAGAGGGTTTCCTGGATTGAACGCCAATCATCTTCTCCAATCAATACTGCTGAATTTCGCTTTCCCGCGATCTGAATAGGCTCATGCGATTGAGCTACTTCATCAAGCAGATTGTAAAGTCTTCTTCTTGCTTCAGTTGCTGTAATATTAGTCATTGCGTACCTCCATACGTACGTATTATCGTACGTACATCTTATAGCGTCAACACAGCTAGATGGAGTTTCTCATTCTCGAACCGCATAAACGCAAAAACCGCAAGGCATTCTGTCCTGCGGTAACGAAAAGTCCTCATGTCGTTTTTAACGGTGGGTGGCACTGTTTATCTCTGTGGCGGGCCACACTGGACAATATTCGAACATTTCTGGTGCGCTTGTATGATACAAATATGTTCTATCATGACGTCATGTAAAAAACAGGCTACAATCTATTTGGGTTTATCTTCATAAAAGGACGTGAATGATGGGACAAATCCTATCCGTTGTTTTGATCTTAGCTCTGTCTTCCTCGCTTGACAAAGGCAAATTCATCTTATAATGTCGTTAGTATAATAACGACATTAAGGAAAATGTATGATTAATGTGGACGAAATTTACAGCACTCTGAAACATATAGGTTTATCTGAAAACGAAGTTCGAGTTTACCTTGCCCTGCTAAAAAAAGAAAAGTGCTCACCTGCGGATGTGGGTCGAATTTCCGGTCTGAACAGAACGATGGTTTACGACCTGTTGAAATCACTTGAGACAAAGGGTGCATGTAAGCAGATAAATACTGGTAAAAAGATCTATGAGCCCCTTGATCCTTCACTGCTTTTAAAAAAGGTGCAGAGTAATCTGGAGCAGGAAGTCGAATCTGTCGAGGAATTCATCAGAAACAAGGGTGATGATTTAGCAGATATTTACAGGAAAACAATCGGATCTAACACTGAGATTGACTACATCACGGTTTTTAAAGATCCGATTCAGATTGCTGAAGAAATTATAAGCCTTACCTCCAACACCAGGGAGGAGATGCTTTTATTTACGATAGCTCCTAAGCTTGAATCGAGTATCCGAAGGATGGATGTAAAAATCCTAAAGGATATTGAAAAGAGAAACAACTCTGTTTCGGTTGAAGCATTCATAAATAGGGGAGTTAAGCTTTATTCAATAATGAGCCTCAACAATATGAGTGAAAGACTGATAATCGATACTATGGGATTATATGGAGACTGCAGCAATGTTGATGTGAGAATCGTTAATAGTGTTCCCTGCAAGATGATGGTATTTGACGGCAGGGATATTCTCATCAGCCTGAAGAGCAGGGTTGACAGCCAATATCCTCTCCTGGCGTTTCACCTGGAGGATGATGGACTTGGCGAAGCGTTAAGAACCTCGTTTTACTCTTATTTCAACAGCGCACCATCTGTAAGGGATATGGACATAGACATACTGATCAATGAGAAGAAGATAGTAATGTTGGACAATTAATCCAACGAAGCAAGAAATGGAAGGCATGTAATGGGTAAGCATATTATGGTTTTTAAGCTACTGGCAATCATGCTTATATGCATGATGCCTGTCGATGCCCTTGAAGTATACGAGGAATGGGTAGTTCATCACGACGGTCCATATGAATATGGCGTTGATGAGGCAACGGATATGGTTCTAGACCCATGGAATAACATTATCGTTACTGGTTCTCACCAGACCGGTAGTCAGCTTGAATTTTGCACAATCAAGTATGACGGTGATGGAAACGAAGTCTGGAAAACTACATACGGTCCGACTTCAGCTGCTGGCGTAGCAGTGGCGGTGGATTCTGACGGGAACATTTACGTGACTGGATGGGTTGAGACTGAATTCTTAAACAAGGACATGTGCACCGTTAAGTATGACAGCGACGGTAACGAACTCTGGGTGGCAATATATGCAGGATCAGATGGTATCAATGACTCGTCAAAAGACATAGCCTTGGACATCGACGGTAATGCATACGTCGTGGGGTACGTAATCAACGACACCGAGAGAGATATCTGCACCATTAAGTATGACAGCGACGGAAACGAAATCTGGGTAAGTACCTTTGATGGTCCTGCTGGTGATGATGACATGCCGTATTCCATGTATGTTGACGATAATGCCAACGTATATATTGCTGGCAGTACCACCTGTGAAGGTCTTAATCTTGATGCCTGCACTATCAAGTACGATTCCGAAGGTAACGAGTTGTGGACATCCTTTCATGATGGCTCTACTTCAAACTGGGATGTTGCTAAAGCGATTGGTGTTGATGATACCGGCAACGTATTCATAACCGGTCAGGGCGACGGTGGAGATCAAATATTCACAATCAAGTATGACGACACCGGGAATGAACAGTGGGTAACCGAATCCAACGGCTACAACGCTGCTGATCTCGTTGTTGCTCCCGACGGGTGTCCTTGTTTAACCGGAAGTTGGCACGGTCCTGGTAGCGACGACATTCTAACCGTCAAATATGATCCCGTTACTGGAGCCGAAATTTGGTCGGCAACCTTTGACGGACCAAATAATAATCTGGACGGTGGTTATTGTATTACAGTTGATTCTGCAGGTAACATCTATATTGGAGGGGCTTGCATGTGCAACACAACTGGTCAGGACATGTGCGCCATTGCTTATGACTCTGATGGTAATGAGTCCTGGGTCATGACATATGGCTATTGTGATACCTGGCCTGATTTTACTCAAACCGTTATCGTCGACCCCTTCGAAAACGTCTACGTTACAGGTTATTCCCTGGTATACTCGCCTTCGAACTGGGACTGGACAACAATCAAGTATAGCCAGGAGAGTGTTGGTATAGATCCCATTTCTGCGGAAACGGCTGCAATTCCCGAAGAAACACCCGAACTCTTTCTCTACACCCCATACCCGAACCCATCATTTGATGTCGCCAATTTTGTCTACTCCCTGCCCTCTGACGGTAATGTAATGCTTTCAGTCTACGACCTCTCGGGTCGGCGCGTAGAAACACTTGTGGATACCGAACAGACAGTTGGCTGGCACCAGGCGATCTGGGACTGCAGTGATGTTCCGCCCGGTGTATACGTCTACCGTCTGGAAAGCTTTTCGGGATCGCTGACTCAGCATCTGATTGTGAGCCGGTAAAACAGTGTAATTCAAGATGTGATGAAACAAGGCTGGCTTTCTACCAGGAATGCAACAGCTTACATCTGTTCCCATTCAACCTTTTCTTCAGAAATCTTCATCAGCCAGATCTTCGAGTAGTAATCCGGGTTGATCGAATAAGCCATAATACCGTATTCATCGATGACGAAACTCCAGAATTGAGCATCATCTCCGATACCTTCGACTTCGGCCACGAAGAGTGAGTTCCCCTGAGCGTCGTAAACATCGAATACAGGTGCGAGTTCGGTTCCTCTCCTGACCCATATTCTGCCCTGACCATCGCAACCGATATCGCTTATAGTCCACCTGTACGGTTCCGGATTGTATTCGATCACAACACCCTGAGCACCCATGCTTCTTAGCCAGGATTCCACCCAGGTTTTTTCCTCCTGGATTTCCTCCGGTGATTTCTCTACATGTGGCACATCCTTTTCGATCTGCAGGATCTGATTTCCATCTCTGTCGAAAACATTTACTATGTAATCCTCGGTGGAGTATGGAGCGATGTATACATTACCGGATCTGTCAGCGAAGTATTCATGACTGAAAAGGGTCTGGTTGAGTATTCCAGTCAGATCGTTGAGGTCGAACTCAAACTCGCTTTCGTGGTAGAACACAGATGGTTCATTGTCCTCTTCATACCTTCCAATTAAGAATTCAGAAATTAGTTCACCATCGATGAAATCCACATTGATTTTCAACGCGATATAAGCATTGGAATCAGCTCCGACCATATTCACCGGCGGATTGTTGGTGAACTCGGCTGAAAGACCCTCCCATTCCCCGTCAGGCAGAAAATTGTGCATTCCTCCCTGCATAGGGGCGCAGATAGAAATCCTTCCATCACCGAGAACCGCCATGCCAAACGCGGCGGTGATCTCACCGGGACCGTTTCCCTCACGTGAGATTCTTCTGATGAATTCCCCGCTGGGAGAATAGACTTTTACGCAGCAGGCTCCTCTGTCCAGAACGTAGATATTACCATCAGGACCATGTGCAAGAGCATCTATAGATGCGAAGACGTAGTTGCTGTCTCCGAGTTCAACGCCAATTGAATCGGTTATTATTATTGAGACTATCTCTTCCATTTCCAGTATATCCTCAGAGATCGGTTCTGATTCACCACCTCCACATCCGGATATCACCGCGACCGCAAATGCCAGCGTTATACTCAGTGTTTTCATCAGTACTGTATGCTCCTTTCCGGATAATACTATTCCGATGCCACCAATTCTCCGAAAAGAGAATTGTCTGACGTTCATATAAATTGGAATATTTCAATATTCTAATCTGATTTGAATATACTATTATTGCTGGCATTCGCGCTAATATGGAAGGATAACGGAATGAATGATAAGTATTTAAGGAATAGACGATGGATCAGCTATTCTTCTTTTCTGCCCCTTTGACTTCCGGTAAGTTCGATGTGAACCGCATATTCCATCTGAGCGATTACTTCAGCAATCGCTTTTTGGCTGTCCTGATCACCTACACTGAATGTCATACCTCTGAGAGCATCATTTACTTCCCTGAGCCGGCGAGTTACAACACGGGCCAGAGTGAAGAGAAATAGAAGGGCAGTATCAGGATTATCGACAAGGAGAGTATCGAATTCCTTCTTTCCCATTTTCAGAAGAGAACCATCACTGATCGCTTTAACCGATGCGGATCTAGGAGTGCCGTCGAGGAAGGACATCTCTCCGAATATTGCTCCTTTGGTTAGAATAGCATGTACAAAGTCCTCGCCGTAAGAATCATCATAAACCTTGAAAGAACCATCTGTTACAATGTACAGTTCATCAGAAACATCATCCTTTCTGATAAGTTCTTCTCCAGCCCGGACCCGGACAATTGTAGATGATCGTGTAACTTTCAGTATGTCTGACGAATCAAGCAGGTTAATTCCTGATTTCATATTTATCCTTACTGCTTTGGCATACTATGTAATCATAGACTTTCTTATTCTTAAACGGGAATATCTGGAATACTATGGTTTTAAGCAAGGACGGAATATATTCCAGCGGTAATCCGATTCAGGGAGGTTTGATGGATTCAATGCGAAAAACCGTAGCTGTTGTTGACGATGAAAATGATATCCTTGATCTTGTTTCTTTTCAACTTGAGCGCGCCGGATTCAACGCGAAATGTTTCAGCAATGCATCAGAATTTCTTGACTCACTAAAAGAAACACTGCCGGACCTTGTGGTTATCGATCTGATGCTAACGGGGACAACACTGATGGGAAATCCTGCCTGTTGGATTCATTCGTATCGATGAAAAGCGTAGCATCGTCGAACCAGCAATGTCCGGAAGGTATGCTGTCCGGACACCAGTAACAGAGGTAGTAGAATACTCCAATATATGGCTCAATCTCGTTTATATCATAATGCAGATTCTTATCTGAAATATCGTACTGGTTATCTATATTGTTTCCCTGTATGGAAAATGAGATGTATTTACGACTGACATAGTCCGCCTGAAGGCTGACATAGTACCATTCATCCGGTTGAAGATCGATGCTGTCAAAATATTCCAGATCAAAACAATTTTGTAAATTCCCGGTTGCGTAGCATAACAGACCGCTTGCGGTAATGTATATGTAAGCAGAAACATTGTCTTGTTCTTCAAAATTTTCTATACCGAAAGTCACAACAGTAAACTCAGTAAGGTCCTGTGGAATCATGAAGTAGGCATCAAGACGTTTTTCTCTGAGAAGATAGGTCTGATCGTAGGGAATCGCGCATGCTATAGCGCTTCCCTCTGTTGTGGATCCAACAAGTTTCACGCTTCTGCTGCCGCTTCTGCTTCTTGTTGTATCAATAACAGCATCTGCATAATCGGATTCGAGATACCATTGAAGAGGTATGATATCTTCTATTGGCGGTGGTGGAGGGAAGGAATCGTAATTCTCAAAATCACTGTACAGTAGTATCTCGAAGTTAGCCTGTGAGCCTCCTGGAGAATTACTATTACAACTATAAATGAACACAGCGATAAGGAAGCATGACATGAATAATGTTCTTTTCATAATTCTTCACAACTCCAATTCATAATGCTTCCCGGTAATCATAATTCCCGACGAGCTTCCGTTTCAATAATTCCTATCTCAACAGGATCAGTTTCCGGGTCTGAACTGAACGGTCTGCAGTTTCCAGTCGACAGAAATAAACCCCTGATGCAGCAATGATTCCTGAATCATCATTTCCATCCCACTCTATCGAATGTTTCCCTGCAGGTAGATATTCTCTCACAAGTGTCCGCACCAACCTGCCCGAGATATCGTATAACTCAAGAGTAATCTGGCCGTCAATGGAAATCTCGTAATTTATAATGGTGTTTGTTGTGAATGGGTTGGGATTGTTTTGAAACAGTATAACCTGGTCTGTACCTGCTTGTTCCTCCAGTCCTGCAGTACCAACTGAAAAGAGATATGTCTGTCTCGGCTGAAGCGCAAGAGTAACAGCCAATTTTTCACCGGATATCTGTCCCGCGTAAGAATCACCTGTCAACATCTCGACGACAGTGATTGAACCCTGCGGAAGACCCCAGTCGCTTACGTCGAATAATATTTCTCCGGAGAATGTCTGTATTGAATCGGGAATGAAACACCAGAAATAGGGTTTCAATCCATGAATCAGTATGCCATAATCAGGATATTCGTGCCTTGCCAGATTGAGATCATCAATTGTTTCCCTCAGGGGCGTAATGACACTGTCCAGTAATATCTGATGAGTAAAGGCTCCCGTATATCTGTGAAGGTAGTAGTATTTCATTTCGGATGTGAACATTGAATCCATCTGCGTGACAAAACCCCCGCTGTTGACATATGCATCAAGGATCGAACTCAGAGTGGGAATGTAAAGATCAACCCTTGATCTTGGAAGTGTTAGAACAAGTACTGAATAGTCGTCCAGGATTCCCGGTGTATTAATGATTTCCTCATCCGACAGCGCATCATACGGTATTCCCGCATCGGAGAACGCATTAACAACTTCCAGGTTGTTGAATACCGTATAGCTGTCTGTAATGAAGCTCGAGTCAGGATTATAGAGAGTCTGTGTGTAGTAATAGCAGTGTTCAACGGGGAAATCCAGAACAGCAAGGCGGGGAACTGTCAGCATTTCAGGTCTCGGAAGAGCAACGATACAGCTGGTCTCCCCGATCTTCTCAACCTCCGAGGGTGTCCAGACTCCGTAGAGCGGTCCATTTTGGGAGGTGTAGTACCATGTGTGATAAGCGCCAAGCGATTGCATCATGGCGGAAAGAGCGGAAATCACCTCGATATCGACGTTTCCAGTGCAGGAGCCCGATTTGGTAGGTTCGTTTATCACCGCCTTCCCGTGACGATAGCCAGCCAGTATACCTCCGTATTCACAGTAGTACGAGTAGACCTCGCACATTCGGAAACTGAAGTCGTTGTAATGTATAGAACCACTGCGCACGAAATCGACCCAGGGGCGGGAGATCAACCAGTCATATTCATAACCAACCTGCAGATTATCGAACGAATTGAAAAACCCTCCACCGCCCAGCGAAACCAGTGGGAAAACACCGATGATGTGATCGGGATCGTGAGAGTCGATAAGTGTTCCGAAATGCTCGAAACATTCTCTCTTTTTGTTCAGTCGGAACTCGACCCAGTTTCTCCATTCCGATCTGTCATCAGGTTGAGAATAAGCGAAGGGCTCTTCAGGTTGCGGTGGAACGAAACCAAAAAGTCCGGCTGAAAAATCGGAGTAGTCAAACACTTGTTCCTCTATACCCGGAAAACCCGCCGGATAGTTATTCTCTCCGGTAAAGGTGGGCAGTATCATCCAGCCAAGAAGATTGGGATTGTTCTTGTATCTGTCCACTATCTGGGCTACAAATATATCAGCGTACTGATAGAAATCAGGATGATAGAAAGTTGCAAGGTATACAGTGTCTAAACTGGTCGGGTCTACGGGATACTCCCCGTACTGGTTTTTCATGAACCCGTCATTGGGATATGTGATATAGGCATACCACAATGGATAAGATATCTGCGTGACACCTATCTCCACGACAACCTTTACATTCATTTCCTGTGCATGGTTAAAAATGCTGTCCAGCCCGGCCCAGTAGAAGCTACCCTGGATTTCCTCTATGTTGCTCCAGAACACCTGTATAAAAGCGGTAGAGAAATCCTGTTCCGCAACGACATCTATCTGGCTGTTTATTTCTTCCACACTTTCCTGCCAGAGGCTTCCGCACATCCATCCAGAAACGTTAAATGGCTGTCCATTAAGATAGACCGCAGGAAGGCCGTTCACCAGGCTAACCTCCGAGTAGGACTGACTGATAGCTAAGCCTGTGCATATAACCATTAACACTACGAAATAAGCTTTTATTATTTCCTCCGCCTTCTTAAATACTTGCTAAAAATATGACGGATTTCAGATGCCGGGTATTACAATATCCTGACTTGACCCGGAGGATGACAGAAATACCCCGACGTCTCCTATCCGATCGAATTTCTTGCTTGAACTGACAATACCGCTGGTAATCCTGCCCAGTCAATGCCTTTCACAGCTGATGAGCGTTCGGAACTACATTCCGGCACACACCTATTCTTCGCAGCCAGAAAAGCCAATCGCTCATCCAACTTCTATTTCGGGACGTCCCCCATCCAGGAAATGTAATATGCGTCAGAATCCTCGCAGGTAAGGACATAACTTATAACATACGGGCAATACTGGCATTCAGTAAGAGGCGAGATTTCATTTCCTTCGCACGTGTACAGTTTTGGATTCCTGTATGACTCAGATATGTTGAATTGATAAAGATGGGATATATTCCATCCGTGATCCGATCCCTGGAGGTATGATGGATTCAATGCGAAAAACCGTAGCTGTCGTGGACGATGAACATGACATCCTTGATCTTGTTTCTTTTCACCTTGAGCGCGCTGGATTCAACGCGAAATGTTTCAGCAATGCATCAGAATTTCTTGACTCACTCAAAGAAACACTGCCTGACCTTTTGATACTCGACCTGATGCTTCCGGACATGCACGGAACAGAAGTTTGCAGAAGACTCAGACTATCGGATAGAACATCAACGCTTCCAATCATCATGCTGACGGCTATGGTTGATGAGCCTGACAGGGTGACCGGTCTTGAGATGGGTGCGGACGATTATGTTACCAAACCCTTCTCACCGAGAGAACTCACCGCGCGGGTGAGAGCTGTTCTGAGAAGAACATTACCTTCCGAAAAGGATAGAACAGTCATCGACATCGGCGGCAGGATAGTTATCGAACCTGACAGATTCAGAATCAAGGCGGATGGAAGACAGGTGGATCTTACTCCAACCGAATTCAGGATAATTCAGATCCTCGCCGAAGCTAAAGGGAGGATTTTTTCCAGAGGACAGCTTCTGGAGACTCTGTGGCATGGAGAGAAGTTTGTCTTTGAACGGACCATCGATGTTCATATCAGACATATCCGTCAGAAGCTTGGTGATGCAGGCAGCATTATCCGGAGTGTTCACGGAATAGGATATAAACTGGAGGAATCCGGGTGAGATCTATCTTTACCAGGTCCTTCAGGGGTTTTCTCGTTGTAATAATTCTCCTTGCCATACTGGCTCCGCTGCTGGTTTTCGGAACGATCAGATCGAGATTCACTTCAGCCGCGTTCACGGATCTCAGCAGGACGGCTGAAGCACTCGAGATCACAGTTGCTCATTTTCTCGAGCACGATTCCGCCAGTCTTGATTCGCTCACAGATATTATCGGACCCAGGCTGGGTATCAGGATAACGGTTATCGCAAGAGACGGAACCGTACTGGCGGATTCGGAAGAACAGCCTGACAGTATGGAGAATCACAGAACCAGACCTGAGGTTATCTGCGCCTTTAACGGGAGAGTTGGCAATACGACCAGATACAGCAAGACACTTGGGCGGGAAATGCTCTATGCTGCGGTTCCGGTGATAATGAATGATTCCATTCCTGCCGTTATCAGGACGAGTCTTTTCTTCTCAGATCTCAGATCGACTCTCGGTCAGGTTGGTGTTGATATTGCAGTAGTGACTTCCGCCGTTCTACTCGCGGGTCTTATTGCGGCATGGTTTTTCTCAAAAAGCATTTCCATCCCGATACAGAGCATTGCCGGTGTGACCAGGAAGGTGGAGGAAGGGGATTTCTCCGCACGAGCTGCTCCCTGCTCGATCCGGGAACTGGATCAGCTCTCGACCGATATCAACGGGATGATTGCGAAAACCATGCAGCTGGTTAATGAGCTTTCAGAACAGAATGCCGCTCAGGAAGCGATACTCGGTTCGATAGTTGAGGGTCTTGTTGTCATTGACCATTCGCATGAAGTTGTTACTGCGAACCGGAGCTTCATAGAGATGGCCTGCGGCGAAAATCCGGCTCAGTCAAACGATTATCTGGATTACATTGCCATTCCGGAATTCAGGGATTTTATCAGTATTGCGCTTCATGAAGATGTGTCCAAGGGTAAAGTAAAGTCCGGCGGAAAGGTTTTCAATGTAAGTGTTGCTCCGGTTTCCGGAACCGACAGAAAAGTATTCACCATCAGGGATGTTACCGAGTTAGAAAATCTCATGCGGATAAAACGGGATTTTGCCGCCAACTTATCGCATGAGCTTCGTACTCCACTCACTTCGATAAAGGGGTTCTCGGAAACCCTTCTTGAGGAAGCGGATGAAGAAACCAGAGGACATATCGAAACGATCCTCAGGAACACCGATCGCCTGATCAGACTGACCGATGATATCCGGACCCTGTCCGAGCTTGAGCACCCGTTGCGGACACTGGATTTTGAACCGGTCATGATAGAGGATGTCATTAATGATGTTATGGGCATTTTCAAAAGGCAGGCGGATGAGAAAGGACTTCTCCTCGATGTCGAGATCGGGAAGGAACTGCCTCCGGTCGATGCCGACCGTTACAGTGTAGAACAGGTCCTGGTGAATCTGCTGGAGAATGCAATAAGGTATACCTCCTCCGGATCCGTCACTGTCAGAACTGATTTCCGGGGGAAGTATGTCACAATAGTTATAGCAGACACGGGTTCCGGAATCTCACAGGAGCACCTTCCCAGACTGTTTGAGAGATTTTACGTTGTTGATCGGGCCAGATCCAGGAACAGGGGTGGAACCGGTCTCGGACTGGCCATAGTAAAGCATATCATGACACTCCACGGAGGTTTGGTAAGGGTCAGCAGTACCCCCGGAGAAGGCAGCATGTTCACAGTCGCGTTTCCTGTTCATCACGATCCCGGTACTGAATCCTGACCGCAGAATACCGCCTGTTGAATTCAGCATTATTAACAGAATCTTAACATCTCCCACATTACTGATTAACACTCGTTACTGATTTTCCTTCCACGGTTTTTGAAGTCACGTTCCTATAACCCAAAAGGGGGTCGTTTATGTTCAGGTTAATATGCCTGCTTGTACTTCTTGTTGTTTCAAGTACTGCTTTCGCGACCGGTGAGTTTTCCACCGGGGGAGCGGAATTGCTGAAATTCAAAGGCTATGGAATGGGTAGATTCGATATCTACGGCGAAGAGGATGCTGATCCAGACATGGGTTTCAGCGCTATTGCGGATGTAACATGGATTCCTACTCTTAATGACTGGCTGGACGCAAAGATCGAGTTCAAGCTCAAGCCAACCAAGTATGATGGGTCAAGTCATGACAGGAACATTGTTTTATTCCTTGAGGTACTTACTCTCAAAGCTCAGGTAGCTGACGGATTTGCCATTACCGCCGGGCAGTTCAAGAGACCATTCGGTTATAACTATTTCAGGTCCGGTTCAAGCATGTATTTTGCCGACAGGGCGATCATGACAGGCATGAGCGGATTCAGTTCATACGGGAAGCGTGATATCGGGGTCAATCTCGGATTGGATTTCAATCCTGTTGAAATCGATCTCGCTGTTACAAATGGAGCCGGTGAGAACAGACCGGAGAATGATTCCCACAAGCAGTTTACCGCGAGATTTCAGATTGATCCGATAGACTGGATGACTCTGGGTGCGGCTGTCGGTCTCAGAGCAGGTGGTATTGACACCGATACTACCAATACCTGGAATTCGACAGGTATGGATTTCTTCACTAATGGATCGATCAGCATGGGTGAAAGCATAGAAATTGACTTCGCCGGTGAGTACATGAGCCTGGGATATGCCGGAGATGCCGGTGAATCTTCCACCAATAAAGGTACCGCAATGTCATTCATGATCGCTCCTGAATTCGGCCTGGATGCTTCCGTTCTAACCTCAATTCAGCCGGCTGTCAGGTACGAGACCACAAGTCCCGCCTACCTTGGAGATACCGATCCGAAGAATGATGAAGATGCTATTGATTTCTGCCTTAATTTTCATACAGGCAGTAAGAACACATTCCAGCTGGGTGGACGCAACTATTCTTTCGAGGATGAAGATACTGAAGGTTACACCGATATGTACATCAACTGGAGAATGAAATTCTAGCCCGTTCCTGATCGGGTCTCAGGCTGCCTGGTTTGACCAACCTCCTCAGGTGAAACCAGGCAGCCGCAAAAAGAGATTAACCGCTCATCAAATAACTGATTGGATAGGTTTACAAATGCATATAAACGTAATAACAAAGTATGCACCTGTTGCAGTACTTGGTCTTCTGATAGCACTTGGAGCCTGCGGTACGGATTCAGAAGAAACAGCATCTGTTGAAGATCATCCTCTGTCCGGTGAGCTGAATGTTGCAGGATCAACAACTGTTCAGCCACTGGCAGAAGTTCTTGCAGAGGCTTTCGAAGCTCTTGAACCAGGTGTGATTATCATCGTTCAGGGTGGTGGAAGCAGCGTGGGAGTAAGATCAGCTGTAGATGGAACTGCTGATATAGGCATGGCTTCCAGGGAGATAAAGCTGTCCGAACTTCAGGAAAATCCTGAACTCAAAATCCATACTGTTGCCCGTGACGGCATTGCGATTGTCGTTGAACCGGGTGTGACTGTTGACAATCTTTCAAAAGAGCAGATAAGAGGCATCTTTACTGGAGAGATAACGAATTGGAATGAGGCAGGCGGAGAAAATCTTGTCATTACAGTAGTTGCGCGTGAGGAAGGATCCGGCACGAGGGCTGCTTTCGAGGATATGATTATGGATGATGCTCTCATTGCGGACAACGCGATTCTTCAGCCTTCCAACGGAGCCGTAAGAACCACAATTTCCGTTACTCCCGGAGCAATCGGCTTTCTTTCCTTCGGATATCTGGATGACCAGACCAAACCGCTGGCTGTAGATGGTTTTCTTCCCACAGAGGAATTTGCGGCATCAGGTTCCTATACGATAGTGAGACCGCTCAACATGGTTACAAATGGAGAACCTGAAGGTATAGCCGCTGTATTCCTTGAATTCATAATGAGTGAAGATGGTCAGGCGATTGTGGCTACAGAGGGTTACCTGCCAGTAAGATAAGCTGTTAATATTTACCTTGGAATATTGAAAGGAACAGAAATGAAATTGATACTTAAAGGATCATCACTGCTGACTTCGGCTCTCTTTGTACTTGCCATTATGGGCTTTTCCAGCAGCGCGGGTGCTGCAGATGTGATAGTTGCGGGTTCGACAACGGTCCAGCCGCTTGCAGAACTGCTTGCTGAAAGTTATGAGAGTTTCACCGACGGTGTCACGATAATCGTTCAGGGCGGTGGCAGCAGTGTAGGAGTCAAATCCGCTGCGAACGGAACAGCTGATATCGGTATGGCTTCAAGAGAAGTGAAGAATTCCGAATTCGAAGAGCATCCCGGCCTGGCTGTGCATACAATCGCCCGTGACGGTATCGCTATCGTGGTACATCCGAGATCAGGCGTTACGAGCCTTTCATTGGAGCAGGTCAGAGGTATCTTTTCCGGTGAGATTACGAATTGGAACGAAGTCGGCGGCGAGAATACACCTGTCATCGTCGTATCCAGGGAAGAGGGATCCGGAACCAGAGCCGCATTTGAAGATATGGTCATGGACGATGCGCTGATCTGTCTTGGAGCAATCCTCCAGCCTTCGAACGGAGCGGTCAGAACCACAGTCAGCATCACGCCTTCGAGCATCGCCTATCTGTCATTCGGTTATATGGACAACTCCGTAGCACCCGTGTCTATCGATGGCGTGTCTCCCACCGTTGCAAATGCCACAGGTGGTTCATACCCTGTTGTAAGACCTCTTAACATGATCACTCTCGGACAGCCTTCTGAAGCTGCGGCTGGCTGGCTGGGTTTTATTCTCGGAGAAGATGGTCAAGCTATCGTTGTATCCGAGGGTTACCTCCCGGTCAACTGAACCAGGAAGATGAGCAGCGATATTTCCGGTTGTATGAATTTATTGAAAGTTGCTGGAAGTGACTGGTAAACAAAGACTTGAGTCGGTAGTAAAGTACGTTCTCATGTTTTCGGCTCTGATGTCAATCCTGATCGTGGTGATGATAGGTATTTTCACCTTCCGGGAAGCCATTCCGGCTTTCAGGGAGATCGGTATCATTAAGCTCCTGACCGGGACCGTATGGCGTCCCGGACAGGGCCAGTACGGTATTTTAGCAATGATTGCCGGTTCCGGTCTCGTAACCCTGGGTGCGGTCGTCATTGGTGTTCCGCTGGCCCTTGGCTGTGCGATATTTCTTTCCGAGATAGCCCCGCCAGCTGTGAAATCGATTGTCAGACCTTCAATTGAACTGCTTGCGGGGATTCCTTCTGTCGTTTACGGGCTTTTCGGAATGGTGGTCATCGTACCACTGGTAAGAAACATCGATGTGCCCGGCAATACCGGTTTTGGTCTTCTGTCAGCTTCTATCGTGCTTGCGGTAATGATACTGCCGACGATATCGAGTGTATCTGAATACGCCATACGGAGCGTTCCCAAACGATTCAGGGAGGGCTCGTTCGCCATGGGAGCTACGAAGTGGGAAACGATGACAAAGGTCATACTTCCCGGTGCGAGGTCCGGAATAATGTCCGCAATTATTCTCGGTCTTGGCCGAGCGCTCGGTGAGACAATCGCCATGATAATGGTGATAGGAAATTCCGTAATAATACCGTTTGCATCAACCGATAACCCGCTTTCCATCTTTCTCAGCAGAGCAAGAACACTGACCGGCAATATCGCTGTCGAGATAAATTATGCTACAGGATTGCATGAGAGCGCCCTCTTTGCGACAGGAGTGATACTTTTCATTCTTATTATGCTGATGAACAGCTCCGCACGGATGCTGATAGGTCGAAAGAAATGGGAGAAAAAGTGAACCGGCTGCGATTTAGAAAACTGCGGCAGACCGGAGCATTCTCTCTGTTATGGTTTGCAGGGGCGGTGAGTGTACTGATCATGGTTTTCGTTGTGGGATATGTGATATTTAAAGGTTTTGTACACTTGACTCCTGATTTCTTCACAACTCCTCCAAGAGGAGGCCTTTCCGGAGAGGGCGGCATATCATCAACGATCATAGCAACTGTCTATCTGGTTATCTGCACTCTTATTGTAGCGACACCTCTGGGTGTCGGAGCCGGTGTATTTCTTATCGAGTACGCTGATAATTTAAAGAGCAGCATGATCAAGAAATTTGTCGCGTTGGCCAGGTTCGGCGTTGAAACTCTGGCCGGAGTGCCGTCGATCATTTTCGGTCTGTTCGGTTACGCGCTTTTCGTGACCGCCATGCATTTCGGGTTCTCGATACTCTCCGCAGCGCTCGCAGGTTCATGTCTCGTGATTCCGGTAATCATAAGAACTACCGAGGAAGCTTTAAAGGCCGTTCCGGATTCATACCGTTATGCTTCGCTTGCGATGGGAGCATCCAGATGGGAAACCATCCGGAAGGTAGTGCTTCCCTCAGCGGTTACCGGGATATCAACCGGGCTGATACTGAGTGCCGGAAGGATAGTCAGTGAAACAGCTATCTTCTATGTGACACTTGGTGGGAGTTATCGAACACCCACATCCATAATGTCCAGTGGCAGAACCATGGCGCTTCATGTCTATTATCTGGCAATGGAAACCCGTGCATTTGACAAAGCAATGGCCACAGGAGCTGTTCTTGTGGTTCTTATCATCATTATCAATCTTGTGATCAATGTGATATCCAGGCGGTTATCCGCCGAAACCGGGAGTTAGCGAACGATGACTGAAGCGAGAATGAGAACGGTAGACTACAACCTGTATTATGGGAGCTTCAAGGCTCTCACTAATGTAACACTCAATATTCCCGTAAACCGGATCACCGCTATCATTGGTCCATCCGGCTGCGGAAAGAGTTCACTTCTTCGGAGTTTTAACAGAATGAATGAACTCATTCCCGGAGTAAGGACAACGGGGGAGGTTTTCCTCGACGGTGAGAATATCTTCAGCAAGGACGTTGTTGAATTGAGGAAAAAGGTTGGAATGGTGTTTCAGCGTCCTAATCCCTTCCCAAAATCGGTTTATGATAACGTGGCGTACGGTCCGAGGATACATGGGATCAGGGACAAAACCATACTTGCGGAAATAGTTGAATCAAGTCTGAAATCAGCGGCTCTCTGGGACGAAGTAAAGGATAACCTGGGCAAGTCCGGTCTTGCTCTCTCAGGAGGACAGCAGCAGAGACTCTGCATAGCAAGAGCTCTTGCCATTGAACCGGAAGTCGTTCTGATGGATGAACCTGCCTCTGCTCTGGATCCTGTGGCCACACTGAAAATCGAAGAACTGATGGAGAAACTGAAACAGAAATACACAATAGTGATAGTAACACACAACATGCAGCAGGCCGCAAGAGTATCTGATTTCACGGCGTTCATGCTTACCGACGAGCAGAGATCAGGTAATATGATCGAGTTCGGTCCAACCACCGACATCTTTACAAATCCGGTAGATTCACGGACAGAGGATTACATTTCGGGACGGTTCGGCTGAGTTATGATTAAGACAGCGCAGATTGAAGAGGAAAAGAAACCATGTTGATCAGAGAGACATATGAAGCTGAATTGGACAGCATCAGGGAAGCCCTGATGCGGCTTTCCCGAATGGCTGAAGTTTCAGTTCAGGAATCCGTGCGGATTCTTAAGAACAGGCTTTTCGAAGAGGGAGAACAACTGATCCAGAACGATAATGTGATCAACAGAAAATGCTTTGAAATTGAAGAAAGCTGTCTGAACATCATAGCAACCCAGCAGCCCGTAGCGGGAGATCTTCGTTTCATTTTCGCTGGAATGCAGATAGCGATGGAACTGGAGAGAATTGCTGATTACGCAAAAGGGATTGCGGCCATCAATATGAGAATTTCTCCCGGAGAGCATATCAAACCCCTTATTGACATACCCAGGATGTCTGAGAAAGCATGTGAAATGCTTCGGAAAGCAATAGATGCTTTTCTTAACAGGGATATCGCGGCAATAGAAGAAATCCCACCTATGGATGTTGAAATCGATCTGCTTTATGAACAGGTTTACAGAGAACTCCTGACTCACGTAATGCAGAAACCTGAGATAATAAACGACGCAATGATGCTGACGTTTGTCGCTCACAACCTGGAGAGGGTCGGAGACAGAGTAATCAATATCTGCGAGCGTGTTGTCTATCTATGTACCGGCAAAGTAGTTGATCTGGGCTGACAAACCCGGCCGCATATAGTCCGCATATTTCACCCGCTTTGAAAGCACCCTTGCAGGTTTAATTCAACTATAGCCGTTTGCTCCCCATCAATTTCCATAGGCTTCTTTCCGGTGGCGGATGCGAGTAACTAATATTGCTCCTGTATGTAGTCTTCGATGTATCTCTGGATGATATCGTCCCGTTCCTGCAATTTGTTTATTAACCAGTGTTTATGAATGAAGCCAACAGTCACCAGGATAGTATGTCCAGAGAGATTATTGATCGTTTCTTCGATCCTGCTGTAGAATCTTCTATTCCATTCTTCCTTTAAATCCCATAGATCAGGAAAGAGCTTTTTCTGAAGTTTCTCCCAGATGATCTCACTCCATGTATCGTATCCCCTGGACTGCATTGCTTTCAAACTTGGTATCAGTGAAATGCCTGGCATGCTCAGTTCCCATGATGATTACAATGTTAGGTTTCATTGTCGGGGAATCAGTATCTCTTTTAACCTGTCCGGTTGATCAATACGATAGATCGGTGTTCCGGCATTGGTACTCAAGACCGTTACATAGCCGTCTGGATGGTACAGCCACCGAGTAGACCCCTCTGCTGTGGTGACGTCAACCTTGTGAGTGAAATCCGGTCTCTCAGGCATGGTGAATGACGTTCTGTTTTCCCAGATACTCTTGAATGATCCCAGCGTGGCAGAATCGTCGATGGTTTGAATTACCTGAAAGTCCGCGTCCCACACCTTGACCTGAGTGATCTGATCGTCGTTATTTCGGCAGCCTGCCAGGAAGAGCGGAACAGTGAGTAATAGAAGCGCAGTTATTTTCATTATTTTCATTCTCCAATGCTTCGGGTCAGTTGACTCACTTCCATTGAATACTCAAGTATCTGTGGAATGTCACTGCAATACTACTGTATTTGAGTTTTCAAGAAAGGGTTGACGAACCTGATCGAAGGGGTATTAAGCGTGAAAATCGAATTGCCGGGCATGGCCCGGCTCAGGAACTCCCGTGGTCTGCGTAATGGAGAATCCACTCTACGGCAGCATGTCGCTTTCTCTTGACCTTTCGCCTGATCGGGCGCCCGTGTCCGGGTTCAGGGGTTCTGCCGGCATAGGCGCTGAAAGGCAGCGGTCCCTGCAGGACAGTACGGATGATACGTACTTCCGAACCTTTTCCCCTGGATTCCGCCAGCGGCGTGGAGAGGTGCCACTTCACCAGTGATATCTTATCATTCTGTATCTCGATAGTTGTTATGCATCTGGGGTGTACACAGCTCCCGCAGTTGAAGTAGGGCGGATCATCCGGTGTGGGAAACTCAGGCTGGTGCGTGTGACCCGCGATAAGGGGTGTTCCTGTCCTGCGGCACCAGGAAGTGAGCCTGCTTTCAACTTTCTTCATAAGGGCATAATTCCCTGCCGGTGTTATTCTGGGCCGAAATCCTGCATTCTGGAGCATATGCCATACATGTCTGACCAGGAACCTGCTCAATCGCCAGAAACGGTCACCGAACAATTCTCCCTGATGGCCATGGGTGACCAGTATCTCCATCCCTGTCCCGCTATGTTTGAGCACGATAGCATCACGGGACCGGAGCTGCTTGAGAATGGATCTGTCATCGGAAGGAGGGATCTCTCCGGATAGAATCCTGTGCAGCAAACCCGGATTCATGTCTTCTAACATAGGGCTGGGTCTGCCGTCAAAGTAGAACCACATCGCCGGCATAAGATATTGAGCTATTTGTTCCGGTTGTCTCCATACGTTGTTATGGTTGCCCCAGATGAGAATGAAGCGTCCTTCCGAGTGCAGATAGCCGAGGCGTATGTAAACGTCGCTGTAAGCCCAGTGAATACGCGAGAAATCGGGATTCTCCCAGAGTTCTTCACCATCACCGACCTCGACGTAGGTGAAGCCTTCCTGACGGTACCAGGTCAGTGAGTGCAAGAAAATAATCCTGTTATGTGCGAAATCGTCACCATGTCCGCCGTTACCTCTGTGACAGTCGCTCATGAATACGATCCGGCTGTCACTGTCTATCATCAGCGGTTCGCGCTGCCATTTTTCGAACAGATTATCAAGTTTCCTGTGGGAAGCATTAAGGCTCATCCGGTTCCTTTCCAGATGGATAGAAAGCTGTCAGGATACAGGCATTCGCGTGGTGGAAAATTATGTTTTCACTGTACTTTTCTTGCAGATCATTTCCCAGCTGCCTGTACATGATTGGAGAGTATTCCTGTGCCTTGATGCCACACGAAGTTCATAGAAGATGACGATGGAACCAAGCGTTACAGGCACATAGAGCAGAAAGAATCGCTGGAGCAGTGAGTACACGCCCAGCATTGACTCCGGGACGACTGTGGACATCAATGCGGCAATGCTCAATTCGGCTATGCCACTGCCTCCGGGGCTCGGAGAAAAGTAGATGATACACATAAGGACGGCCTGGATAGTGATTACAGTCATGAAGTCGCAGGAAATGCCAAGCCCTCTGACCACCAGATACGCGATTACATATTTGTTCAGATACAGGATCAGTGTGAGGACAAGGCTCAATGGGATCATCATTTTGCAGCTGCCGAAGAACAGCTTTGATGAATCCCTGAATGAGTCAACCTCGAGAGTTACTCTGCTGGTTATCCTTCTCAGTCTGCTGCCTATCCTGGAAAACCTGCCTGAGAACCAGTCGGTGAACCTTCCGAGAACCAGCGTAAACAGCTCCGGTCTGGCCAGCGCGAATGCCAGCAGTACGAATTCTATGAAAAAAATCACGAAGCATAGCATTATGATGCCTGTATAACGGCTGCCATAAGCTCCGTTAAGCAGAAAGAGAGCCAGCGCAGCGCCTGAGATGAAGACTATCAGAGTGGAAAGGTAATTGAATGCGGCAACGAATATAGCCTGACCTATGGATGCGCCTTTCCGGTGGTAAACGTAAAACTGGGCAGGTCCTCCACCCCCTTGAGATGGAGTAATCGCACCTGCGAAAGTATTGGCCAGATTGGCTCTGAGGCTTGTCATGAATTCCACTCCCGGATCCAGCTTCTTCATGAAAACATGGTTTCTGAAAGCACCCAGCAGTATGTCGAATATCAGCAGGACAACAGTGAGAAAAAGGAATTCCGTATCGTAATTTCTGAACGCCTCTATAGCGCCTTCGGAGTGAGTCCTGATGAACAGAATGGTCAGAGCGGCAATTGTCAGGAAGATAAAGATCAGAAGTCCCTTCCGTATCTTCCTTCCGCTTATCCTTGGTGCAAGATACTCGGTATTAAGTGCAGCCGGCTCCCCGGTCGGGCTTATATCTATTCCGAAGGATGGATCACTGCCTGAATCTTCACCGGAATTCATATCACTCTGTCAGGCTTAGTTCGGCCGTTTGTTGTGGTATCTCCCATAGGTCGGGAGAAGCTGTCCGGCCGGGAGGAGTCATCACCCACGGTCTTGAATCGTCTCCAATTATGAAGGGGGCGTTCCAGATTGTTTCCAGTGCCGCCATCCAGCTTCTGGACAGCCCGACTTTCCTGGCCTCATCGGACATACTGCGTCGAAGTTCCATATTATCCGCCAGTCTGACAATGGATTCCATGAGATTCTCCACATTACGACCGGAATAGACAAGACCACTGCGGTAAGGAATGATGATTTCCTGAGGACCGCCCAGATTGGTGACTATTGCAGGTAAACCTGATGACTGGGCTTCCAGAACAGAATTCCCGAAGGTATCGGTGGTGCTGGGAAAAACAAAAATGTCACCCGAGGCATAAACCTTATACAGTTCCTCACCGGATAATACTCCGCAGAAGTATGCTCCACTGCCTTTGAGCATCCTGCGAAGCTCTGAGAGGTAAGGACCATTTCCAGCGATGTACAGTTCCAGATCATCTCTGGTCTTCCTCAATCTGAGGAAAGCTTCGGCAAGAACATCGAGATCCTTCTCAACGGAAATCCTGCCAACGTAGAGCAGCTTTAGTGTCTCCGGTCGTCCACCGTATTTCAGAAGAGTTGAAGAATCACGCCAGACGGGAGAGAATCGGTCGGAATCCGTTCCCCGGGGAAAGATCGCCATCTTTTCTTCGGGAATACCCATTGATTCAAGATCATCGATGTAGAACCTGCTTGGAACGAGTATTCTGTCAACACTCCCGTAGAACCAGGCCATGGCTGACACAGCGAACTCACCAATCCTCGCGTCCTGGACTATCTGATTGATATGCCTTGGAAAATCCGTGTGATATATGGCGACTGTTGGTATGCCAAGGAGTTTGCCTATGGCAAGAGCGGCCACTCCCAGTGGCCCCGGAGTGGATATATAGAGCATACCGAAGTCATTCTCGTCGATAAATCTGAGCATCTCCAGAAAGGGAGGAACAGAGAGAAGCTTCACATGATATCCAGGAATCGGGAATTCAAGTAGAGGTGAAAAGTTGACCACCCATCCGGGAAAGGAGAGAGGTCGACTCTGGCAGGTGATAAGAGCCAGTTGCCGGCCTGCAGAAACCGCTATGCTGCTGAATTTCTGCAGAGTCCGTGAGACTCCGTTGAGGTCGTCAATAGTATCGGTGATCCAGGCACGTTTCACCCTGCTCCTCCCGCAGGTGTTTCCACCGACTATTCTCCTTGATATCGTTTCCATTGCATCAGTTCCCCTTTTTCTGTCAAGGTGGGCAATAGGGTAAGGGAAGTTCAGCAGTACGACAGGAATAAGTGCGGTGAAGGCTTCCATTGCATCGAGCAGCTTCCCACCGGATATCCTCTCTGCGAGAAGGGGCAGGTAGTGCTGGAGAAGCCTGTTTGTCAGTCTGTTAAGTATCTCAAAGGTTTTTTCATCGATCCCCTTATGAGCGAGACCGGGATTTTTCGGAGATAGATTGAGATCCTTCCCGATCTCCATCAATTCTTTTACAAGAAAAGCCTCAAAGTCAAGTTCATCGGAGTGTCTGGCCCATTTCAGCATCTGATGAAAGAGAAAGTCAACTTTGTGCCAGACAGTCGGTTCTTCGTCTGCCACTGATGGATGGAAGAACCTGTCGGCGATCAGTGTGGCCATTGCAGGAACTTTCTTGTGGGTGAATCTGTCACGGTAGAAAGAATAGGCAATAGAGTAGATTGAGTAGGCTGCCCTGACGGCGCTGCCATTCTGTCCTTCAGGCAGTCCCTTTCCCTGTCGAATCCCGTCAAGAAACCCCCTGATATCTTTCGCACCCTCTACCGAGGTGTACGTCAGACCAATGAACCTGCTGCAATGATCATCCGATCCACCCGTGAAACCGCAGAAGGAATGATTCTCCCTGGCAGCCCGTACCACTGATGCCACGGCATTGTTCTCATATCTGGATCTGGTCCCGTTCAGGGACTCGACCAGATCAAGGCATCTGACAACCCTTGCAAATTCACCGGGAGTCAACTCCTCCCCGGGGAAGAAGAAAGGGTGGGCCATGGAGTGCAGGAGTCTCTCCTCTTTAAGGTAGTCAACCAGTTCAAAGAAGTTTCTCCTGAGTATACAAATCTCCTGGTGCTGCTCCGGCGTCAGGTTGTAGACAAGAAGGTGGACGGTTTTCCTTGACTCCGGGAGCCGGGTCGACACTTCCTCACTGATGAAGACACCCGGAAGCTCGGCAATTTCAAGGCAACCGTCGATTGTATTGATATCCGTTATGGTGACCAGATCCATACCCCTCCTTCGCGCGATGGAGTAGATCAGCTCAGGCGGAGTGAAGCATTCGGGAGTTTTCAGGGAACGGAGTATCCATCGGGAACTTTTTCGGGAGTGAAGAGAATGTACATGCATATCGCATTTAATCGAGCTCATTTTTCGACCTCCTCGGATTTTCTTAAATACACTGAAAGCAATCTTAAATAAAATTGATTCGGAACCTGTCGAGAATGGTCATACAGCTGTCACAGGAATGCCTGAGCAGGATTTTATCATCAACTCGAGATTTTCAGATGAATCTGACTGTATGGTATGACATGGCCGGTCGCTGAAACGGTAATGCCTTAATTTTCCAACCTGCCTGACCAGATTATCCCTCCCCAGGTATCGGTCAGAGTAGACCTGCTCCATCTTTCTGTTGCAATCGTGAACGAACACATCCGCAGATGAGGTTCTTAGATTGCCTGCGGCAAAGATGCTCTTCATCCTTCCCGGAGCGGTATTCTTCCATCCAACCGGACCATCGACGAGTATTACATCCCATGAATTCTTCCCGATATCCTCGGGAAAATCCATTCTGAGGTACTCGGGGTGAGCGAGGAGCTCATGCCATTCAATCAATATGGTATTGTATTCGATAAGGAAGGCATTGATCGATTGGTTGAGGCTGGTTACTCTGCTGAACCATACGGGATGATCCTCAAGAAACACCGTCTCCCCGCAGCGGTTCAGCAGCGACCAGAACAGGCTGTCATTACCCAGTCCGAAAACCAGAAGGCGACAGGGGCACCTTGCCTTGATAATTCTGGCTATGCAGAGTATCTCGCTGGGGCGCATACATATGTTATAAGCAATCTTCATCAGGGTTACCCGAATAATACCAGTTTTCACGGTGCACAGATACAGAATAGGCCTGAAGGCTGTTCTACGAAGAAGATCCAGAAATCGGGGTAATCCGCTTTTCCAGAAGACCCTGCGAATAGCTTCTATAAGTGTCATTCGTCTCCTTACTGTATTTAAGGCCTTTTCCTCCATCATCCTGAAATGTCCGTGATTGGAGTATGAGAAACGATTGATGTGAGCCGGGGGAGAACTGTGTGCGGGGAGCAAAGGTATCTGCTGGTTTCGGTTGCAGCAGATAGCTATCAGTATCTCCTGGTTTTTGAAAAAGAGAACCCGGCTCACGATTACTTTTAATTTCTGCACTGATACTGTCTGTAATTCGTTGCGGTATCACTTGATACCGGGAATGAATTACATGGATAGACTGGGTATACAATCTGAAACTTCTGTGCTGTCAGGTGACGGAGTGATCGTTTTTCTCGAATCACGGATATCCACGTACTCCTGACCTGGATTCAGCAGATACAGCGGTGTCCAGTTTATCAGTATGTTTTCCTTTTCGTTGGGATCAACCATGACTCTGAACCTGTTCCCGGGATATAGGAAAGCAGGCTTAATAAGGTTAGCATTCTCTATATAAACTGTTCTGTAAGGATCATGAATTTCGGTGGTTATCTCCAGTTCGATCCGCATTACAGGTCCGTCACCTGTCATTCTTGTTGTTTCATAGATTGATACAAATCTGGCGATACCGATTAAGCCGGTATTCATGAGCCTGTCTGTCATTCTACGCGCCTGTTTCAAGCTAACGGACAGAGCAATAATCACAAGCAAAGGCGCTAAAACAAGCAGCATTCCCGCAATGAAGTGACCGTTTAGAAAGAATGGAATAAGCTTGCCGGATAGTTGAGTGCTTTGTATAACCAGAAGGATTCCAAGAAAGAAGAATGGAACGGCCATCATCACTGACAGCCACCAGCGATTCCTGCTGCGCAATTCCGGATTCATTCATATCTCCTAACATTGTATTCACAAACTACAGCACCATGATAAAGAGACATTGTTAAGAGAGTATTAAGATTTGAACAGGATTTGTTTACAATATCCCGTAGACAGGAAGCAGTAGCGGGATACATATACCGAAGAACATCAGACATCGGGCGATGGCATATTGACAATAGGTGTCAGAAGCCATGACTTTGATCCGATTGCTTCTCTGATTGACGGAGATTGTAACTTGATAGCCTTGAATGACAGCTGGAAACAGACAACCAGCGCTCATCCGGCAGTCAGGTTTATCGGTATCTGAGTGTTCTCAATTATTACGAAGCATAACAATTCTTTAATACTTCCTTAACACCCGTTTCTGATTATCTGCACATGGAAAGATGTAACAGCAACAATCATGGAACATATGCAGGAAAGGAATGGATATGAAAAATATTCTGGTACTGGTCCTGTTCTTTGTCCTTGTGCAAACAGCGATAGCTGCTACGGAAACCTGTGACTGGGAAGGGACCTATACCATTATGGGTTATTATGGTACTGGAGAGCCCCCCGTCTTCGCAACGATTGATACCGATCCTGTTCACGGCGGTTCACAGTCTCTCTGTCTTGAAGACAACTCACCGAGCGGAACACCGCAGGCATTCGTCGCGTGGATCACCGGGCTTTCAGACGGAGATGTGGTAGATGGATCATTCTGGCGATATGACACGACACCTGGAACCGCTCCTTCCTGCCGTATCTATGCCCACTGGAACGATGACCCCGGTGACATAAGCGGCTACAACGGCAGCGCCGGTGGTTCAAGCGATTATGGTTCAGGTGAAGGCTGGGATCTTAATTCTCATTCCTGGACAGTCGAGGGAGGTCACACAGGTCTGGTCATCGAGGCAAGGATCTATTCAAGCGCTGGTGATATCGTGTGGATAGATGATATGACGATAACTGCTCCTGATGGAACTTCAATCATGACTCCGGGGAATATCACTTCCCTTGAGCGGAATACCTGGGCTGACATTAAGGCAACATTCTGATAGAAATCCGGACTGGATTTACTCAGATTTACCATCGGTTTCGAACAAAAGCACAAACAGCGGGGAAGATAAATACTTCCCCGCTGTTTTGCATGACCAGGTTTCTGGAAACTCTATGATGCATAGTTAAATGGACAGCATTATCACATCTTCAGGAGCTTACGCGTCACATTATATCCGTCAGCTTGAAATACCAGAAAGTAGATTCCATCGGGGGTATTGCTGCCGTATTCGTCTTTTCCATCCCAGTAAACAACATGTGCCCCGGTATCAGCCTGACCTTCCATGATCGTTCTTATCCTTCGTCCGTGCAGATCGTAAATCGCGATGGAAACAGTCTTTGTTACGGGCAGTTCGTAGTTTATCTGCATGCTTCCCGTAAAGGGATTGGGCATAATTCCGCTGACAAGGATATGACATACAGTTGCTGATTCCGCATCGCCAATACCCTGGAGGGTATTGAGTTTTAAAAGATATAGATCAGGCCAGCCGTCGCCGGGACTTGTATACTCCCCGGTGATGATGAATCCGCCATCGGCGGTCTGTCTGACTGAAAATCCGGAATCATCATCCGGTCCCCCATAAGTGCCGGTCCAGAGTGTGTCACCGTTTGCGTCTACCATGAGAAGGTAGATATCAAACCCGCCCGATCCGAATGAGTCAGTTTCGCCTGCTATAACGAAATTTCCGCAGGAGGTTTCAATGACGGAATTGCCGACGTCTGTGGCGGATCCACCGTATGTTCTGGTCCAAAGGGTATCTCCGACTGAATCAGTCCTTATTATGTAGACATTGCGCATATCGGGCCCGAATGACCATGTGAACCCGGTAATTATAAACCCCCCGTCTGAAGTTTCCCGGACATCTTTACCTACATCTTCGCTACTTCCCCCGTATGTACGGGTCCAGAGAATATCTCCAGCGGAGTTGAGCCTGCTGAGATATACAGCATATGAACCGGGACCGAACGAACCGGTTTCACCAACAACAATGAAATCTCCGTTGGAAGTTTCTCGGATGGCATAACCGGCATCCCAGGCACTGCCTCCGATAGTCCTTGTCCAGAGTGTATCTCCGACGTAATCAGTCTTTATTACAAACACATCGTAACTTCCTGCGCCGGAAGATCTTGTCCAGCCCGTCATAATAAAGCCGCCATCGGAGGTTTCCTGCACCGACCAGCCTTCATCAAAGTGAGCCCCGCCGTATGTTCTTGTCCAGAGGGTATCGCCAAGGGCATCTGTCCGGAGCAGATAGAAATCATCCCAGCCGGCTCCGAACGATTCCGTCTCACCGACGATTATAAACCCGCCATCCGAAGTGAAATCAATGGAACGAGCCCTGTCAGCGCTCCCTCCCCCATAGGTCTTCTGAAAAACGGAGTCACCGGTATCGTTCGTTTTAACCAGGAAAACATCCGATGCGCCGCCGCCGAATGACCATGTTAATCCTGCAACTACGAAATCTCCATCAGGAGTTTCAAGAACGGAATTGCCTTGATCCCATTGTGATCCGCCAAATGTCGCCGTCCAGATTGTATCGGGGGCCTGTGCGTTTACGGGTGTAAGGAAACCATATACTACGGTGATAAGATAAATCAGCGAAATTTGCACGCTTACCTGTTTACTGACCATTATCATTACCTTCTTCCGGATGAAAACTCATCATACTTCGCTTCAGTAGACTGATTTTTCCACAGTTGTTTGAACACTCCATGGAATTCTCCGCCTGTTAAAAAGGTAATAATAGAATGTGCATGTTAAGGAAGTATCAATCCGCATATCTCACCTTTGATTTGTATGATGTACCGGGGAGAGATACGTTCCGTTGCAGGGTTGCTTGCGTAAATTAGCCAGTTGTTTTTCATAACAAATTCACTATAAGTGCCTCTGCAGTAGCAAGATTTGTTGCAAACGGTATATTGTGAACGTCACATACCCTTAGAAGAGCCGATATATCAGGATCATGAGGTTGAGCAGTAAGTGGGTCTCTCAGGAAAATCACAAGTTCTATCTCGCCACTCGCAATGAGTCCAGCAATCTGAAGGTCCCCGCCATCAGGACCGCTATGCATCTGTTTTACCTCAAGTCCTGCTTTTGATTTAATCATCGTTCCTGTTGTTCCTGTCGCAATAAGTTCACATTGACCAAGTTTATCTTTATGCTTATTAGCGAACATGACTATATCTACTTTTTTTGCATCATGGGCAATAAGGGCTACCCGTTTTTCCTTTATCCTCTTCTTGCTTTTGGAAACAACCCCTATCTTATGTCCTTTTTCCATAATCAAACCCCCGATGTCGGACAGGGACAAGCCCTACCCTAATATTGCTAACCAAAATTCTGGTGTTTCTTATCATATGGATATTACGAATACCGAGTCCGAATTGCTGACCATTATCATTACCTTCTTCCGGCTGAGAACCCATCATAAACAGGCTGTTTTCCGCAGATATATCTCTGCTTACGGAAATGAACTCTCCGTTTGCTTATTTTGTTTCAGCTGTTTGACCACTCCGCTGAATTCTCTGCCTGTTAAAAGTGATAATAGCTTGTGCATGTTAAGGAAACATTAACGCAGAAAGATATCCAGATCAAATCCCCTGTTCCAGGGCTTACCATTCTTCTCGTCCCACACTTTCACCGGAATCAACCTCGTCAGTATTTGCATTCCATGAATAAAGAGTGTGCTTCACTCGATCATATGAAAAGACTGTTCCTGCTCTCATGAGCCTCTGCCAGGAATTTTGCAACTCCGCAGTATTCAAGATTCTTGTAATCAACCATCTCTTCGTGTTTCATTCCCATTAGATCCATTGACATTTCACAGATAAAGATCTTAATGTTCATTTCCTGAGAGAGTTCCAGTAGTTCAGCGAGTGTGACGATATTCTTTTTCTTCATCAAATGCTTCATGATAGCAGTTCCAGCACCGGCCATATTCAGTTTTGACAGTTTTAACTTATCAAATCCCGTCGGAAGCATAAATCCGAACATCCTGGATAGAAAATCTTTCTTTACTCTGAATTTCTTCCGCAGAGCAGCAGTTCCCCAGAATGTGAAAAACAATGTAACCTCTGATCCCATTGCAGCTGCTCCTGTTGCTATAATGAAAGCTGCAATAAGTTTATCCAGTGAACCGGAAAAAACAATTATCGATAACTTATCTTTGGGGCTGTCCTTTTCCAGCGCTTCGATTCTATCCTTCAATTCCTGGATCTGTTCAAGCATATTCTCCATTGTGTATTCTCTCTTTCTCTATATTCACTTTCTGTTTAACTGAATTAATAACGCTGGTTTTACACCATAGGTAATACTACCATGATGTTCTCGAAGTACTCCTGTTCAGCTGTGATTATTTGCCTGAGTGCCGGTTATTCGATTTCGAGGAACACGGTGGGATCATCCAGTTTCTCGACTCTTCCGATAATTGCCGATTCTGTGTCACCATGTTCTCTGAGAGCGTTTACAAGTGCTTCGGCCTGATCCGGTCTTACGGTTGCCAGCAATCCGCCTGAGGTCTGTGCTTCGGCGAAAAGTATGAAATATCTCTTATCCAGGTTTTCGGGCATCTTCAGGTGTGGTTCAACGAATTCCTTGCATTTGCATACTCCGCTTGGATTGAATCTGTCAAGCAGATCAGGAAGACCCGGGAAAAGTGGAATATCATTCGCACGGAAGACCAGTTTTACTCCGGCATTTTTTGCGATTGGAAGAGCGTGCCCGAGGAGCCCGAATCCGGTCACGTCTGTCAAGCAGCTTATATCGAATCGCTGCATTACTTCAGATGCGTACATGTTGAGGCGTTCCATCCAGTAAACGAAGAGTGAGAACTGTTCTGTGGTCAGTCCGTCATTGAGCATTGCATCGCAGTAGATGCCCGTTCCAATTGGTTTTGTCAGAATAATAACATCACCCGGTCTGGCGTTATCATTTGTCAGAGCGGTCTCAGGATGAGTCAGCCCGGTAATACTCATTCCGTATACCATTTCTTCCTGCTCGAGCGTATGTCCGCCGAGAAGCACAACTCCGGCTTCGTGGAGCTTTTCAGCGCCGCCAATGAGAAGTTCCTCAATTGCTTCAGGTGGGATTTTTCCCGCCGGATAGCCAAGATGGTTCATGGCCGTTATGGCTTTAGCTCCCATGGCCCAGATATCGGACATGCTGTTCGCGGCGACAATTCGGCCGAAGCTGCGGGGATCGTCCACTATAGGGTAGAAGAAATCAACGGTCTGCACAAGAGCGACACTGTCTGAGATTTTATAAACTCCTGCATCGTCCATTGTCTGCATACCAACGATAAGATTGGGTGAATCAGGCAAAGGCAGCTTCTCAAGTATCCCGGCCAGCCTGGTCGGGTTCAGCTTGCCTGCTCAACCGGCGCAGGGGCCGTAGTCCATGAGGCGTATCATCTTCCCTGAAGGAAGCGATCGATCAGGTACTCCGCCACCCTGCAGTTTACTCAGGAGGAATTCGCAGTAGGTCTGCTGGTGCCTGTCGTGATGGAAAGGTATGCATTCCTTGCAGTTGCCTCTTCTTCTGCAGTCAGAAGGGCATGGACAGTTCTTTCCATCGTAGAGTCTTGATTCTTTCAAATCAGTCCGTATCTGAAAATGAATGAGAAAATAACATACATGCACTATAAGGATATATACAAAAAAAACTGTGAAAGGAAATAACTAATTCAGATCGTTTTCTGAAGCTTTAAACCCGCGTTTCTTTTTCAACAGGCTCCGTTCCCGTTTCTCCTGAAGTCTTCTTTCCTTTGAAGCATGAGTCGGCTTTGTTGATTTGCGTTTTACTTGTTTCTGAGCCGCCTTTATAAGCAATTTGATCAGTCTCTGGACGGCATCATTACGGTTCATGGTCTGTGACCGGTATCGTCTTGCATGGATTATCAGTATACCTTGAGTGGTAACTCCGCTGCCGCCGATCTTCTTCAGACGTTTCTTTACGGTTTCGGAAAGGGACGGAGAACCGTTAATGTCAAATCTGAGCATTACGGCGGAGGAGGTCTTATTGACCTTCTGGCCTCCGGGTCCGCCTGAGCGGGTGAACTCGAACTCAAGCTCGGTTTCACTTATACTGATATTTTCGGTTATCTTAATCATGCTGCTGTCTTCGCTGTTGACCGGTTTCAATTTCTCCTGCATTATGTATATAATCGTTCAAGATGTTTGTAAAAGAAAGGAGTGCTTATGAATCCTGTTGTCCTTCCGATTGTCGGCATATTCATTCTTGCGGGTGTTATTATCTGGATGGTTTTCTTGTTTGAGAAGAAGCGAACTTCAGCATGGGAATCGATATCACATCGACTTGGAGCGAAATTCACACCCAAAGATACAGAGAGACATGCTCGCTTTCCGTTTCGACTTTTCAACAGTGGAAGTAATCGGAAAATGAAGAATTATCTGGAGTGGGAATCTGAAGGAATAAGAATTCATCTGGCTGATTATCAGTTCACAACATATCACAACACCGGCAGAGGACGTTCATCAAAGGTTCATAAGCAGACGATTTGCATTCTTGAAAAAGAAGGGCTCGATCTACCAGGGACTTTCCTGCGGGGGCAGGTGGCGTTGCTTGACTGGGTTGGAGAAAAATTCGGCGCTCAGGATATTGAATTCGCGGATGATCCCGAATTCTCAAAAGCATTCGTAATCAAGGGGGATGAAGTTCGCACACCTCAGGTATTCGGACATGAGCTGAGACAGCACTTTCTACAGCAAAAGAAAGCTTTCAAGACTTTCGAAATGAGCGGAAATGCCCTGATGATCAACTTCGGGAAACGGAGAAAACCTGAGGAGTACGCTGACCTGGTTGCTATTGCAATGCCCGTTTTCTACATGATCAATAACAGATCAGCCTGGTAGATTTCTCAGCATCTGATCATCTGACTCTGTAGTTGATCCATCCCCCGAGCAGAATCAGGGTCGCGCCTGCAAAAACAGCAATACTCGGTATTGAGCTGAAGAACATTATCTGCCAGAGCATTGAGAAAACCACGCTGAGGTAGCTGTATATTGCAACCTTGCCACCGGGAGCGTATCTGTATGCCGCAGTCATGAAAAGTTGTCCCGCCGCGCCGAAGATACCGATGCATATCAGGAGAATGAGTGAGCCGGAATCCGGTATTACTCCGTTTCGGACAACAGCCGGCAGAAAGACCAGCGACATCAACAGTGAGAACCAGAATACGATTATCAGAGGTTTGTCTGTTTTCCTCAGAGCCCTTATTGCGGTATAGGCGCTTCCCGCGAATACTGCTGAGAGAAGGGCAAATCCTGCCGGAAGAGTAATCGGAATTACCCCCGGTCTAAGTATTACCACGACTCCTCCAAGTCCAAGAAGAAGCGCGACGATCTGAGCTTTTCTCAGTCTCTCCTTCAGGAACCACCAGGCGAAAATAAGGACGAAGAAAGGGCTCAGCCTGTTAATTGTCACGGCCTCGGCAAGAGGCATACTTTCAACAGCCTTGAAGTACGCAAACATTCCTGCAATTCCGAAAATCGACCTTGTTCCCAGCAGGCGGATGCTTCCCGGTTTCAAAGGGATTCTCCTGATCAGAAGTATGAAAAGAGTAATGATCGCTGAAATTGATGCTCTCGCAAAGAGCTTCTGTGAAATGGAAACACCAGCTTCAGCGGGGATGGCTTTTACACATACTGGAACCAGCGAGAGAAACAGATTGGCGACGATCATGTAGAATGCCGCTCTCATGCCCGAAGTCAGGTTCATCAGGGTATTCTGATCAATTCGTATTTCATTGAGCCCATTCCGAGTGATTCCGCTATTCTGAGCTGAAGCTCGCCATCGATTTCAGGGCGGTGCGCTTTGAATTTATCATCTCCTGCATAAGCTTTCCCTGCAACCGGTGAATCTGCGGCGGACGGGGCAGAGGTAACAAGATCCAGCGAAGCCTTATCCAGCGCGACAGGATCGGTGGAAGCCAGGATGCCTATGTCATCGACCAGAGGAGGGTCGGTATCGTGCATACAATCGCAATCCGGAACCACTGCTGTGATAAAATTCACGTAAAGAACAGGATTCGCGGTTTTCGCTACAATTGACGCGTATTCAACCATTCTTCTCATGAAGACATTCATTTCCTGATTCCAGCTGACCCTGATGGCGCCTTCCGGGCACCGTCCAAGGCATTCTCCGCAACCGGTGCAGGATTCGGTGTTGATAATTGCGAATGCATTGATTGTAATAGCATTTGAAGGGCAGTTAGCCGAACATATCCCGCATGCGGTACAGCTGTCGCTTTTGATATGCGGTTTTACTGAAGAATGCTGATACAGTTTTCCGGCTCTGGATGCACATCCCATTCCCAGATTCTTTATTGCTCCTCCAAATCCGGTAAGGAGATGACCTTTAAAATGGCTGATTACAATCATGGCATCAGCGCTGCAGATTATCGAGGCGAGATGAGCTGCAGATGAATCGTATTCATCCGGCATTTCAATAAGAGTTTCGTTTTCCCCGTGCAGACCGTCGGCAACGATGAACGGCGGTGTGTCCGGGATGCCGAATCCGTGTTCTGCTGCAAGACGTATATAATCCGGAGCTGACATTCTGCGGCCTGGATAGAGTACGGTAGTGTCAGTGAGGAATATCCGGTCTGCTGGAAAATCCAGGGCGTTGATGATTTTGTTTACATTTTCCGCGCTCACATATGATGTATTTCCCGCTTCACCGGGATGAATTTTTATAGCAACAAGATCCGTTGATCTCAGTTTTGCAGCAGTTTTCAGATTCTCCAGCAGCTTTGTGAAAGCTCCGGGAAGATCTGTCTTTTCCGCCGGCAGGAAGAAAACCTGAGGCATGTTAATCTCCTTTAACAGGATTCAATCTATTCATCATCCTTGCTTGCGGAATATACGCTGTTTATAAATTAGGGTATGAATTACCTTAAATGGGTCGAAATCGAGGAGTCAGCTCCTGACTGGAATCTGCGTCAGTTGAGGGCATGTTCGGAAAGCGGGCAGAATTTTCCGGTCTGTGCCGTCGTCAAAGCCAACGCATACGGACATGGTGCCAGGGAGATTGTCAGCCTGCTTCCCTCTGCTGCGTGGTTCGCCGTGAATTCACTTGATGAAGGGTTCGAACTCAGACATAACGGAGTTGAGCGTCCCATTCTTCTGCTTGGTTATGTTCTGCTCGATAGACTTGCTGAAGCAATTGAAGCTGATCTTCGACTGACAGTCTATAATATCGAGACGCTGGAGAAGTTGAAGAAGGTAGTAAATCCGGAAAAACCTGCCAGAATTCATATCAAGATTGAAACCGGAACAAACAGACAGGGAATACTGCCGGAGAACCTGCCGGAATTCCTCAATTGTGCGGCTCAGATTCCCGGAATAATGATAGAAGGTCTGTCAACGCATTTTGCCAATATTGAAGATACTCTGAATCATGAGTATGCAGCGGGGCAGCTTCACCGATTCGAAGAAGCTCTCAGGTTAATCGGAGATGCGGGCGTTCATCCTGAAGTGATTCATACTGCATGTACAGCAGCTGCGATCCTTTTCCCTGAGACTCATTTCAATATGTTGAGAACTGGAATCGGTTTGTACGGTCTGTGGCCTTCAAGAGAAACATTTCTTTCTGCCCGGACTGCCGGAAGAACTGTCCCTGATCTTAAACCTGTTCTTTCATGGAAGACGAGAATTGCTCAGATAAAGATAGTTCCATCAGGAAGTTTCATAGGCTATGGATGTACATTCAGAACGAATAGAAAGACAAGGCTTGGAGTGCTGCCGGTAGGTTACGCGGATGGTTACGACAGAGGGTGCGGAAACTCCGCGCATGTACTGGTAAGGGGAAAACGCGCTCCACTTCTTGGAAGAGTGTGCATGAATCTATTAATGGTTGACCTCACCGATATTCCCCAGTCCCGCCTGGAGGATGAAGTTGTACTGCTCGGGAAAGATGGAGATGAGAATATCTCCGCTGAGATGATGGCGGAATGGGCAGGTACGATAAATTACGAAATTGTTACCAGGATCAGCCCGTTCATGCCCAGAGTGATAAAGAGAGGAAAAGAAAGTGTACATTGACGTGATAGGTGTTGATGGGTCAAAACAGTATGGATGCTGTCTCTGTTCAATGCTTCTTGGCGAGTCGGTCCTGCTTGATGCAGGATCAGCGTCCATGCTTTCGGGAACACAACAGGATAACGTTGAAATGGTTCTTCTTACGCATGCCCATCTTGATCATATACTTGAACTGGGTTTCATGATTGATGCTACAGTCTCTCGCAGAGATGAACCTCTGAAGGTCATGGGAAGCAAGGCCTGTCTTGATGTGGTTAAAAAACACTATATGAACGATCTCCTTTGGCCGGATTTCAGCAGAATCAAAACCTCCCGTGGCCCCGCTCTTGTCTATGAAGAAATGCAGGACAGGGAATGGTTTGAGCTTCCAGGGGGAATCAAAGCCTGGTCGGAACCGGTTTGCCATAGCGCCGGCGCCAGGGGATTCCTGTTCCGATCCAGTACTGGTTCTATCCTGCATACAGGTGATACGGGGCCGACAGAGACACTCTGGAAAAGAGGGGCAGAGCTTGACGATCTTTCAATGGTTATTGCGGAGGTCTCATTTCCGGACAATCAGACCGATATAGCTATTGCCAGTAATCATCTTACGCCAGCTCTTCTGGAGAACGAACTGAAGAAACTGAACAAGCCTGATGTGCCCGTGTATACGTTTCATCTCAAACCATGGTTGAGACATGAAATCGAGCGGGATCTTGCACGGAGATTCCGTGACAGAGTCGTAGTGCTCCGCCGGGGCGACAGACTGGAATTCTGACAGGGTCAGATATTTACTTTTCATAGAGCGTGCCACCCACTAATAAAAGTGACATGCAATGATGTGCCTTGACTTTAAGCTATCTATTATTCTTTCCCCCTTGACATCCTCAATTCATTACAATACCATTAAAATGATGCGTGTAGTTGAATGATTCTCATTCATCAGGAGAGGTGTAATGCATTGCATTCTATTAATAATGCTCATCTCAAATCCTCCTCCGATCCACACAACAGTAGCTGACAGCTCCCTTGTAGCTTTTACAATTGATACACAGGTCTCATTCGATTCAGTTTCACATAATGGGGATGATTTCATAAGGTTTATTGATATTCCGGTAACTGACAGTATCGGATATCCTGAAGTACCTGTACTGTTATGCATGGTTGCCATTCCTGATTCTGTAGAGCCTTCCGTAAGCTGGTCGTTCCATGGAGAAGAGAGTTTTGTCAATTATCCCGTATATCCCGCCCCGAAGGATTCAGTAATACACGTTCATACACCAGAAGTGATAGAAGTATTCAAGCAGGATTCAACCGCTTACGCCAGCGATGAATGGTGGCCTGCCGATAAGATCAGTGTTGCCGGAGAGATGCGCCTATTCGACCAGCGCCTTCTTCTGATAGAGGTTTATCCGGTGAGTTTCCTGGCATCGGAGGACAGTATCAGGACTGCAGCCGGATTCAGCGTTGCCGTGAGTTTCGACAGCACCGAAGCTGACTGGAGCAGCACTGGCCTTGGTCCATTCCAGCCCATGGTTGAGGATTCTCCCATAATAGGTTATCACCCTGTTGAGCAGAGCCATCCCATCAATCCAAGTGTATATAGAAACATCGACCTGATAGAAGGTCCTTCAAGTGTTCCTGAGTATGTGATTCTTACAGCAGCCGGCCTTGACGGCTGGTGGATAGACAGCCTTGCCTGGCACAGGGTCGACCTCAACGGTTTCGATGTCGCCATAGTGACAACAGATGAGGTAATGACCGAGTTCGGTTCGGGGTCGATTGTGCTAACGCCTGATATTGTTCGTGATTTCACGGAAGCCATGTGGGCCTGGGGGCATGGTTCCCCCGTCAAGCCCTCATACTTCCTGCTTGTGGGAGATCACGAAGATCCATCCTATGGAGGTGCGGACTGGTTTCTACCGACCTTTGAATACAAAGGCGATCCAAGAGATCTCAACTCCTATGCAAACGACGAATGGTATGTCTACTTCAACCAGCCACGCAGTGTTGAAAACGCCATGCCTGACATGATGGTCGGCAGGCTGTCCGTAAAGGGAGCCGACACTCTTCAGGCCATGATAGATAACATCATCGAGTATGAGCAACCTCTATCGTCACCTGAGTCCGACAATCTCAGGAGGATCGTGCGGCTCGCAGGTACAGGACATGAAGACGATTCAACACACATCCAATACTATTATAACTGGAGTCCCACAAAGGAATGGACGAGGGCTTTCTGCGACTGGCTTGGATACGATTTCAGCACTACATACTGTGGTGATGGAAGAGACTGGACCATTCAGGACGAGAGCATACTCAGCAGTCAAGAATGGGTAGCAACATGTCAATCAGAACTGTCTGATGGTGCGGGAGTTCTCTTCTACAGCGATCATGGTGATTTCCACATGTTCAGTGCGGGATTGGAATGGGTTTATGATCCAGGCAACCTTGGAAATCCCGATAGCTCTTTTAACTGTCTTCATGCCGATACACTGAGCGCTTCTCAAGACCATTATCCTCCTTTTGTGATCATGCTCTGCTGCACTGCCGGATCATTCAATCATACTCAGGCCCTTCATCCTGAAGGGAACGGATTATGGTGCTTGTGCATGGATCCGGACACCACTCATTCCGAGTACGATTATACTACTGACTGTCTTGCCGAAGCTGTTCTGAAAAACACGGATTGTCCTGTTGCCGGTGTATTCGCGGGGTCGCATTCTTCAAGTGTATCCTGTTATCTGGAGTATGGTGAAGGCATTCTGGAATCAGTCTACTGCTACGGTCAGAGCAGGCTTGCTGAATCAATTGCCGGTGCAAGATTGAGAAATGCAGGTTATTTCCTTTACATGGATGGTTCTGGCAAGAGAGAGCTTGGTCAATTCAATCTTCTTGGAGATCCCGCTCTTGATATAGGAGACCGTGTAAGGTATCCTGATAAGTGTGATCTTGTCATTTATTCCAATGATATTGTTCCCAGTAACTATCCAGGAGAGACCCGTACAGGTTTCGAAGAGGATATCACTGTAACTGTCCGTAACAATGGAGGAGCTGCTTCAGAACCCTTCACATTACGGCTGACCGTAACAGGGACAAGTATCAGCGTTCTTAATTTACCTTGTGCCAGTCTTCAACCGGGAGAGGAACAGGAGTATGATTTCACCTGGGATGCTTCCTGGTTCAATCCACCTGAAGAACTCTCATTTGAGGCTGTAGCTGATCCTGCTGAGCAGTGCGATGACTGCTGGAGACCCAACAATACTGCTATTGTTACCAAAACTCTCTATGACATATATCCATCAGAATCGGAATGGCCCATCGAACCTATCGGAGTTGTACAGCAGCCTCCAATGCTTGTTGATCTGGATGAAGATTCCGAGCTGGAGATAGTGGTTCTTGCAGGCTCAATGCTCCAGGCATACGATTCGAATACAGATTCCCTTTGGTGCAATAGAGACATAACGCTTCACAATAACACCAGTCCACTTTTCGCTGATCTGGATGAAGACGGGCATACGGAAATACTGGCTTTAACCGATTCGGGTGAAATCGCATTGTTCAATGAGGACGGTGAAGACCTTTTCGAGCTTGGTGTATCTACCTCAGCGGAGTTCGCTGTTGCCGATATGGATGATGGGTATCCAAGCCTTGAGATGGTTGTTGCCAATCATGACACACTCATTCTCTATTCCTGGGATCAGTCTGAGCAGGAATTCCTTCTGATCAAGTCAGTCATTCTACGTTTTGATGATTCCCCGATATGTCGTGCAATCTTGTGCAGTGACATCAATGACGATGGATATGCTGAAACTGTTTGCCTTTGCGGAGGAATAAGCTTTGGTATCCCTCCGGAACCATATCATGTCATGGCTGTCTATGACTGGCAGGCTGATTCAATTCTCTCAGTAAGTGAGTGGGACAGTATAGACTACGATATTCTCCCTTGCGTCGGGATACTTGGCGGGAATGCTGAGATAGGTTTTCCGATGGGGGGGTATGATCCGCAATCAGCAGGTGTGGATTCTGTACCCGCACAACTGCTGGACCCGTTAAGCGTTGATTCAATCCTCTGTGAGAAGGGCCTGGTGGCTTCCATTGGAGTGAGATTCGGGCTGTTCGCGGATTGGGATCCGTTTGTAACGAAGATGGATGCTTTCATAGTTCCTGCCGAGAATCAGTGTCTGGCATGGGATGCGGAAGGTGCCCACATTGCAATTGG
>JAUXIK010000189.1 GCA_030620995.1 Candidatus Aegiribacteria sp.
AGATATGCACTGGAAACTCAGTATACGGATGTACGTTCCCACTGTAATCGGATCCTTGAATCATTACCCAACCTCTATTTCAGGGACATCGTCTTTCCAGGGAACGTAGTCCGCGCATGGCTCGCAGACAAGTTCCAGTGGCTCAGGCGGAGGTCTTGGGTCTTCCCAGAGATCAAGGTGTTTAAGGATGCGCCTTATAACGGAAGGCTGCTCGATTGCGGAGATGACTTTCATCTGTCCTCCGCACTTTGGACACTTAAGAGCATCAACATCCCAGACTTTCTTGAGAAGCACAGCCCACAGTTGCCTTCTGCGTCTGGAGTATGAGGAACGGTCTTCTATTGAAGAGGCGGATTTTTCTTTGCCTGATGCTTTCGGTAAAATGCCCTGACGGTGCTCACGGCCCCGCCATGCCTGGCTGTACGCACCGTAGTAGATAACCTGCTTCGCTCCCTTCTTTGGTATGTGGGATGTTATGCGAGCTATCCATTCAAAAGGATCTGAAACGTCAAAGTTCCGGGCAAGAGTTGGGTGAAAGTGTTCTCCCCGGTAAAGCACGGTATCCGAACCTTCATTGAATGTCATCCTCTCAAGGGAGAAGGGAGCCCTTGATATGTATTCGCTCAGGACCTTACGACCGTTTTGATCATCAGCATTTATGGGCTCGCCGCAGTGAACGCTGAAGCCGCTGTGCTTCCAGGAACGCATATTCTCCATCAGTTCCTCTGAGATCATGCCCTCTTCGAGAAGCATTTTGAAGACAAGACCGGCGAAGAGTTTTTCAATCCCCTTGATATCTGTGGTGTCCATTTCAGGTACGGGGTAGCAATTACCTTCCCGATCCCAGCATGTGTCAGTAATCAGGGCGTGAACATGGGGGTTCCAGTTGGCCATACCACCGAAGGTCTGGGGTACGAGGATGCCCCCGGGAAAAACATCCCTGCGATCAAGAGTTTCATGAAAGAACATTGTAAGAGAATCCCAGGCACATCTGCAGAGCTTCGGTAAAAGCTTCCTGTGATGCAGGAAATGCAGTCTGAGCATCTTCGGAACACTCCACACCCAGTGACGATGATTAACTGGCCTGAATAGTTCTTCCTCAAGGAAGATTGCAAATCGATTTGCCCAAATCCATTCTCATCCAATTTGAGCATCACATACAGTATACAAGAGCAGACCAGTGTTGAACTGGTGGTTTTCGATCTCTCAGGACGGCTGGTAGAGGAACTGACG
>JAUXIK010000103.1 GCA_030620995.1 Candidatus Aegiribacteria sp.
ATGGTGGATTTCTCCCTGGTAAATCTTTAGCAATTCACGGTATCTCTCACTGCTTCGCGCTGGAGATACCGGTTAATACTCCATGGGAGTTCTGGCGTTGTATAGTACTGAACATCACAGCTTGTGTGTCTTGAAGTGCAGGTTTGTACAAATTGACCCACGATGTTGATGTTACGGAAGTTTTTAATTTTTCATATCTCCTTTACACGCTAATCGACTTGTTTCTCCCCCGTGCGTTCTTTGCGTCCGAACACCTTTGTCATTTTCAAAAGAATCGGTGTAACGGTAAAGTCGGCGACAAGCGCGGTTATGATACCGACGCATGCCAGCAGTCCCATGTTGAAGAGGATATTTGCCGGAGAGGTAAAATATGCCGAGAAATTAAATACAAGTACGATCGATGTAGTTAGCAGTGCCGGCCCTACAACAAAGAAGGTTCGCCGTATTGAGTTTTCGTAGCTGCCACTGCGTTCGTATTCCAGGTGGGAATGATTAATGAAGTGTATCGTATCATCCACAGCAAGCCCCAGCAGCATCGGCATGATGGTGACGGTCATCATGTCCAGTGGAATCTTCAGAAAACCCATAACGCCCCCAACCGCCAGTGCAGGTGCAATATTCGGAATGATACCGATAAGGCCTGTCTTCACGCTGCCGAACACCAGCATCAGCAGGACAGTTATGAGACCCAACGCAATCAGGAACGATTTGATCTGACCCAGTGCAACAATACCCTGCATAACCGTGTACTTCGCTGCAGTTCCTGATTTTATTACATTGGCATCAGGAAAAAGCTCTTCAGCAAGCTGGTCTATTCGGTTGAACTCCTGTTGCAGTTCCCGTGCATTGTAATTATCCAAATCTACCTGCAGGTGCAGCCAGCGGCCATCATAATCCATCCATTTCTCCGCTTCAGTACCACCGGCATTTTCATAAATGAACAGTGTTTGGGCAATGATCTGCGTCTCGATCACATGACGTTCTTCATCGGATCCCTGAAAATCGTTATATGCTGGTATATCATCCATGGATGGAATGCTGTAGTACTGTTGGTCACCGTCATTGAGCACCTGGTTGAGGTCCTTTACGATGTCAAGGATTGAAAATGTTTTCTTGGTGAGAAGGAAACTCCGCACCTCTTCTTCGAGTTGCGCAAAGTTTCGCAAGTTCTCCGGATCTCTTGCTCCGTTAACATCAGGAAATTCAATACCAATTTCGTACGAGTAGAGTGCCCCTATTTCCGTATCACTTATTTCCAGTAACCGGCTGACATAGGGCACTCGTGCCCCCATAGAGCGACGTACATCAAACGAGACCTCAACTTTTGTAAGACCCCATATACCGGCCAGCATGAAGAAACCAGCGCAGAGCAAAATTCCTTTGGGATGAGCCATAACTATGTCATTCAGTCGAACCAGCCATAATGACATGCGACTTTCTTTTCGCTTGTTCGAAATAGCTTTCCCGGGTTTGCGTTTACCAAAACTGAACAATGATGGAAGAATCACAATTGTAACCAGAAAAGTGAATCCAACCAGTGCTGCGGACGTCAAACCGATCCAGCGTAGAAGGCGTACTTCTATGAACAGGAAGGACATCAGTGCACCAATGGTTGTCAGTGCTGTGAACATGATTGGCCAGCCTGATTCCTCAACGGCATACACTGCCGCTTCACGCGGAGTACGCCCTTCGCGCAGACCCTTCTTGTAGAAGGTTACAATGTGAATGGCATACCCCACCGCTACGGCAAAACCAAGCAGCATCGGCATTGTGATTATACTTGGGTCTATCTTTACACCCATGTAACCCTGCAAACCGAATACAACAGCCATTGCACTCACACCGCAAAACACGGGGAAAATAACACCACGCACTGAACGCAGAGAGATAATAAGAACCAGTACGGACAGCAGGAGAGCAAGAAGCATGATTCTTGGCAGTTCTCCGTTAAACCAGACGCGCTTTTCGTAATTAATCATCGGCATGCCTGAAGTTAGAGGATGCAAATGAGCGTATTTCTCCTGTCCAACAATTTCTGCAAATACGTGACCAATCAATATCTCCGGCGGTTGAGGTTTCTCACTGTCGAAATCAGCGAAATACTGAGGATACTCCTCGGAGAGGGCCTGCATATAGGCAAGATATTCGGGGTCGTTGGCCCAATCATCCGGGAAAGGCTGCAGACGAAGAATGATCCATGTTTGACTGCAATCATGTGAGAGCAGTTTCCCAACGATGGAAGGTTTGGCAAGCGCCAGTGACCGCAGATTATCCAACTCCTCTCTTTCGATGGGTATAGAATCGGGGATAAGGTTGATGATCTCGATACCGCCTTCGACGCCCAGGCTGTACTCCAGGTTCGTAAGCGAAAGCACTTCGTCAGCCAGGGGCGTGAAACGTTCAACCTCATCGCTGAGCTCACGAATACTCCGCAAAACTTCCGGCTGGAAGACATCATCCACCTTTACCAGAATAGCTGTGTAGTCGCTGTTGCCGAAAATATCTTCGAAAGTTTCAGAAACATGTATCATTTCGCTGTTTTCAAGGAACCAGTTATCATTCGATGTATTAAGTTTTAATCGTGATAATCCCTTTGCTGAAACGAAAAGAACAAATGCAAAAAGTATAAGGTTCAACCAGCGTAGTTTTACGATGACTTTCCCGACACGAGAAAAGTATTTGTTGATGGTTCCAATATGTATACCCATTGTATCCTCCATTAATGTACACTGCTCACTATTTGTGCGGAAGAAATCAGAAGCTGTACTTTATTTTGAACCATACTTGCGTATTGTCTTCGTATTCGCCGTATCTGCTGCCTTCCGGTCCAGCGAAAATATCCCCGCCTGCTAAAGCATGCAGGGCATCAGAAAGGGCGTAGTCGACCAGGATCTGATCGTAAATATCCTCGTCATTGATGCCGTAGTAGAACATGTTGGCAATCTCCAGAGTCTGGCGCATGAACTTGCGGGAAAGAAACAGAGTTCCCTGCAGCGCATGCTCGTCCCGGTCCATTGCAGTGCTGTAATCCATAACCCAGTCGTCAGCCAGTTGTACGCTGACGGTCCAGTCATCTCCCGGATACCAGTCGAGACCTGCCAGTCCTTTCCATAAATTGCGTTCTACAGTTCGGTCACCGGTCTGACTGTTTGCGAAGTGTTTACCCTGAAAGAACGCAAGTTCCCCCCGAAGAACAAACTCACTCAGTGGTTTACTTACTTCAGCACCGTAATACCCCAATCGATGATACTGTGGTTGCCAGTAAACACTGTCGTTAACAAAATGCCTGTGCAATACAGGAGTATCGTCCCATGTGTAATAGGCTGACAGTGCAATATCAATGCCTGATGCAAACAATGACATCCTGCCTGCGATCTCACTGTTTGCCAGTGTGCGTTCCGGCAAGCTTGGATCGTCCAGGACTTCGTTATCTGGCAAATCTGTCCTTACTGCCCAGGGGCTGTCGTCCGATGCGAAAACAGCCGGTTCAAACACAGGCAGCCAGATAACTTCAACACTGCCCCAAAGAGGTAGATAGCGTAATTGAAAGGCATCTACAGGCATACGGATATCATCAAAATCGCGGGTGATGAATTCAGTGTAATCTCCCGGACAGAGGATATCTGTGATGGGTATCCCATCGGCTTTGCCCCAGCAGAAAATTTGGCGCCCTATTCGAACATCCCAGTTCATACCGGCATACTCGAAATAGGCTTCCCGCAATTCCACCGTTGTTTTTTCTTCCAGAATGTGGTTTTTCTCTGCATTCAGAGAAACGAACATATAACTGCAGCCTGCCTGAGCGGAACAATTGGCACGTAAGCGAGTTCGCATTGCATTCCAGTTGCCATCATCAAGGCATGTGGCCATATATGTGTCCGCAAAGCCCCCAAAGCGCAGGTCTGTCCCTATGCATGGTCGTAGTGAAAGGCAAAATAGCAAAAGAGGAAGGAACGGTTTCATTGCACGCGTCCCCGCTCAATAGCAGAAACAGTAAACATATTGTCGTTAAGGTTTTGATTGTACGAGACATTGGATAACAAGAGACGCGTTTGGTGTTCCTCTCGCAGGTTGTCCATGAACATACTATGAGCGGTCCAGATGCCATCCACCTGACGGATATCACTGATACTCAGTACTTTCATCAGTCCAATGGAATCATAGTATTCCGATCTAATGACCATATAGCTGTCCTGCCGTACCCAGATTAGACGGTTTTTGTATTGTTCGTCAGGATCCAAAGGAACCGATTCAACAACCCAGCATGTTTGTCCCTCAAGGGTTTCTTCCCTGAGAAGAGTGTGAGTGTCTTCATCAATATTTCGATCACCCATATCATCATAGGTAAAATCCGAACCCATGAAGTAATCGTCGTTTGACGCCCCACTGATCCGACGCACCATGCGAAGTGCAGGTAAATATAGCCAGCGATCATCATCGCGTTGCTCGTCTTCATACTCCCAGGAAAGGTAACCTGTTCCGGCAACATCGGCGGGAGAAAGGAAAATAATTACCTGTTTACTATCATCACCGTATTCTTTGCTGTAGCTGCGCATTTCGCGAACACGTGTGGCTCCTCGATGATTGATTAGTGTCATTTCGAGTTCGGACTGGCGGTCATCTCCGTCATCGCGTTCGTCAACAAGGGTCATGATGGCATATCCTGTAAGTTGTAGTTCTTCGGCTTGCAGGAGCGAAAGGGTTCCGAGTAACAACGTGATTGCAACGATGAACAGCTGATGTTTCATGATATACTCCTCTTTCTTCATTAGTGAACGTCGTTCACTGATGTTCAAAGAAACAACTACCGCAGTTGCTTCGCAAATTCGTCAAATTCACATCCATTTGCCCCTTGACAACCATAGCGCATAAAGGTCCTTCAAAACTTGAACTCAACTCTGTGTTTCCTCCAAATTTAGATTAATCTTATTAATTTAGTCTACTCTAAATTTATAACAATTTACACTTCTGTCAAGTGCAATTTCTTTAATCCCATCAAGGGGGTCCGTATGGCCTTTATACGAGCAAAAGCATTTTTTCAGTTGCTACTGCTCCTCGTTTGGCTATTCTCCAGAATTTCAATAAGTTGAAATGTGCCGGAAGAAAGGGAAGAACGGTCGACAGGTCTGATTAATCAATACAGCTCTCTGCAAGGGATGCGGAAGCTGTTCTACAGTCTGTCCCTCAGGCGCGATGGAGCAGCTGGGCTACAGCGAAGAACAGACCCTCGAAATGGTGGATTTCTCTCTGGTAAATCTTTAATCCGCAAAATGCTCGGAATCCTGGATTGATCTGGTTACTCCGGCTTCATAGGAGCAGTGAT
>JAUXIK010000088.1 GCA_030620995.1 Candidatus Aegiribacteria sp.
TATTTTCGTACTAAACTCATAAGATCATTTTCATCGAAATCACCGACAGCTGTGATCACCGCGCCTGATGGTCGGCAGAATTCCCCGTGGAAATCAACGATGTCATTTCTGGTTATTGCGCTTATAGATTCCTTCGAGGGAACCGGGGATCTTTCAGGCGGATCGGTCGACTGTTTTGAAAAGGAATCCATCGCTGCGCCAATCGGGGTGCTGGTCCATTCGTAGAGACTCGCAATAGTGTCTCTTGTGATCGAGTTGATATCTTCTTCTCTGAAGGCCGGTTTTCTGAAGAGATCTGCCACTACTGAAAGAGCTTCTTCCGTGTCTTTTTCAAGAACCGTGATTATTCCTCCGGCGTACTGATTTGAGGAGGATAAATCGATGCTGCTGCCAAGGTTTTCCAATCTGGAGTTGAACCTGATGCTGTCCTCGTTCGGTGTTCCATAGAGCATTGCTTCAGCGGTGACTTCTGATAATCCGGTCAGTCCATCCGGTTCTCTGTCTGAACCCATCGTACAGGAGAAACCCAGGGAAATTACAGGGAATGAGTTATCTTGCTTCATTATTACTTTCAGCTCGTTATCAAGGATGATTTCTCTTGCATTGTCACCAACTGAAACAGATGGCGCCCTGATAAGTCTGTCCGGAATATCAATATCGGAGGGTTTCAGACTGGATGGGGGAATCAGGTCGGGTTTTACCGACTCAGCCGGAACCTTCGGTGTGTTATAACCTGATACTGTTCCCATTGGTTTCAGCCCGGCAATTGTTGCGTTATCCTTTACTAAATATCTTGAAACTGCAGCTTTGATCTCATCATTGGTTACTTTTTCTGTATTGACTATTGAGTGCCAGAAATAGAGGGGATCGTCAAATCTTGCCTGTCCTGTAGACAGCCTTCTTGATCTGCTCAGTGGATCAGCATCTGAAATGGTACTCCATGCCATTCTTCTTTTCTTCAGTTTATGAATCAAAGATGAACTGATTCCCTCAGCGGATACACGCTCAAGTTCACTGAATATGAGTTTTTCTACTTCATCAGGAGAACCATCCGGTGGAAGAACCGCATGAATTGTGTAAAGGCCTGTTTGTATAAGGGTGTTGGTAGAAGCCGCGACATCGAGAACCAGCCCGGGTTTTACAAGCAGCTTCTCAAATCTGCTTGATCTCCCTGAAGCCAGATAGATTGAGAAGAGTGACAGCGCTGAGGATGCCTGCTGATCCGCCGCGGGTACTCTGAAGCCGATCGATATTCTTGGAAGCTGTGATGGGTGCTGAATAGCAACTCTTCTGATACCTGTCTGCGGAGGTTCAGGCGCAATTACCGGTCGAGCTGTGGTTGCTCCTGATTCAGATCCGAAGAGGTCGCTGATGCGGCTGAATACCGAATCAGAATCTATTCTTCCCACGACTGCAATTACAGCGTTTGATGGATTGTAGAAGTTTCTGTAGAACTTCTTCAGACTCTTCTGCGTGAACGATTGAATGTCAGCTGTGGTACCCGTAATCGAATTTCCATATGGATGCGTGCTGAACGCTGTACTGTAGAGGGAGATATCAAGAGCGCCTTCCGGACTCTCTCTGCTCGTGAGGAGTTCTTCTTCCAGTATTACCTTTTTCTCCGAGGTCACTTCCTTTGCGTTCATGAGACAGTTGAACATTCTGTCAGATTCCAGATTCAGAATATCATCCAGACCTGTTATGGGGACTACGGAAAAATACACAGTTATATCCCTGGACGTGTAAGCATTTGCCAGCCCGCCATTCCGCTGAACGATCTGCCAGAATTTCCCGGGGCCGTATTTCTCTGAACCCTTGAACATCATGTGCTCACAGAAGTGACTGAGACCTCTTGTTTTCTGAGTTTCCCATAATGAACCGATGCGGTACGCTACCGTTACAGCAGCAACAGGAGAGTACTCCATCTCCTGAAGAATAACGGTAAGACCGTTATCGAGCTGAGCGATTCTGATATCTTCTGAGCGAAATTTGCCGGTTTTCATGATGGGGGAACCTAATCGAAAAAAGGGCTTTTGTCAGATATTCATTCAAGATTCACCAGGATGCGCCTGTTTCCCTTCTTTGTCTTGAATTTCAGCTTCAGCTTTTTCAGCTCTCTTTTTCAACTCATCCAGTTTTGCGCGGAGATCCCAGCTGGGTGTTTTCCTCAGAACATTTTCCCCCAGCTTCATGCATTCGCCTAAAACCTTCCTGTCACCGGTGGTCAGGTATAGTTCGCGGAGTAAGTTGAACCTGTTCGATGCTTTAGTGATCTGCTCCAGCCCCTTTCTCAGTACCTCTGCAGCTTCTTCCGGCATGTTCTGAAGCCGCAGCAGTCTGCCGCTGCAGCAGGTTATGGAGGAAACACAGTCAACCGGAACAGACCACGCATCGAGCTGTTTGATCTGCTCTCCCGCCTCATCCAGCCGTCCCATATCCATCAGGATGTTGGATCTCTCAATGGCATAATCGTTCCTGTAAATTTCCAATCCATCTCCCCGGCAGACATTCAGAGATGCGTCTACAAGCTCCAGCGCCTGTTCAAGCTTTCCCACTCTCCATAAGGCACCGGCAAGGTTGGCCTGGGATATTGAGAGATTTTCACTTCCACCGTACTTTCGGGCAAGCTCCACAGCCTTCTCAAGAAGCTTGAAGGCTTCCCCGGAAGGGGCCTCCCTTTCCAACAGTGTGCCCAGGTTTCCCAGAGCCTGCATCTCCAGCAGGCGACTTCCAGTTCTCCGGGCGAGTTCCAGGTGTCTGCGCGTTATCCTCTTTCCGTCGTTGAACCTGCCAGGCAGATACTTGTAAACCAGAGCCAGGTTACCCACAGCCAGGGTCTCCATTACCAGATCTCCAGTCTCTACAGCATAGGCTAACACCTGCCTGAGCGACTTTTCCGCCTCTTCCAGCAGCTCCAGGCGAATCATGCAGCCTGATGCGTTGCCCAGAGCCTTTGCCGCCACCAGTCTTTCCTCAGTTGTTCCATCCTGCAGCTCTCTATGGGCGGCAAGAAGGTGTTCCATTGCCTCCTTTGTCCTGGCCTGCAGCATCAGTATGCGTCCCCGGTGGTGAAGTATCTGCGGTCTCAGTTCGGGGTTCATTTCCTCAAGGCCTTCAAGTAGTTCCAGTGCCTCCTGCGGCCTGCCGAGGTTCGTTGCAAGATTAACCCGCATCATTATAACCCTTGCTTGATCCCCAGAGGTGAGATTCTCTTCCCCTGCTGCCGTCTCAATAGCTTTTCCAGCTTCCTCCCAGGCACCGCTGGAGGAGTGCAGATCATAAATCATTCTGTGGGCATCAAGTCTTATGGAAACATCATCGGACAGAGCAAGAACCTTTTTCATCTGGTCCAGACAGGTGATAGTCATCCTTCTGGAAAATGCGTGTTTCCCAGCGTCAATGTACCAGCGCGAAGCCTCCTCTGTCCGGTCAGCCTGCTCCATGTGATATGCTATGATCTGAGCCTTCTCCGGCCGGCGGGCCCAGATTTTCACCATTTCCTCCGCTGCCCTTATATGAAGCCTCCTGCGCTCCGAGTGAAGCTGAAGGTGGTAGGCGGCCTCCCTCAGCAGAATGTGAATAAAACTGAACCGTCCGTCCGGAGTACATTCCCACACCCTCTCGACAATACCCTTGTCGAGAAGATCTTTCAGATTCTTATCTGATCTGATACGCTGGAGTATCCCGGGATCAAAAGCCCTGCCGAGTATGCTGGCAGTAAGTGCTATCTCCTTCAGCTTCGGTTCCAACCTGTCCAGCCTTGCTACAAGCAGCGCATGGATGTTGCCAGGAAAGCTATCTTCATCGGGAGGACATGCTGCCGATGAAAGCATCCCGGCATACTGCTCCATGAAAAATGGAATTCCCTCTGTACGCCGGTGAAACCAGTCCATGAGTTTTTCAGAAGGTTCCCTGCCCAGGCTCCACTCCAGGAAGCTCATGCAGCCGTCTCTTGAAAGCGGCGGCAGATTCATTTCATCCGGGGTCAACCCCAGCTCTTCAATTGTTTCGTTAATGCCCGGTCTTGTAAGGAGCAATACCGGCGGTCTGCTCTGCCCCAGCTCCTCCAGCACCGCAGCCAGCAGTCTTACAGAGTCCGGATCAATCCACTGCATATCGTCAAGTACGATGACCGTCTTTTGCAGAAGGCAATGTCCCCTGATGAAGGCGGCGGTGACAGATACGGTATTTCTGAACCTGCCCCCGGGATCCAACCCCTGATAGAGCGACCTCTTCCAGTGGAAACCCGCCATGGCAGCAAGTACTGATTCCGCCCTGAGCAATTCGTCTGCTGTCTCAATAGCCGCCGGATCATCCAGTTCATCCAGCAGATCGATAAAACCGTAGAGCTTTTCCCGGAAAGCAGTCAGCCCTCCCTCGCTGACCTCAAAACCCAGCCACTCCCCCAGCCATCTGGAGAATATGTCTGAGCTTCCACCTGACACACTTTCGCACCGGAAAGAGATAAAGAAGATGTCATTCATCCTCCGGATGAGCTCCCCGGCCAATCTGGTCTTACCTATGCCGGTCACCCCGGTAAGGAGGATCTGAGTGCCCTCTTTCATCAGTTCAACCTCAAGCCGGTCCAATAGTTCGTCCCTTTCGATAAGCGGAGGCACGGGCTCGGCTGCAGCAACTCTTTTCTTCCATGGCGAGAGTACCAGAGCCTGCACCGGACGGGAGATACCCTTCAGAGAAATTTCCCTCGAGCGCCGGACACCAAGACGGGATGAGCGGTTGAAAACCGGTCCGCTGCAGACAGTGTTCCATCCGGCAGAACCATGTAGCCGAGCTGCGAGGTTAACCGAAGGTCCGAGAACCGTGTAAGATTCCAGAAGGGGTGTACTCAATGTCCCGCTGAAGACCAGCCCGCTCGCGGTCCCGGCTCTCACCCTGCCGGATGCCCTGGCAAACACCTGCTGCAGAAAAGCATCTGCGCGACGGGGATCGTCCTCCTTTGAGACAGGGGCTCCAAAAACCACCAGAATATGGTAGTCCTTCATACCGGCCTCCAGACCCGATACATATCCGCCAAGTTCCCCGGCGGCCTCAAGAACCAGCTCCTGAAAACCTCTGGGACAGTTGCTTCCACTGCGGTTTTCCAGCGAGAGGAAGATGCTGATGACCTGCCTGAACTCATTTACCGTACTTCCGCCAAAGAGTTTCGGCGGAGTGAAACGGGTCGTTGGGAAAGTTCCGGATCTCACAGGGACAGATTTATCTTCTACGCCTGGCAGAGACAACTGATCGAGAGAGCAGTCGGAACCCGCCATGACAGCCTGCCTGACGGCAGAGCCCTGGAAGCTGTAGAATGTCCATTCATTCAAGGGAACAACATCCCAGGCTATCAGACCTTCACCAACAGAGGTTCTGACCGGCAGAGTGTCCTCCAACGTAACTGAGTTGATGCTCCTGCATGCGTTCTCGGCGCCCTTGACATCGTCAGGAAAAATCAGAGTGACCGCATCGCCGGCGAATGAAACGGGAAAGCCCCCATACCCGGCACCGGCTTCAACCACATGGGAAAGGGTAGAACTTACCTCCCGGGAGATGAACTCCGCACCTTCGGCACCCAGGCCCATCATCCTGTCGAACCGGGATGTGAAGCCAATGATATCCGCCAGCAGCACTGCTCCCTTGAAGCTTCCGGAGAACTCACCCCGGCGGATCACTTCTTTAATAAATGACGGAGCGTTGTTCAAATAATCCTTTCAGGAGATTAATCACAAAGAAATTGATTTACAATCATCTGCAAAACTGCCCGGAAGAATTCTTTCCCGGTGCCTGTACCGATGTGATTATATACCGGGAAAAACAATACTTATGAAATATTCCGCTGTCAAAGACATGAATGCATGCGGAAACCGCTGTGCTTCCAGGAGCGCATGTTCCGTGCAAGCTCCGGCATGATGAGGAAACCTGATCTTAAGAGGAGCTTTATCAAATACTCATTCCAGATGTATTACAGGAGCAGAAACACTGACATCGGCTGATTGAGCCATTACAAAGTATACACCGTTCGGTGGATATGCTCTGTCGCCGGTGGTCCAGTCTATCACCGCTGTAAATGATCCATTCTCGTCGGAAGATATCTGTTTTCTGATAAGTTCTCTGCCTGACAGATCATACACGGATATCACGCAGGGACTGCTCATAAAGCCTGAACCCGAAACAGTAATACTTCTTCCGGAAGGATTTGAGACACTCAGAACCGCAGATATTTTCGACTCATCATTTTCTTCCTCATGAATTCCTGTAATGTACCAGTTTACAATTAGTTCGTGGTCACCCTGTCCGAGGCCGGATGCTGTAATGAAAAGTCTTCCGCCGGATCTTGTTTCCCAGCTTGTGGCTGATCCATTGATAAGCACTTCCGCAACGATAGCCTCAGGAGGGAGTTCGGCAACGATCGTCTGGCCCGAAGGAGTACTTCCGGTGAAATTCATTATCAGACCATCTTCTTCCCAGCGGATGGATGTTACGGTGATGTTGTAACAGTCTTCAAGGAATTCACCGTACTCGATAGGGAACAGCCAGCCAAAATGTGGATAATCGGTTTCAAGAGATGTACATACACTGTCAATCCTGTTGTATGGCTCAGGCCATGCCTCCGGGGCGAGCATGTTAATGGGATGAGCTCCGAGAAGGCAGTGTTTTCCCCGTTCAAGTACGGTACTCAGGTATTCGTATGGCTGCTGGGACACGTAATCACCCCACCAGACCGTATTTGTCCCCCATATCCGTCCTTCAGGGGTCTGATACTTAGAGATATAGAGATCCCAGAATTGTTCGCCACCCATCCACTCCCACCATCGAACGCCATTGCAGTAGTATTCAAAATTGTAGGCTATAGTGGCGTAAAGTCCGCTAAGAGAGGTTCTGTGTCCGGCATATCTGATAGACCTGACCATTGCGGTATCAAGACCCATATCGTTGAAATCGCTCATTGTCATCATGAACCGTTCCATATGTTCATCCGGTTCATATGTGATGAATTCGTGATACTCGCCGAAGGAAGAATCTGGATTCGGTGTATGGTGATAGCCATGGCATCCCAGATTCACTCTGTCAGCCCACGGATAGACATCATTCTGGATATTGAGGAGCCATTCAAGATAGTCAGGAGGAGCGAGAGTTGAAATCCGCCATGTGCAGTGCCAGTGCGACCAGCTCTCCTCCCATCCCGGTTCACACCAGGCTGAATCACGGTTCGGTGTAAGGATTCCATCGGGAAGAATGAGCCAGTTCATCTTAAGATCAGGGTGTTCCTCAAGAAGCTGGATCATCTGGGCCGTAACCATTTCGTCTCCCGTGGATGTCGTCGAATATCCCCACAGATCACCCTGATCCGGATGAACAAAAGGTATCTCGTCCATGATCCACGTCGCTGTACGTTCAAAACCACAGGGATGAGCTGAAAAATAAACCGGAACGGTATTATCCTCAAGAGAAAACCGTACGTAGTAGCTGCTGCAATCTCCCGCAGGAACAATTGAATGAAGATCCGGTCCCATGCAGTTCTCTCTTGGAGGCTCAACATCAAAGAAACGCATGGTGAGATAACTGTCCGGTCCTGATGGTGGAGTGGTATTCAGCACAAGAATTCCCTTGGATGGATTGGGGAATATCCAGATAGCCGTGGGAAGGGAATCAGGAGCGCTCAGCGTAACCACCTGGTCTCCGGATATCCGGAACAGGTAATCGGAGCCATGAATATCGATACAGTAATCCTCCTGAATCGTCTGATTCCGGAACTGAGCGGTCTCATAATCGGTGGCAATGAAATCTATCTCGAGCGGCTCCCATAACTCGGCATTTCCGGTTGCCTCGAGAGTTACTCCTATCTCAAGACCTCTTTCGACCAGGGTCCAGGTTATTGTTACAGCTATTGGAAGCTCATCAGAAGTGGAATA
>JAUXIK010000042.1 GCA_030620995.1 Candidatus Aegiribacteria sp.
TCTACTTCCCGATGCTGTTTCTGTCCGGTGCTGCTCTACCGCTCCATATGCTTCCACCATTTCTCCAGACATTCGCGCAGGTGCTGCCTCTGACCCACGTGATAAAGCTCCTGCAGGGATTGTGGCTTGGAGGACATCTGTGGGATTATCCAGTTCAGCTAGCGGTTCTGACGGGGGTTCTTATTTGCGGAATACTGATCTCAGCTCGTTTTTTCCGATGGGAATGAACAGGAGCTATTAACATGTTTCAGAATCGGGTTCAGTATGCTATTGTGATTATGAAAGTTGTAACACTTGTCGAATTTGATTAATTACTTCATTATTGTTTCTATGAGAGGGTGAATAAAGCAATTTCGATTGCCTGTGACAAAAGGAAAAATATGTTGAGATCTTCGTTCTTTTTACTGATGCTATTACTGATGATGGTTGTTCCGGTAATCGCTGATTCAGGATCGTATTCTGATTACTTACTTTTAATAGACGATCCTTGCGGCTATTTTATTGATGGCTCCGTGATGAACGGACCTCTCAGGAGTAATGGTGATCTCCTGATACTCAGCTTCACTCCCGGACGTGACAACGACCCGTGGTTCTATACACTGACCACCGCATCGGATTCCATATATACTTTCTTAGCTGATACTTCTGTGATAATTTCATCAATCTTGCCACACCCGCTGGAAACAAACCTCTGGGTGGAACCGTACGAGCTGATGTGCCAGGGACCGCCCTGGTTCAACCTGGGAGCGGACACAATTCCCTTCGGAGCCGATAATGTGAACTGGCAGAACACCTACTATGCTGCAGTCGATTATGGCCTGCTTTTATCTAATCTGGATTCAGGTACCCGCGTGATACTTGAATCGGACAGTATTCACCTTAGGGAAACCTTTGACGGGGAGATACTCTCTTATTGCATCAGTGACCTCCAGGAACCTGTCATATGGATAGACAACGCGCCTGGCGATGCCATTTACATCAGGTCCATACCCCCGGACAGCGGCTCCGGCATCACCGTACCTGTAACTCTGGGCTGCAACGGCAACGTTTACATCATGGGGGATATCCAGTACGAACCCGTCTCAGGCGGTATGCTGGGGCTGATCACCGTATATGGAGATATGCTTATTGCAGATACCCCTGAATACGAACCCTGGGAAGGCATATGGGCCATCGAGACGGAAATAGATATGGTCTGTTCCGGGTCCTTTCTGATTATCAGCGGAGTATTAAAGGCTGAAAACCCATGGGAACCCCATCCTGCTGTCGATTTCACCATACACGGAGGTATCCAGCTGCCTGATGAAGGAATAACCGCTTTCATATCTGGAAGTCAAACCTGGGGATACTTCATAAATCGGGATTTCGATCAGAGATTCTTTATGGCAGGTCCTCCGTTCTATCCCACATATGACACTGGAACAGGTATTGAAGATGATCCTGCCGGATCGATGATTGAGCCGCTGCTCCGGGTTCAAGGTAACCCGTTCCATGACAATCTTGTCCTGAGCATCATTTCTGATATGGCGTCAAGTCATGATGTATACCTTATGGACATATCAGGCCGCATAGTCAGGGAGAGTTCTATCAGGGATTCAGTAACGCTTCAAACGGATGACCTGCCCTGCGGAACCTATGTTCTCCTGATGGAAATGCCCGATGGCAGCCATCAGAGCTGCAAGGTCGTGAAGCTCTAGCTCGGTCAATACTGATATGACTGGCCTGAAACACGTGGATAAGAGCAGTCTCAAACACGATAGATTTATGAATCTTAATTGACAGGACACATAATAATCATCTTGAATTTCATATTACAGAAGCAGGTGCCTGGTTAAATGGTAATTCACAAACAGAATTTGAAGAACACGCGGCAACTTATAGCTCCATTATAGATATTTTACCGGAGAAGCGTATCACAGGAAGATAGTGTTACTGTATGACCCGTGTTTGATAAGTGGGTGAAACTTGTCTGCGAGCGCTTTTACACCGTTCAGTAAAGCAACCTGATGAAATATGCGGATTAAGACTTGCTATGGTCTTCAGGGTACTGTAAATTCATATAATTACCATCTGATGAAAGGGGTTATCCTGTCCGAGCATGAAATGACAATCTCGCCGTCAGAAATAACCGATATCCTTGAAGAAAGCCTTGCCAGGTATTCAGGGGAGGAAAGACTGCTGTCGGGAAGAACCCTGAGGTTGATGAAGGGGGAAAGACGCAGAGTCGCGGTTCTCTTTCTGGATCTGACAGATTATACCAGACTGAGCGAATCTCTGGACCATGAGATAGTTCACAGTCTCATCAGCAGAATAATGGGTTTTCTTTCCTCGGTGGTAAAATCCTTTGGAGGATACATAGACAAATTCGAGGGGGACAGGCTCATGGCCCTTTTCGGTGCAAAGGCATCGGCTGAGAATGACAGCGCAAGAGCTGCAGGCTGTGCCCTCCGGATGCTGGATATCCTGGAAGAAATTGGCCCCGTTTTCCCCGGCAGCAAAGGTATAGCGGCCAGGGTAGGCATAGACTTCGGTTCGGTTACCGTAGCACCGGATCCCACTGACCATTTAACCGCTACTGGTGTTACGGTTAATCTGGCATCGCGCATTGAGGAAATGGCCATGCCCGGATCGATACTGGTTACGGAAAAGGTGCGGCTGGAATGCGGAGAACTCTTCAGATTCACTGAACATGGAACGGTTGATATCCGCGGTATTACTTCTCCTGTTAAACTGTACATTCCCATGGGACCCGGGAGTATTCAGTATGAGAGGTGGCAAAGGGCCCGGAGGCTATCCGATGCTCCGATGGTTAACAGGATAAAGGAAAGCGAAATCCTCTTATCGGCTTTTCAGAATGCTTGCGTAGAAAAGGGAAAACCAGCTCTGATAAGGATAACAGGGGAAGCGGGAATCGGAAAATCCAGGTTGCTTCATAATTTCCTTCAGAGCGTTTCTGACGTACAGGTTCTTCACGGCCATGCCAGTGCTTATGCTCAGACCCCTTTCTGGATATGGATAGATATTTTGAAGAAATATCTGAATATCGAAAATGAGACATCGGAAGAGATCTCAAGGAAGGTAGTAAATTTCGCTGAAGACTGCAGTGACAAGGCCATGGGCGATAAGCTGAAACAGGTATCTCAGAACATTGCCGATCTGCTCTCGCTGACCGGGACAGGTTCAATGGGTGAATCAACTGAAATTAGCCGAGTTAAGACAGTAGCCATCAGACTGATGCTGGATGCCATAAGCTGCAAAGGTGTCATGATCCTTGCTCTGGAGGATATACACTGGATTGATGAACCCTCCATAAAAGTTCTTCGGCTTTTCCTTGAATCGAGGAGAATCTTCAACCCGATCATGGTCGCAGCAACAGAAAGACCATCGGAGGAAACCTTCCATATAATGGGAAATGACTGGACTGTAATTGCTCTTGAACCACTTGGCAGAGATGATATCTGCTCGATCTCGAGATTTATACTCTCCGATGGACAGAGCAGCAGATCATTCGAGAGCGAACTTGAAGACCTCATCACCAGAGGAGCAAAGGGAAATCCCTTCTATGCTGAAGAACTGGTTCTGGGACTGATTGATTCAGGGGGGATCAAGTCCCATGGGAACAGACTGTGGGGATTGTCCATAAAGGCGGACCAGGTGGGCATTCCATCTTCAGTGCAATCACTGATACAGACGAGAATAGATAAGCTTCCCCGCGATGAGAGAAAGATGCTCCAGCTGGCATCGGTCATCGGTGTAAATTTCAGAATACCCGTGCTTGAGCGGGTACTTTCTGATCTGGAATTTGAAATTGACCTGAATAAAACACTGGATTTTCTTATCAGCAAAGGTTTTCTTTCAGGGGCCGATAGCGACAGAATCTCCTTCAGGCACAATCTGGTTCAGACTTCGGCCTACAGCACTATGCTGAAACACAACAGGAGAATAATACACCGTTCCATCGCGCAGGCTGTGGAAATACTCTATCCAGAGGAAGCGTCCGTTCTGGCACCGATCCTGTTCAGTCACTGGAGGGCGGCGGGTGATGAACAGAAAACACTTGAGTGGGCTTTGCAGGCTCTGGAGAGTGCCCGGGCAAATAACCAGAATGAGGAAATCCTGCACATCGCGGAAACAATACTGGATCTTGCATCCGATCATTCCGATGAGGAAAAGTGGCTTGCGAGCATGAATGCGCTTGAAGCGAAGCATGAGGTTCTGGCCAGTTCAGGCAGGGTCTTAGAAGCTTTTAAGATAAATGATCGAATTCTTGAAAATGCCCGAAACCGGGGTAATCCGCTTATTGAGGCTAAGGCTTTAAGGTCGAAGTGTATCCTGCTACAGAATATGGGGAAAATGGATGAAGTCGACAGCCTGTTCACACTCGCCCTGAATAAGGCGGATAAGGCTGATGACGAATGGCTGAAGGGCCTTATTTATGGTAATCTGGCTAACTACCTGTCCGATACGGGCAAGATCAAGGAAGCACTTGAATATTATGAAAAGGCTCTCGCAATACATGTTAAGCATGGTATGAGAACAAATATCGCAGTCACGCATTCGAACATAGGTAATTTACTGTCGAGGACAGGCAATACAGATGAAGCGGAAGCCAGTTACCGCCGCTCAATTGAAATCAGCAGGGAAGTGGGCAGCAGGTCCGGGCTTGGTTACGCTCTCAATGGTTATGCTATCGTTAAAGCAATAAAGGGAGAGTTGAAGGAAGCCGGTGAGTTGTTTGAAGAAGCACTTGAGTGCCAGATCGATATCGGCAACAAGGCACCTCAGTCTTGCATACTCGATAATCTGGGAATTCTTGCAAAGATGCAGAATGAGTACGACCGCTCCCTTGCCTACAGATTAAGGGCCCTCGATCTTGCCCGTGAAACCTTCAACAAAAAGTCTGAATGTATCGTGCTGCTCAATATCGGGAATCTTCACAGACTGATGGGACATCCTGAGAAGGCACTGAAATTATGCAGAGAGTCCTGTGAAATTGCAGTTCAGATAAACGATCCCATAAGTAAATGCCATTCCCTAAGCATTGAAAGTATGGCAGAGATGGAGATGGGCAATACGGAATCGGCCCTCAGGCTTTATGCTGAAGCGGTGAAGCTGGTTGAGGATAATGATATGAAACCGGGAATGGTTGAGGATTTCGATGAACTGATGGAGAAACTCCGCTCGGATAATATCAGACACAGGCTGCCATCAAATTACAATATTCATTGAGTAACTACAATGGTTCTAAAAGCATCCACCACGGGGTACCAAAACAGTGCCACCCACAAATAAAAGCGACAAGCAAAGTGTGCTAGAAAAATCTGTCGGGTGAACCATAATTCTTTGTTTAGAAGTCTATCCCAGATATGGCAACAGTTTTAAAAGCATTCACTGGTTGGTGAAGAAATGCTCCAATTCAATATTGGCTATTGCCTAACATAAGTACAAGTTATAGAATTAAGTGAATTCATATCCTGGTAATTGACAACCTATTCTCAGTTGAAATAGGAAGGATCCGTATCGATGGGCATACAAGAAATTTGCTACTACTTAAAGCAATATTACGTCCTAATCTATTAACATGGTTTATGTACTCGAATCGGGAGGGGAGTCCCGGCATCATGAAGGGAGCGACTCCATCATAAAATGCATAGGTAATGTATTGACAGTTATGGTTCTACTGTTCTCTTTTTCGACTGCTGTCGCTGAGGGTGCTGCAGAAGAGGAAAAGGTCACCCGCCCGGAGGTATGGACTGAGGAGAGTCATGACAGAACCGCCAAAAGGGATTATGACCTGGTCTTTCCTCAGGATTCGGTAAGCAGGCTGGACATTGTCTTCGACCCCGGTGAATGGCAGATCATGATGGATGACATGACTGAGATGTACGGCGAGTTCGGCGAGATGGCGCATTCGATTGAGGGGAATAGATCACCCCCACCTCGACCGCCGGATGGTCCCGTTCATGGTTTTGCTGACGCGCCTTTACCTCCACCCGGGATGCCCTTCCCGGCCGGGGCTGGTCAGGGGGGTGCCGGCGGCCACGAATTGAGTATTGGAGGAGACCGCAATCCTGTCTGGGTTCAGGCTACTATCCTGTTCAACGGCATGGAATGGACACATGCGGGTGTCCGCTTCAAGGGTAACTCGTCTCTTGCCTTTACATGGGGAGATGGTGTCATGAAGCTCCCTATCAAGCTGGACTTTGACGAGTTTGAGAGCGAATATCCTGAGGTGCGGGACCAGAGGTTCTTCGGCTTTCGGCAACTGACTCTTTCCAGCAACTTCATGGACTCCTCCCTGCTCAGGGAGAAAGTGACCGCTGATATCTTCAGGTCAGCCGGTGTACCTGCACCCCATACGGCATTCTACAGGGTCTATGTTGACAATGGTGACGGTCCGGTCTACTTCGGACTCTATACAATGGTCGAAGTGGTTGACGATACGGTTATTGAGGAACAGTTCGACGATGATGGTGGCAATGTTTACAAGCCGGAGGGGCGGGGAGCAACCTTCGCTGAAGGTTCTTTCACCGAAGCAGCTTTCGATAAGGAGACCAACAGGGCGGAGGAGGACTGGAATGACATACTCCGCTTATTCGACGTACTCCACTCTGACCTGCGGACTATAGATACCACTGCATGGCGGCTGGAACTGGAGAGTGTATTTGACGTTGATGGGTTCCTCCTGTGGCTTGCTGTGAACGTGATCGTACAGAACTGGGATACTTACGGGAGGTCTCCACACAACTACTACCTCTACAACGACCCGGCTACCGGTCTGCTCACCTGGATACCATGGGACAACAATATGGCCCTCCGATCGGACAAAGGCTTGATGCCGGTGCTGACACTGGACCTGGAGGATGTGAACCGGAATTGGCCTCTGATAAGGTACTTCATGGATGATCCGGTCTACCGGGGAAAGTACATGGAGAATCTGGAGTTCGTGCTGGAGACAGCTTTCGATCCGGAGGTTATGACGGTCAGATACCGTGACCTGCACGACATGATAAGTCCATTTGTCACCGGGGAGAACGGTGAGTTAGCAGATTATACGCTGCTGGATAGTACTGAGGAATTCGATGCAGCTCTGGAGGACCTCGTGGATCATGTAAGCCGGAGGAACCTTGAAGTAGATGCATTCCTCCGGCTCTGATTACTGATTTCGCTATACAGGCTCGACGGGTGCGTAAAGATCGGTGAGATATTCGGATTCGTCCTCGACTTCTTCACAGCCTTTGACGTAAATCTCAAAGCAGGGAGTGTTTCCCGGATTGAATCCGTTCTGAGGCATCCATGCTCCGTAGAGTTCGCCCCATGCTTCTCCTAAACCTTTGTATGAACCGGAGTGTCTGGTGGTGGCATAAAGACCACCATTAATCTCACCGATGCTGATATCGCTGTCTTCCGGAAGTTCGATATCTTCCTTGATTGTTACACATGCTTCGGACCTGAGTTCCTCTTCGGGAACCGATTCCGGATCGTCGAAGTAAACACCCAGCCACCTGGCATCCGATACTTCGATATTCTGTTCCTTTACGAAGGCAGAAAGTTTCTCGAACGAAGTACCGATCTTGAAGTATGACCCCCTGTGCTTCACGCTCAGAACCTTCATAGGTTCGAGTATTACCGTTTTTGCTTCCATATTCTGGCTCCTTTCCGAACCGGGTTGATGTTTAATGTATCTGAGGAATTAATGTCTCTCAAAGTAGTATACATATGTTTACATCAATCCGCAAGAATCCCCCGATCTCACAAAGCCAGCGATTGATCGAAGAGTTGAAGCTTCCTGAGGAGCTGGGTGACCGGTCCCTCTGCTCGATTACAGATTTTTGAAGGTTAGCGACATCCTCCGCAGTGGTGGAATTCTTCTTCTGAAGTGCAGTCATCACAGTCACAATCGTCTCCAGTGCAGTCTTCGCATTCCGAATCGCAATCATCACAGTCGCAGTCTTCTTCGCAACAATCAACCGTACCACCGCAGCAGCATTCGCCGTCTACGGTTTCGCAGTCAGGAGCTTCAATACCCCCTTCAGCCTGAACTATGGCAAAGGTGCCGACAGCTGCAAGGCATAGTACGATTAGTATCGTTCGCTTCATTTACTGTTCCTTTTTGTTCGAGTTGCACGGGTGATTACTATCCGATCCATGACATTTTCGTATCTGTTCCGGGGAGCATTCACTCGGTTCAGTTTTCAGATTTTCCGGTTTCTGGCATTTGCTTTCACCTTTGCACATTGTTTTTCTCCTTTCGAGGTACATTTGTTCAAGTCAACTATTTCGCGTTTTACAGCCAGCTGTTTGAGAAGCTCTATTGAGCTGTCAAGTTTTTCTCTGTTAAGGCTGTAATGGGTGTAGTATCCGTCTCTGTGGGAGGTAACGAAGCCGCTGTAATGGAGAATTCTGAGGTGCTGGGAAACAGCGCTCTGCGAAATCTCAAGATGGCAGGCAATGGCATTAACGCAGAGGGATTCGTAATCCCTGAGAAGGGTGATGATTCCGAGCCTGCTTTCGACGCTCAGAACACCTATAAGTTCAGCCAGTTCCTTAAGAGAATAGTTCTCAGTTTCCATGTGTCTCCATTTCAGTATATAAGTATATACTAATATGGATTTCATATGTAAAGACAGCCTCATCAGTCATGTTCATGTATTTGCAGTGTGCCTATGGTGGAAAATCAGGTATCCTGTCCAGCAGCATTTAATTGACATCCTGCCTGGCTGCTGATATCATGCCACGGAATCAATCCGATGATAATGCAATAGAAAAAGGTGTTCTGTGAGTTTGATCTCTTCTGTCATAATACTCTCTGGTTTCGCGGTTTTCGCGCAGGAACTTCCTGATATTCCCGAAGCTTATTCTTGCATTATCATTGAGGAACAGTCCGAAGAAGCAGGATCTACGCTTGTGGACAGCATTCTCAGTTATGCAGTGTCATTTCTTGGTACGCCCTACGTTTATGGAGGCATTGACAGCACAGGATTCGACTGCAGCGGCCTGGCCTACAGGGTTTTCAATGATCACGGAATTCCACTGCCCAGAACTGTCAGCGGTATGGAATTAATGGGTGTGGGAGTTAACCGGGATGATCTGCAGCCCGGTGATCTGCTGATATTCGATAATCCCAGGCATACGGGGATCTATCTGGGAGATGGTGATTTTATCCACTGTTCATCTTATCTGGACAGGGGAGTGGTGATAACCCCTATTACTCATTCGAACTATGCCCGAAGATACTCCTCCGCAAGGCGTGTATTGCAGGAGTGAAGTTCTTGTGCATATACATGAAGATACTGTAGCATGATTTGTTCAGCTGCAGAATCGAGGTGTCTGTCTGATCTTAATTGCTACTCCAGGGGCTTGTGGCAGAACCACCAGTCGAAGCACTCGTACTTCTCAGATCTTTCTTCAGCTGTCTTGATATCCGTTGCCGGTGGAACGATTATCCTGTCACCTATGAGTTCGTTATTTGGCCATCCAGCCGGTACGGCACCCTGCCTGTCCGATATCTGCAGAGCTTTTACAGCTCTTACAACTTCATCCATATTTCTTCCGATTTCCTGCGGGTAATAGAGAACAAGTCGTACGATCCCTTCAGGATCAATTATGAAGACGGCACGGACGGTATTGGTGCCCTTTCCCGGATGAAGCATTCCAAGCTTTAAAGCTATGGTATCATTTGCCGCCACAATAGGGAACTCGATATCAACATCCAGGTTCTCCTTTATCCACTGAACCCATTTGATATGGGAAAAAACCTGATCCACCGACATGCCGATAAGATCGCAGTCAAGTTCTCTGAACTGGTCAAACCTTTTCTGGAACGCTACGAATTCTGTCGTACATACAGGTGTGAAATCAGCAGGGTGGCTGAACAGCACGAACCATCTGCCATGGTAGTCTTCAGGGAGATTCTTCGGACCATGGGTGGTCTGTACCTTCATCTCAGGAAATGGATCCCCGAGAAGGGGCATATTGATATTTCTCTCATCCATTTTCAACTTCCTCTCATATGACTGTTAATCAAGTCATTTACTCTATCTTTTTCTCAGCTTTTTCAACTATTTTTCTATAATGCTCATCCCGTCCGGTGTCAATTATATGCGAATCCTATCTTGCTACTGTGAACAGAGTGGAATTATCCGGTCCGGTCGAGGTGGAAAACCTGAGGACGTATATACCCTGGCTGAAACTGGTCATTTCTATTTCGTTCAAACCCTCTGAAATCTGATTCTCATATATCAGTCTGCCGTTCAATGAGTAGAGCCGTACTGTTCCTGATACCCATACCTGTATGTTGAGGCAGTCATTCACAGGATTCGGATAACAGCCAAGATCATTCTGGTTAAAGCCTTCTGTTTCCTGCCAGTTCACAGCGACAACCGCGTCAAGGTCGAATAATCCGCCATCCTGCACATCATCACCGCAATCGGTCAGTCGCACATACTTTATCCAGGACAGACCGATATCGGCAAGATCAAACTGATCCCCGCCTGAAACGTCAGGGTTTGTAGGATCATCACCAGTGGTTGGCCAGACACCTGCAAGTCCTTCAAGAGTCTGCGAGTCCCATGGGAACATAACCCAGCTGATACCGTCCTGACTGACCTCGACAAAGGCGCATTCCCTGAAGTAGGAGGAGCCGAACTGGAATACATTCTCGAAGACCGAGAAATCCGGTCCGGCACCATCCAAAACGATATTGTCGACGAACTCAAGCACAACCCATCCATATTTGCCAAGTGTAAGAAGCTCCGATTCCGAACAGGAGGGAAAGGTGGTTGTCGCGTCCGGATCAGGTGGTCCGAGTATGTTTTCCGGGTAGAACTCCTGTCCGAATCCCGCCCCCTCTCCGTAGGATATTCCGGGTGAATCATCGGCCCAGGGATCAGCTGTTGAGATGCATATCAGAAATATCAGGACAGAGGTCATGTTGCTTCCACCATTGTCATCGCAGAACAGTAATCCTGGTAGACAGATTTCCGGAAACAACGGTATAAATGCCTTCAGGCAGGTTGATGGTGCTTAGAACAGATGTTCCGGATTCATCAGAGATCGATGATTCCATGCATCTTCCGGTAAGATCGAATACAAGGATACTCTCACCTGGAGTTGCTCCGGTCACGGTGATGACAGCGGAGGTCGGGGTCGGAGAGACTTTGAGGTATCCAGTCGGTGGAACCGGCTCATTGATTTCGATTCCTGTGAGACATCCGTTCACAGCAAGAGCACCGGGGTTACTGACTGAATAGGATATAAGGAGCTGATCATTCTGATCATACACCCGAACCTGACCATTCATGGTGTCGGAGACAAAGAGATTACCAGCGGAATCGATATCAAATCCGGTGCCGCCGGTAAAAACCGGATTGGAGGAATTATGCAGAACCTCATGAGTGTCAGTGGTGATCACATAGACTCCCGGTCCCCAGCCGTCACCGATATAGGCTTTGTTGTCCCTGATGCATATCGTTGAGGGAAATCCGCCCGTTGACAGGTTTTCGGTTACGTTGCCTGAAACTGCGTTAATTATACTGATCGAGCCTTCATTGTTTCCATATGTTCCGCTGTTCACGACAAAAAGCTCATCGACTTCATCATATGCAACAGACTGACAGTTAACTTCCACTTCGATAGTGTCAGAGACGGTCATAGTTGTGAGATCAACTCTGACGAGGTTATTGTCACTGCCCCATCCGCCACAGGCAACCCATGCGAAACCTTCCGCGAGACACATCCATTCCGGGCAGGGTCCGACTCCGGGTATCTCGGAAAGAACTGATAAGGGTTCTGTCGAGACAATAACCAGTGAATTGTTCAGTGTCGCGCTTATCAGAAGCGTATCGGAGGAGACAAATTGCTCTCCCCAGCAGTTGTATCCTGTTCCAATGGCCAGATTCTCGATTCCCCAGGTTTCCACGTTTATCCGCTGAAGCGCGGAGTTATTACTGCCCGAATTGACTACGTATACGAATCCGTCTGAGTACAGAATGTCATTCGGATAATTTCCCAATACCGCAACTCCGGGATTAACAGCACCCGAAACAAGATCAATTTCCACGAGACTGCCGCTCGTATCGATCACATACGCGTTATCTGCTGCAACAAGAACCAGATGCAACAGAATCAATGAGAGAGAAAGCATTATTACTCCCTAATGTTCTGTCACGATTGGTGCGGAAAAAACACAATGTCTTCTCCACCCTCCCGCGAAGGTGAAAATGAAAATATCGGCAGAAGGTCTTCTGGCTTCCAGGCTTCCTACTCCCGCGCCTTCTCACCCCTAATGGGAGATGGCTGTTGCGCTTTCGTTCCCGGTTACAGCGGCGGGGCCGCGCCGGATTTTCACCGGCTTCCCTGACGCTGCCGACAGGTAAATAATATTTACAGGTAACGGAACATGCAACTGTGTGAAATCCAGTTTCCTGATAGATATTTGGAATTCAGCAGTAAAGCTGCTACATTATCAGTATAAAAATAGATCAATATGAATGGGAGTGAATACATGAAAAAGCTGGATTCCGGGATGTTTTTGATTACGATATGCCTGTTATTACTTCCAGTCTATGCGTATGCCCAGATTACCTTTGAATGCTGGTATGGCGGCAGCCAGCGCGAGGAAGGCCAGTCTGTTACACAGACTTCAGATGGCGGTTATGCAATATGCGGATATACAAAATCGTTTGGAGATCCTGATGGTGATGTTTATCTGGTAAGAACCGACGAATACGGTGATACGTTATGGACAAGAACGTTTGGCGGGTCGTCCTATGAACAGAGTTTCCGTGTTGAACAGACAAATGACGACGGATTCATAATTGCAGGCCAATCTCATTCTTTCGGCAGTATAAGTCAGATGTATCTTGTTAAAACCGATAGTTCCGGAAACCTGGACTGGCAGAGAACATACGGAGGGGGTTATGTTGAATACGGCAAATCAGCACAGCAGACATCCGATAACGGATATATCATTTTCGGATCAACCAATACATATGGTGCCGGTGATTACGACATGTATCTGGTAAAGACTGATTCCCTGGGTGTTATGGCCTGGTACAAAACCTTCGGTGGAACCGGTAATGACAGAGGACATGCAGTGGAACAGACCGGCGACGGGGGCTATATCCTTGCCGGATATACAAACTCATTCGGTGCCGGTGGAGCAGACGTATACCTTGTTCGGACAGATGAAAACGGTAATACACTCTGGACAGGAACCTACGGAGGTTCCGATGATGATCTCCCTCATTACGGCAGGTGTGTAAGGCAAACTTATGATGGTGGATTTGTTGTTACGGGCTACACAAAATCTTATGGTTCCGGGTTGTATGATATATATCTCGTAAAAACAGATTCTCTTGGAAACATGGAATGGGAGAAAACCTATGGCGGTTCCGATATGGATCTTGGTCGATCGGTTGAGCAACTGCCTGACGGCGGATTCATAATTGCCGGATCAACAAAGAACTTCGGTGCAGTTCTTTATGATGTATACCTGGTGAGGACCGATGCTGACGGCGGTGTAATCTGGACTGAAACCTTCGGCGGCTCGGAATACGATTATGGCGAATCAGTACAGAGAACTTCTGACGGTGGTTTCATCATCGGAGGATACACGAAATCATACGGTTCAGGAGAGTTCGACTTCTACCTCATAAAAACCGAACCCGACTTGACAGGTATAGAAGAAACCGGTTCTCATGAAATAATTAAATTTTTCGGGAATGAACCTAACCCATTCGAAAACTTCACAACGGTAGAGTACAATCTGGCTCAGAGCTGCATTGTGGATATCTCTGTTTATGATGTAAACGGAAGACTGATAAGAGAGCTGGAAACAAGAAACAGGGAATCAGGAGTTCATAACGTAACCTGGGATGGAATGGATGATTCCGGTATGGAAGCAGCCAGCGGTATTTATTTCTGCCTGTTCAGGGCGAGCGGTGTTTTCACAGCCGGAAAAATGTGTCTGATCAGATAACAGGAGCAATAACCTGAATTCAGGATAGACATAAAATCCTTGACTCGTATGGTTTACTCCTGTCCGGTTTATGTATGACTGATTATGATTCACTGGATGGGGTGTGATGTTTTTTCAACAGGCAACCCGCCTGGCGCTATCACACATAAGGCAGGCTGACCTGAGAAATGGTTCGATATTGCGGGTTATCCGAGAAGTTACAGCAAATGTGAGGTGAAGAATTATAATGACAGGTTTCAGAGGAATTGTATCAATTGCGTTACTGGTTCTGATACCGATAATGGGTTTTGCATCAGCAGATTGCACGGAAGCAGCTGGAGAACCGGGTGAATCCAAAGAAAGTACACTGAAAATCCAGATAGCAGGGCCCTCCGGTTGGACAAACGTATGGGGAGTTGCCTATCACGACGATTATGACATGCTTTATGTTGGTGGCTGTCCCAATAATGAAGTGGCATACGGAAGTTACTCCGGAGGAGAGACCGTAGTATGGACAGTTTTTGATACTGTTGAATCTGTTTGCGGCTTTGGATGTTATCAGGATGATCTGCTCTTCGCAATAACCCAGCACGATCCTTTGAACCCCGGGCCGTTTTACCTCCATACCTGGAATCTCACTGGTCTTGGAATACCGATACTTCCAGCGGTTGTATATGAACTTGGCGAACCTTTCACCGGATCCATGGGTGGATGCGAATGGGACGGCGAGTATCTGTGGATAGTAGACCAGAACTTCGTGATCGATGATGATGAGGCCATAATCTACAAATACGACGTGAATACTCATTCAGTGGTAAGCAGCTGGAGCTACAGCGAGCTCGGTGGTGTCGGTATCGCGTGCGTGTGGGATGCAGGTGATCTTAGAATCTGGATAAGTGACTGGTACGGCGGGGCCAAACTCGTCGAGCATACGGATACCGGAGCTTTAACCGGACAGAATTACGATATCACCACTTCTCCTACTGACATTGCGTACAAATACGAGCTGAACTACGACGGTCCCGGCTTCTTTGTCGGTAACCACAGCTATAATACAGTGGATTTCTACTACCACACGACGTCGAATCTGGAAAGTGGCTCATGGGGGCAGATAAAGGCGTCATTCCTTTAGTCTACGTAATTCCGGGGACAGTATATTGTCCCCGGAATTAGGGTTTGGATTTAATCAGGGCAGGTAAAGAAGTTTTACCACACTTCGGGTCGAGCCTGCCCCGGTTCTCGCATAGTAAAGCCCCGGAGTTGCTGGACGGCCATCTGCCAGGTTTCCGTTCCAGACCAGGGTTGCTTCATTTTCGCTCGTCAATATTGCGCTGAGTCTGTTAACCATGCGACCATGAATGTCATAGATTTCAATTTCCGGATTTTCAATCATCGAAATTCCGTCAAAATTCAATTGCAGGGTTACTGCTGTACTAAACGGATTAGGCATAGCCTGCAGTTGAAGAACCGGTGGTATAATGACGACATCATCCTCAATTCCCTGATTGGCAAATCCACTGAAGTAGTAACCGGTTCCTCCTGTGCTGGATGTGGATGCGATCACAAGGATAACCACATCAGCAGGATCGGTCAGCCCCATAACGTTAAGTTCTCCTGTCTGCGAAGCCTCTTCCAGCGTCATACGAAGAACCTCGGTGCTGCCGTTTCCGTATTGCGCGAGAGCCCATACGGCGTAAGCATTGCTGTCATTCCCATCGAATGACAGGAGAAGGGTTTGAAAGCCATCGAAATCTTGAAAACGATAATAGTCAGCAGCCCAATGATTTACAGTTTTGTAAATATCTGAAACAGGATAAGTTGAATAAGTTCCGGACACATTGAAAGCGGGCAGGTCATCGCCCTCGTATCCGAAACGACCATCCTCAATGGTTATGTCATCGAGGAAATTAGCCACAGCCCAGTCTGCGAAGACATCGGCACAGTCCTCGGAATAACCGAAATCTTCCAGCACTGCATTGTATCCCGCAATTGAGTTCAACGGTTCGTGTACCACAGCGTAAATGGCAGGATGACCGCCATACTGCTCGTAGAAGTACAGCGACCAGAGATAGGTTTGAATGTAATCAGCCCAGGTTCCGTTCCATTCTGTCAGGTTGTTATCAGGATTGCTGTTGAACATCGAAATGTAGTCCGGATTTCCGTAGAGCCACATCGCCAGTTCTGCAAGCCCCTCGTCCACCCAGGTAGCCTCGTTCTCATCGTATTTCCAGTGAATCATATGCTCGAATTCATGAGCTGCTACTGCGAGCATGTAATCACTGCTGGGACCACCCCCTGAACTTCCGGTGCTTAGATAGATTACTTCGCATTCATTACTGTGATACGGGGGGTTTTCTCCCTCCGGATACTGATCGAACCAGAAGAAACATCCGTCCGCTGAGATTACGAAATCGAACCACATCAGATAGATCCGCGGATCGTCGTCGAGTTCATCCGGCGGTATCCCGAAAGCGGTGCTGTCTATCTCATAAATTCCCTGATCAGGATATGAACCGGGACTGGTGTTCTCCCAGCGCTCCATAATTATATCAACGTCGGCCTGATCTATGGAGACATTCCACTCGCTGTCTCGAACCACTACGTAGCCCCGGCTGGTTTTCCCGTGAACCGTGCATATCTCCTGTACAAAGTGGGGCGGCATGGGATCGTGAACCCAAAGCCACCATATCCACGAGTCGCCGACTTCCGGATTGTCCGGAGGAGATGAAAGGATCCCGGGGGCTTCCAGGTATACATCGGGACCAACCTCATCCGGTGATGGTATCTGCATGTCATGAATGAATGGTTGCGCGTAATCGATGTCCTGTGCGGCAGCCTCACCCTTGATAATAGGGATCAATCCAAGCCCGCTGAGGAGCAGGGCTGTGAATGCGATCACGACAATGCGTCCACCTGTTGTCGATGAACTTCTGAAAGATCGGCACTTTCGTGTTAACATGCTATTCCTCCTGATGAGTTGGTTTCACTCTCTTAATATTCTGACCTCATAAATTACAGTATACAAAAGATATACGAATGTCTTCCCGATGTTTTGTGAAGACCAGCACTTCGATTATACAGAGTGCAGGGGTAAAATGACAGAGGGAATGCGCTTCGTCTTGCCCCGAGCGGAAGTAACCTTTTGCTGATCTGCGGGCATGAGTACAAAGGAACTACAACCAGAATCTCAACTCTTTAACTGTAATGCCGTTTTTACCCGGATATGATCAATATATGTTATGCTTGAAGATATGAAATACCTGTTTACACATATTACATTGCCTGTTCAGGAGGAATGAAAATGAAGTCATTACCCCGCAGTTGGATAACCCCCGTCTTTTTACCTTCATTATTATTGATGGTTGTATTTTCAGTCAAAGGGTTGGATGATACTCTCACGGAGACAGTTCCAATACCGTTTGACGTACATATGCTGAGTAACATGTTCGTGGAAATATCTGAGGTTGTAGGTCCAAGTGTTGTAACAATCAATACACGAACAACAGTCACTGCCGTAATGCCGTTATTTCCTGATTATTCTAATCCATTTACCATGAACCAGTTTGAGAATGCCCCTTCTCCCCGTGAGCTGGAGTACACCACGACATCTGTCGGCAGTGGCGTGATTGTTTCAGAGAACGGGCTGATCCTTACGAATCACCATGTCGCGGGAGATGCGGATGTGGTGGAAGTGGTACTCCAGAACGGCGAAAAGTATTCCGGAGAACTCATAGGAACCGATCCCGCGACCGATCTGGCCATAATACGTATTGAAGCTTCCGGGCTTCCGGCGATTACAATCGGTGACAGTGACGAACTCAGAGTCGGTCAATGGGTGCTTGCCGTTGGATCCCCTTTTTCTCTGGGGCAGACAGTAACCCAGGGAATAGTAAGCTATATTGGCAGATCTGATATTGGACTTGTGGATTATGAGAGATACATACAGACTGACGCTGCTATCAATCCGGGAAACAGCGGCGGAGCACTGGTTGATCTTGATGGAAATCTTATTGGAATCAATACGGCAATTACAATAAACAGCAGGGGTTATCAGGGAATCGGATTTGCCATTCCTGTGAACCTCGCAATGAATGTCATGGAAGACCTTCTCGAACACGGATACGTGCGCAGGGGATGGCTCGGAATTTCTATTCAGGAACTTACTCCTGGTCTGGCAAAGCATTTCGGTCTTGATGAAGATATTTATGGAATACTTGTATCTCAGGTCCTCAATGATACTCCAGCCAGGGAATATGGTTTTCAACGTGGAGATATAATCCTCGCAGTTAATGAAAAGCCGTTAAGTACTGTTGCGGAATTCAGAAACGTGATAGCAGACATTAAGCCGGGCACACCGGTTGAAATAGGGGTACTACGCGATGGAAGAGACAGGACTATCGACGTGGTGCTCGGAGAACGTGAACCGGATGAGTCGGTTGATATTCCCTGTCCTTCCGCTTCAGAGGAATATGGATGGGTGCTTGAAGAACTTTCCAGAAAAACTGCCAGATCTCTTGGTGATGGAACCCTTCTGGGCGTGCTGGTGCTTGAGATTCAGCTGTCAGGGAGAGTAGCGCGTGCCGGAATTCAAGCTGGAGATGTAATTCTTGAGATAGATGGTGTTGAAGTTAGAACCACTTCAGAAGTGGACAGTCTCATTGATTCTTCCAGCGATACTCTTTTCCTGATATGGCGACAGGGATATTCGATTTACTTCATGTTGTAGTTTTGTTAAGTATTCCTTCTATGATTCGTCTGAAAACATTGACTCCCGTGATAATAAGCTCATCGGGGAAGTCGTATTCCGGACTGTGCAGCGAGGATGAATGGGTTCCAGCTCCAATTCCGAAGAGTGCGCCGGGACAGCTCATTGTGAAGTGACCGAAATCCTCAGACCATAGAAAAGGATTATCAGGCTGCACTATTTCAAGTCCAAGATATTTTGCGGCTGTTCTGACCGAGTCAACGGCTCCTGCTGAATTCTCCGTCACCGGGAATTCTTCAGTCCAGCTTATTTGAACATTAAGATCGCAGGAGTTAGCAATTTCTCTTGCATTGTCTTCCGACCACCGTGATAGAGTTTTCATTGCTTCCACATTGTCAGCTCTCAGAGTTACCATCAGACGCCCCTTGCCGGGGGAAGTCCCGAATGCCGGTTCTCCTATTCTGACATGAGTTATGGTTAATTTTGCGGAACGGTTCATGGAATAGTCAGATGCCGGAAAATCATTGAATGTCTGGATCATCCGGGCTATTGCAAGGGCAGGGCTTCGACCCAGATGCGGTTCAGCAGCATGCGAGGAGGATCCTGAAAGCTCGATTATCATGCCTCGGGATGCTGAAGCGAAAATACCTGTGCGAAGTATGATGCTTCCGATTGGAAATCCCGGCAGATTGTGCAGAGCGAAGACAAAGTCAGGTATTATTTTCTGAAACCGAGGGTCTTCCAGAACCCGAACGGCTCCCTCGCCGGTTTCTTCAGCCGGCTGAAAGAGAAGAACAACGGAGCCTGAGAGAGGGCGGTTTTCAGATAGCCAGTCCGCGACTCCCGCCATTATTGCCATATGTCCGTCGTGTCCGCACTTGTGGGAAACTCCGTCCATAGTAGAGGTGTAAGGCAGATTCGTTTCCTCACTGACCGGTACCGCATCCATGTCGCACCTTAGAAGAATCCTGGGGCCTGTGATTGGACCGTTGTAAACAGCGGCTATTCCTGTACCGCCAAGTTCCGTTATCAGATTGTCCGGATTGCAGCCCTGCAGAAATGCTCCAAGATATTCAGCTGTGGCCGATTCCTTCCCTGAGAGTTCAGGAATACTGTGAAGATGATGTCTTATCCTTATCAGTTCCTGATGTTTCTCCTGATCCATTATTTCCCCCGGTTTTAAAAACGCCTATTTCCCGCCGGTATTACGCTGGATCTTTTTCCAGCTATCTCGAAGAGGGATCGTTCTGTTGAAGATAAGCTTATCCGGCATGGATTCCGGATCTACGCAGAAATATCCCTTTCTTTCAAACTGCAGAGGAACACCGGCTTCAAAATCAGCAGCTGATGGTTCGAGTCTGCAACTGGTGAGAACTGTCAGTGAATCAGGATTTATTGTTTTCCTGAAATCATCTTCTGCAAGAGGATTTTCCACAGTAAAAAGCCTGTCGTAGAGTCTGACCTCCGCCGGAATAGAATGCTCTGCTGACACCCAGTGAATCGTTCCCTTCACCTTTCTTCCGTCAGAAGCGTTTCCGCCGCGTGTTTCAGGGTCGTAGGTACATTGAAGCTCAATAACATTGCCGTCTTTATCTTTAACAACATTTCTGCATGTGATGAAATATGCGTATCTCAGGCGCACTTCTCTTCCCGGTGCCAGTCTGAAGAACTTCTTTGGTGGATCTTCCATGAAGTCCTGTCTTTCTATGAACAGTTCCCTTGAGAATGGAACCATCCTTGTTCCCGCTGTTTCGTTCTCAGGGTTATTGACGAATTCCAGCTCCTCAGTCTGGTTCTCCGGATAGTTTTCAATGACTACCCTGAGTGGATCAAGAACGCCCATTCTTCTCTCTGCACGAATGTTCAGGTCTTCTCTGATGCAGTAGTCGAGGAGTGCCATATCTACAGTGCTGTCCCTTTTCGCGACTCCTATTCTATTGATGAAATTCCTTATCGATTCGGGAGCGACTCCTCTTCGCCTGAGTCCGGAAAGAGTAGGCATCCGTGGATCATCCCAGCCTTCTACGTATCCATCTTCCACAATTTGAGCAAGTTTCCGCTTGCTCATAACTGTATATGAAAGATTCAATCTGGCAAACTCGATCTGCTGAGGGTGGAAGATACCGAGTTGATCCAGGAACCAGTCGTAGAGGGGTCTATGGTCTTCGAATTCCAGAGAACAGAGTGAGTGGGTAATAGCCTCGATTGAATCCTCCAGGCAGTGCGCGTAGTCATACATGGGGTAGATGCACCACTTATCACCCGTTCTGTGATGGTTCTTCTTCAGTATACGGTATATGGCCGGATCGCGCATGTTCATATTGGGAGAAGCCATATCGATCTTAGCTCTGAGCGTTCTTGAACCGTCGGGGAATTCACCCGCTTTCATTCTCCGGAAGAGATCAAGACTTTCCTCCACCGAGCGGTTTCTGTAAGGGCTGTCAATTCCCGGTTCAGTGAGTGTCCCCCTGTATTTACTGACTTCTTCAGCAGAAAGGTCGCAGATGTATGCGACACCCTTCTCAATCAATTGCTCGGCATACTGGTACATCTGCTCGAAATAGTCGGAAGCGTAGAAGAGTCTGTCTTCCCAGTCGAATCCGAGCCATCTGATATCTTCCTGTATTGATTCCACATATTCGACATCTTCCTTGACAGGATTTGTATCGTCGAAGCGGAGATTGCACAAACCGTCATATTCCCGGGCAACCCCGAAATTGATACATATTGCCTTGGCATGACCTATGTGAAGATAACCATTCGGTTCCGGTGGAAACCTCGTGTGTATCCTGCCTTTGTGCTTGCCCTCACGCAGGTCCTTCTCTACGATTTCCCTTATGAAATCGATGGTGTGCTCAGTCGTGTTTTCAGTTATCATGATGCTCCCTGTCTCAAACTTATGTAATGTATTCCGTATGAAAGATATCATAATAAAGGTTCAGCAGGTTAGCAGTTACTTTCCGGACTACAGTTCAACTTGACATAGTGTTAAGTTCATAGTAGTATTAATCTGAGATTAGTGTCCAGGGAAAGGATGTGAAAGAATGGTTGACCCGTCCCGGTCCGGGGAAGTTTATGATGGAGCAGTGGCGACCGACAGGAAGTTCCTGAAGGAATTGAGTGCCGGTATTACTTCACTTGCGCTTCTCAGTATTCTGCAGAATGCCGACGAACCAATGTATGGCTACCAGATTGCCAAATTCATGGAGGATGAAGATGAAAATCTTCCACTCATCAAGCACGGCGTACTCTATCCTGTTTTGAGGTCACTCGAAAAAAATGATCTTCTTTCAAGTATTGTGGAACCGTCGGTTTCGGGTCCGCCAAGAAGGTACTACAACATCACTGATGAAGGTAAACAGACCCTTCAAAGATGGATAGGTATCTGGAAAAGGACAAGCATAATGGTGAATAGAATAATTGGAGATGTTCACGATGTATAAAGCAATTGAAGAATACCTGAATTCGTTCAGAGATGAACTGAAAGGCAGCGACAGGGCAACGATCCAGGACGCGCTGGCAGACGCTGAGGACCATCTCACGACTGCAGTTGATAATCAGCTGTCCGATCGTCCCGTGAAGACAGTTGAAGAAGCAGTTAAGGCTGTTATCGAAAAGTATGGAAAACCCGATGAAGTAGCTGACCATTACCGTGTGGTGGAGCAGTACACAACACCCGTTCTGGCGGCCTCCAAACAGAAGCCGGGCAGAAATGGATTTGCGAAATTCTGCGGTATCATTGCTGAACCTGCATCATGGGGTGCGCTCCTCTACATGATCTTTGCTCTTGCTACAGGTATCGTCTACTTCACGTGGGCAGTTACCGGGCTTTCGGTATCTGCGGGGCTCATTGTACTGATTATAGGTGTCCCCCTGACATGGCTCTTCTTTCTCTCCTTCAGGGGCATCGCGCTGGTCGAGGGAAGGATAGTCGAGGCGCTGCTGGGAGTGAGAATGCCGCGCCGAACGGTCTTCATCAGGAAGGGCAATGGCTGGTGGGGAAGCGTTAAGGGCGTCTTCACCACAAGGAGCACATGGTCATCTCTGGTCTACCTGATACTCATGCTTCCGCTTGGCGTACTCTATTTCAGTGTATTCATTACACTTATTGCCGTTTCAATAAGCATGATCGGGGATCCGATTCTTGAGCTGGTTTTCAGGGTGCCTGTATTCGATTTCCCGGTAGATTGGTGGACACCTGTATGGCTGATGCCATTCGTGGTTGTTGCCGGAGCGCTTCTCTTCCTTTCCACGCTTCACCTCGCGAAGCTGACCGGGAAGATTCACGGAA
>JAUXIK010000059.1 GCA_030620995.1 Candidatus Aegiribacteria sp.
TTCTTGATGACCTGATATGTTCCGTTGTTGTTCCGCAGCAGCCACCAATTATTGACACACCGGCATCAACCAGTTCCTTACTGAAAGATCCTTATCTGAGAACCATCACTGACTTCGAATCGGTAAATCCCGGTGTCGAGAGCCGGAGGTGGTAAATCCCTGCGGGAACCAGACTCCCATACCTGTCAGTAAGATCCCACATAATGTTGTGATCGCCACTCTGAAGCTCACTGTCATGAATGGTCGCGATCTTTCTCCCGCTTAAGTCGAATACATCAATCGTGACGTTCGATATTGACGCTGTGCTGAAATTAAGAACCGCTGACTGGTATGCAGGGCTCGGAGCCAGATAATTCAGCCTGTTGCTTAAAACGGGTGATTCAGTCTCTTCGTTATTAACACCGATAACATCGATTGAGCCAAGATAGGTATTGAAGTTCCTGGCCCACACGGTAATGTTGAGCGTGCCTGTTGTGATGGGTTCCACAAGTATCTCAGCCTGACCGGAAGCATCTGTTGCGACAACTTCGTAAACTTCACCGGTCTGCCAGTCTCCTTTTTGCAGGCATACTCTTGCATTCTCGACAGGAGCACTGCCATCATTCACAGTCACATTTATGTATGTAGAACCGTTAATTGTACTCGGGTGAATGACTCTAAGCCCTCCGGCAACTTCTGTCCATATAGGCAGTTCCGGGTCACCAAAAAGTGTGTATTCCTTCAAACACCAGTCCATGTAGGTGCTGCAGGGGGGAACATAGTAATCCATACTTGTCGCATGGGCGATGCCGAGGTTGTAAATATCGGTTTCCCAGTGATCGATGTAGAATCTTATGCACAGCATCTCGCTCGGACCTTTACACGGACCGGCGAAATTGCCCCAACCGTATCTCGTATTGAAGCATCCGAATCCACCACCATCAGGTGACGCGAGCCAAGCGTCAGCACAGCACTCGTAGCCATCGAGGTAACCAATATAGCATGAAATGGATTGCCAGAGAGCGGGAAGCCCTCCGGACGATATGTTCGTCTGGGCCATGATGTGATCCACAGTATAGTTGCTGTAGGCAGATGTCCACATATAGGTCTTGCTGCCGTGGCTTGCGTGGTAGACATGATGCGGCCCGGCATCGATCATGTTTATCGTATTGGTTGCGTTGTTGGTCCCGTTGGACTCGTAGAGTTTCTCCTCTTCCCAGCCATTGCCTGGTAGGTAAGCGGAGATAGCTTCCGCTGAAGCGCTGCCGGGGATATAGGGGGAACTCCAGAGTATTCCTGTCGTATAGCCTATCCTGAGCTCTCTTGGGCCTGTTTCAAAATAATCGACTGTCCGAATGCCCTCATACAGAAGCACCTTGTTGACAAAAAGACCAGCTTCCGTTAAGGAATTCACGCTGGCTCTGCCGACAAAGAGATCAGGATGGTAGTCGACCTGGTCATAACCCGCAGGTTGAGGATACTGGTAGGGATAGGGAACCTCACCCCAGATTCCGTTGCCGTTGGCGTTCCAAAGATCGTTTCCGGGAACAGCATCGTTGATATCCACGAAGTAAAGGTCGGCCGGTGCGATCTCCGAATATGACGAACTTCCAACCAGCTTCGCGTCGCGGCAGACAACCTTGTCATCGTCGCCGAAGATCAGGACATAATCAGTACCCTCATAACGGCAGTCAGTCAGAAAAGCTCTCATGCTCTGTGGAAGGTCAACACAGGAGGAGTACTGCAACTCAACCCAGGAAGTTGTGTAAACATTCGCGGGAACGCCTTTTGAAGTTTTCCAGTCAGCCAGCAGCTGAGCCTGAAGCTGGTATTCCGGATTGGTGATAATCACGTACTGCCCGTACGCAAGATCTTTTTCCGGAATGATAACTGCACCCGAGGGACTGACGCCTTCAGGATTCACGACGAATCTTCCGGCGATGTCCATGGCCTTATCCTCGCTGGCCCGGGTCCTCCTGGCAACGAGATTGACAGACGAGTCATACTCATAGGTCACCCGAAGAGTCATCTGTGATAGAACCTGAATGGTCCTGCTGGCAGGATTCCACCTCACAGGATAAACCACCGCATACGCGATGGGTATTCCCCAGTAGACACTGGAGCTGTGCAGAGACACCATTTCCCGGGGGAAGGGGGTATCCCTTCCATATATCTCCGGGTCGGGAGGTGCCTGTACGTAATTCATCTCTACTGAAAGTGGAACCGGCTCGTTTGCCGGCATTACATAGTAACCACCGATCAGATTTGTATAATCAGCATCAACAACTTCGATCCCGGTTGCACTGCATCCGGTGGGAAGGGCAATCCTCACCGGCATTATCGGAAGGCAGGGCGCTCCGTCATGGCTTATGTAAGGCAGTCCGGAAACAGTCACCGCTGTATAGATTCCCTCAGAAACAAGGCTGACTTCAGTTCGGTCAAAGGGAATTGTAACCGTCAATTCTCCTGCCGCGCTGAACGCAGCAACAACGAGAAGCAGTAGAGTTACTCGAAACATATTTACACGTCCTCCTCCCCGAGGATTAAACAATGATATCAGTATTAATCATAGTTTCTTGAAATTACTGTATTTACAAGATTATATGTGCAATCTTCACAATCAATGCAAGGAGGATATTGCGGATTTAGGGTCAGATCTTTACTAAGTCAGGCTTAAGCATGAACCAAAATTAAAGAAAAGACTTAATAAATTAAAGTGATCAGTTTATTCAAATGTCAAGAGGAAAGATTTGACCCCAATGCTTTCTTGATGGCCCTGATATGTTCCGGGGTTGTTCCGCAGCATCCTCCGATTATTGACACACCGGCATCAACAAGTTCCTTTGACTTCAGCGCCATGAATTCAGGTGTTTCCGGATAAACAAGTTTCCCGTTTTCTATTAAAGGCAGACCGGCGTTTGACTGGATTATGAGCGGAAGAGAAGTGTGCTTTCTGTATTCCCCGGCAATTCTTATCATGTTTTCGATTCCGTTTCCGCAGTTGGAACCGACTGCATCCGCACCAGCTTCTTCAAGTGCATATGCCGCTTTTTCGATTGTATCGCCCATGATCGTGAAAAAACCTTTCGGTGTCGCATCGTAAGTCATTGTAGCCATGACGGGGATTCCCGGTGCCTTCGACTTAGCAGCCCTCACGGCCAGAAGAGCTTCCCCAAGATCCATCATTGTCTCAATACAGATAACATCGCATCCCGATTCCGCAAAAGCCTGCATCTGTAACTCAAAACTTTCATAAATAACCTTGGAATCGGTGTTACCGTAGGGTTTCAGTATCTTTCCGCAGGGGCCGCAGGAGGCCGACACATACGCCTTTCCTGCAACAACCTTCTTAACAGCGGAAACAGCGTTCCTGTTAATCAGAGGCGCTTCATCTTCAAGAGAGTAAGAGGCAAGTTTCAGGGGAGATCCGCCGAACGTATTCGTCTGGATTATGTCAGCTCCGGCATCAAGGTAGAGCCTTGCGATATCCTCCAGTATATCGAGCCTTGAGAGATTCAATCCTTCGGGACACTCACCGCTTTTGAGTCCCCTTTCAAACAGCATGGTTCCCATGGCTCCGTCCGCGACAAGTATCTCACCATTATGGAGGCGTTCGAGCAGCTTCTTCATCAACTGTCTTTCGAGAAGAACGATTCAACCGTTTCAACAGCATTGGCTCCGTCATAACTGTATGCGTCAGCACCGATCTCAAGAGCGTATTCCTTCGAGACAGGCGCCCCTCCCACCATTATTCTGACTCTGCCGTACAGACCCTCAGTTTTTGCCATATCAACGACTTCTTTCATGACAGGCATGGTTGTGGTAAGGAGAGCGGACATTCCGATCACATCCGCGTTCTCTTCGGAGGCGATTCTGATGAACTTCTCCGCCGGGACATCGTTTCCTAGATCAATGACCTCGAATCCGGCGCCTTTAAGAAGAATCGCGACCAGGTTCTTTCCTATATCGTGCAGATCATCCTTTACGGAACCTATCACTACTTTTCCCTTTATTGGAATACCACCCTTGATAAGAAGCGGTTTCAGCACCTCCATCGCACTGTTCATCGCCCTTGCGGCAAGCAGAACATCGGGAAGAAAAACTTCATGGTTCTTGAATTTCTCACCAACTGCATTCATCCCGGCAATCAGACCATTATTCAATATTTCATCCGGAGGTATCTGTTTTTCAACAGCTTCTTTTGTTAGTGCAGCCACCGTCTCATCAAAACCGTTCTGCAGATTGAAAGATATCTGACTCAGAAGTTCCATAATTATCCCCTGTGTATGAGTAACTAACCTTGCTTCAAATTCTGCATCCTCTTGATACATGTTCTGGCAGTGCATGTATTGCAGAACGGATACGAATTCACAAATTCATGTATTTTCCCGGGACCGGCAATAAGCACCCCGGATACGGATTTTATCGGGCTCATGAGACAGCTCTCATTCAATGTTATACCTATCTCTTCAGGACGAAGCGCTTCAAACAGTTTTTTCTGTCCGCTTATGTGCCATCCGCAGTACCCCGGACAATAGCAGAGAACCCGCTGCGAAGATGTCGGTGTTTCCTTATCGGCAATTTCCGACTGCAGATGCTTCGCTGCAAGATATGTGAGTTTGTCCGCAGCATATGACGATACCGAATCAAGCATATATCCATCCGCGTAATCTCCATTGTCAAAGAGTTCGGTTACTTTTTCACTCAGAACAGATCCGAGTGTAACAGCGAACAGAGCGATATAACTGCTTTTCCTGTAAATTTCTTCTACCGGGTTCTCCTTCTCATTCAACCCTTCTCCCCGGAATACTTCCTCGAAACGTGAGATCGTTACCCCGGTGATGATCCCTTTCGGCTTCGCAAGTTCTTGAAAAAGCTTGATCGCTTCTCCGTAGATCTTTTCAAAGTTCTCACTCAGTTCAGCTTTATCGGGAATGCCCTGGCTGCGGAGTATTTCCTTTTGCAGGAGTTTGATATCCTCCTGTGCAAAATCAACGATCAATCTCATAAATTCTCATGCGGGAGTGAATCCATCCCGAATTTTGCGGCTTCCTTTTTCATTAAACCGGTCATTTCCACCAGAACATCATCAGGCAGACCTGTTGGTTCCCAGGTTTCCAGCAATCTTTCAATCTCTATTTTTGCCCGGTCGCTGATGGTAAGGCTCCCCTCTTCCATCCACCTCGAACTGTTCGCGCGGTCAATTACAGCCCCGGGAAAATAATGCTCATCATGGAGGTACTTTCTTGTATGGCTGGCGATCAAAAGATGCTTTTCTCTGAGAAGTTCCTCGAAAATCGGCATAGCGGGAAAATCTTCTTTTGGTTCAATTCCCCTGACAAGCCTGAGAGTCATTCCGCATATCTCGTTATCCACGACCAGTTTTTCAAGGCTCTGACAGCTTTCAAAATCCAGCATTCCGGGCCCGGATATGCTGTTTATCCCGGACAGGGCGGCGAGAGTCGCGCCCATCGAGGTTTCCAGCCCTGCCTGCGCGTCCAGTTGCTTTGCATCGCTCAGAGCAATGTAAGCCTGAGTGGGAAGATTCAGATATTTGCCTATCTCATTGAAGGCGCAATCTATCATCTGCGTTTCCACCGCTCCCATCGGTGTAGTCTCGTACCACATGTCAAATGCTGCAGGTGAACCGCCGTAAATGATCGGAGTTCCTGGCTGTGTAAGCTGGCTCAGCACGACACCGCTTAACGTCTCAGCCGTATGCTGCACAAGAGAGCCAACCAGGGTTACGGGAGCCATGAAACCGGAAAGCGGCATTGAAATGTATTCAACAGGTATGAAGTGCCTGGCGCAGTCGACAAGGTTCTGAGAGGTGACATCACTCCACTTCAGAGGAGCGGTCGGACAGCATGAGAATATCGTAAGAGGTTTTTTCCTCAGTGCATCTGCACTCCCTCGAATGGCCAGCTGCAAATCTCTCATTACATTGAAAGCATCAATTGTAAAAGCGCCTGTCACTACAGGTTTTTCGCAGTACATAAGGCTGAGAAAAAGCCTGTAACTGTCAGATATCTTCTCGGGGACATCGGCGGGAATGAACGCAGTGCTCTGGGAGGCGATATTATCCAGTCCGCTCATCAGCTTCGCGTACTCAACATAATCAGAGGTTGACGGTTTTCTGATCTGACCGCTCCTGGAATCAAGGATATTGATCGCTGCGGAACCGGGAGTGAAGTAAACTTTATGGTCGGTCAGATCATGTGTCTGCCTGCCCATGACATCGTAGAGCTTCACTGAATCCGGCGCTGTTTCAAGTGCCCTGTCAATAATGTCAGCTGTGAAAAGTACGTGCTTTTTCCCGGAATCCACAATCGCGCCATGATCCGAAAGCATTGAAAGGATACCGTCATTATGAATTTCTACACCCAGATTGCACAGAATATCCCGTGCTTCTGAAACTATTTTCTCAATAAGTTCATTACTCAGCAGCCTTAATACAGGTCTCATCAATAGCTCCTTAGCTTTTCGACAGAATCAAACCGAAGATTCACGGAAAGTAGAGATGCGGTATCAATATGTCAAGTTGATGAGAGCGATTCATCTTTGTCAGCAGCAACAGTCCCGCTGCTTATCTCGACTTTATTACTTTCCCAGACACCACTTCCATGCGGGAATTACAGAGATCCTGATCCCATCCTCGATGAATGTCTCTTCTATGTTCCCTGTCACAATCGTACCCGATTCCAACTCAAAATATGAGGCATGTCGGACAAGACCCCGGATCTCCTGTTTCCTGTTCTCCAGCGTGAGATTATCGCACACCTGGATGAGTTCGCTGACGCGTCCGGATTCGTCTTCTATCACGAAGTCGCATTCACAGCCATTTGTGGAGTAGAGGGGTGTCTTCCCCCGCTTAAGGAGTTCAAGGCAGACAGATGTCTCGAGCATGTGACCCCCACCGGTGCGGAATGTTCCCAGCAATCCGGTATCGTTCGCATACACTTTCCTCAATGCTCTCTCCCGCTTTACATGAGATCTGTCGAACTTCCTGATGAAGAACGCGAAAAATGCATCCTCAAAGCAACTCACAAATTCGTACAGGGTATCCTTCCCGACACTGATACCCCTGGAGCGCAAATCGTTGTATATCCTGTTGATCGAAAGAGTGCGTGAGCTGGTCGCCATTATCCTCCTCCCGATCTCTCTAACCAGTACAGCAGGTCCAATATTGAAGCGCTCGATTATGTCCCGCAGCAGCATCGTATCAACATAGGCTTGAAGTATCCTCCGACGGGTAACGTCATCATGTTTCTGAACACCGGGAAATCCACCTGTCCTGAGGAACCGCCCGAACTCCATCTGGAGTCGGTTGCTCTCTACCGTTCCCGGATGTCCCGACGGCTCCCGCTCCCTGAATCTCAGGTATTCCCGGAAGCTGAGCGGCAGGAGTGTGTATGCAACTGACCTGCCCCTCATCTCGGTAGCGATCTCCGTACTGAAGAGCCTGGAGGATGACCCGGTAATAAAGATATTGGAGCAGATATATTCTGAAATTCTCCTGATGAACTTCTGCCAGCCTTCCGCCGCCTGCACCTCGTCAAAAAAGAAGTATACATCTTCGAGCGGAATGTCCGGATAGAGCTGAGAGTAAGCATCGGTGATCAGATGGAGTGTCTCAGAGTTCAGATTCAGCCGTTCGTCCTCGAAATCAAGGAATAGAATCCGTCTTGGATCAATGGTCTGCCTGAGACTTCTGATAATGGTGTGCAGGAACCAGGTCTTCCCTGCTCTTCTCGGTCCTATGATGGCAAGAGTGCTGCCTGTACTGACGGGAACTTCGAGATCTCTGTCGATCAGTCCCGAAGGTGTATAGCTCTGAAAATCGACTATGAGTGTTTTTAGCAATTCAATCATATTTCCTCCTGCGCAGGAAATATTCAACTATTATTTCCTCCTGTCAAGGAAATAGCATGCAACTCCGCTTCAAAGTATTCCCTCAGGCAGCAGCCAATCTCAGATTATGATTCCTTAGTTTCCATAGCGTAAAAGGGATTGGAATAAGCCTGCAGGAAACTAAAATTCCTTTGGGGAAGGATTAATTCTTCCGCTGGATATCACCTGTTCTTCCTGCGCTCCATGACGAAATGATGTGAAAGATATCCGATCACAAAACCGATAAGGGCAATGGAGAAGATAAGGATTATCATGGACATGCTTACCTTCCAGAAAAGAAGATGCACATCCGCTACATCTGAGTTCTGAACGACGATGATAACAAGCACAATCACCAGAAAAAGAATCGCAGCCTGCTTAAGTTTCATAATAAACCATCCTTATCAGAAAATGTTGGTATTCGGACTGATCATTCGCTATCCAGCACCTCACGCACTTTGGCAGCCAGATCCTGCATCGAGAAGGGCTTCTGTATGAAATTAACACCCTCGTCCAGCACGCGCCGGTGAGCGATAACGTTGGCCGTATAGCCGGACATGAACAGTTGCCTAATATCCGGGTAAAGGAGCGAAATGCTTTTTGCCAGGTCCAGGCCGTTCATCTTGGGCATGACCACGTCGGTTATCAGCAGATGAATCTCGCTGTCGTATTCCCCGGCCAGTCGGATAGCCTCGTCCGGCGTGGCGGCATTAAGCACATTGTAACCCTGACGTTCGAGCATCGTTGTGGCCATTTTCAGGATCGCCGGCTCGTCCTCCACAAGCAGGATGGTTTCATGACCGCGTTTGGCCGGTTCCGCCAGGTCTTTCTTCTGCATCTGAGCAGCTTTGCCCACGTGCCGGGGCAGGTAGATCCTGAAGATCGTTCCTTCATCCGGTTCGCTTTTGACATAAATATAGCCGTTATTCTGCTTGACGATGCCGTAGACCGTTGCCAGTCCGAGGCCGGTGCCCTGACCAACTTCCTTGGTGGTGAAAAACGGCTCGAAAAGATTATCCAGGGTTTCTTTGTCCATGCCGCAACCGTTGTCGCTGACGGTCAGCAGTACATACTCGCCGGGGACAGATCCCGGGTGCTCCCGGCAAAAAGACTTATCGAGAACAACTTTTCCTGTTTCGATAGTCATCTTGCCCACACCAGCGATGGCATCCCGGCTGTTGACGCACAGGTTGGCCAGAACCTGGTCGATCTGCACCGGGTCAACTTTGACCGGCCATAAACCATTACCGGGCAGCCATACGAGATCAATATCCTCGCCGATTAGCCGGTGCAGCATCTTGAGCATCCCTTCCAGGGTCTCGTTCAGATCAAGCACCCTGGGCGATACCGTCTGGCTGCGGGCAAAGGCCAGCAATTGCCTGGTAAGGTCAGCTGAACGGTCGGCAGCTTTGCGGATCTCCTGAAGAGCAGCGTAGACCGGCTGGGCAGGGTCTATCTTTTCCAGAGACATGTCCGTATAACCGAGAATTACTCCAAGCATATTGTTGAAATCGTGAGCCACACCACCAGCCAGCCGCCCCACGGACTCCATCTTCTGGGCCTGACGGTATTGGTCCTCGATCCTGGCCTTTTCCTCCTCGGCCCGTTTGCGATCGGTAATGTCGCGGAGGATGCCGATGGCACACCACCTGCCCGAAAGCATCACTGCCGACAGGGACAGCTCGACCGGAATCTCCGTTCCGTCCTTTCGGACCGCTTCCAGCTCAATAGTCTTACCCACCGCGGGGCCCTGCCCGGTCTTCCTGAACTTGTTTATTCCCTTCGTGTACGCTTCCTTATAGTGTGACGGTGCGAGAACGGCATGAAATTCTCTGCCCAGAATCTCCTCATGAGTGTATCCCAGGATTCGTTCAGCCGAATTGTTCCAGAGTACTACCTTACCATTTTCTTCTATCATGATGATGGCATCCTGAGCTGCTGACGACATACTCCTGAACTTCTCTTCGCTCTCCCGCAGTGACTCCTCTGCCTTCCTGCGCTCGGTGATATCTCTGGTTGTACCTTGAAGTCCGATCAGCTTGCCCTGATCATTGAGAAGCATCTTACTGGTAATTTCTATATCAACTTTTTCGTTTTTACTGTTAAGCATTCTGGTTTCGAAGGTAACGTGAGTAAAAGTCTTATAGTTCTTGATTGCTTTTGCAGCCAGTGCGCCAACTTTGAAAAACTCCTTCTTCCTGAAATATGAACTTAATTTCGTACCCACCAGCTGTTCCGGTTTATACCCCAGTATTGTTTCTACTGATGGGCTCAAATAAGTAAATCTCAGCCTGGTATCCAGCATCCAGATACAATCAATGGAATTCTCTGCCAGCAATCGGAATTGCTCCTCGCTTTCCCGCAGGGCTTCTTCCACCTGCCTGCGCTGAATCACTATGGATGCCTGCTTTATAAAGGTCTCAATTATTTCCCTGTTTGTTAAATCGGCAGCGCCCTTTGGCATGAATATGACCACTGTTCCGAATATCTGATTCTCTTTAATGAAGCCAATGGTATATATTTTATCAGTATTCATTAGCTTTTCAATGGCAACGCAGACGGTTTTCGGAATTGTCTTTAACAATATCCCGTAGAGACCTTCTTTGTAGAGATGCAATTTACCGTCAGAAAGGTAATCAAAGTCCTCATCCCCTGCATTGAATGTCATTCCCACAGGATGGGTTCCCATAAGTTTTGCTATCTTTGTTACAAAACCGCCGGCTCCCGACAAAGCACGCACGGTTAATATTCTGTTTTCCATGTCATTTGAATTGACCGTAACTATGGTGTCTTTTCCTGCAAGTTCCAGTATTTGATCTCCAATGTAACTGTAGATGTCCTTATCAGGAGGAAATTCAACAAACCTTATCGCGGACTCATACAGTAAGCGGATATTTTTTATGCTTTCTTTTTCCTTTTCCTCCGTCCGCTTCTGCTCGGTGATGTCATGTCCCAGAACAACAATACCTTTCCGCCCTCCATCCGGATGAAAAACAGGCACTTTTGCCACATCGTAAAACCGGACCGTACCGTCGGGATGAGAAATCATCTCTTCTCCGTGAAAAAGACCACCTTTATTCCATGCCATTGCATCGGATTCTTTGCATGTAAGGAATGCACCTTGAAGACGACTGCTGAGTTCTGCCAATTCGGAGTCTTTCTTTCCTCGATAGTCTATTCCCTCGAGCTGGAAAATACGGATGCCGGCATCATTAACCTTAAGCCAGCATCCCTCTCCATCCTTAAAACAAATGAAGTCCGGCATGGCATTAATCAAAGTCTTTAGCTGCTCCTCGCTCTCACGCAGCGCTTCCTCTGTCCGCTTGCGCTTGGTGACATCGCGAATGATTGCCAGAATGTGCGGTTCGCCTTCGTATTCGAATGTGCTTCCTCTGACTTCTATGTTGAAAGTGGAGCCATCCTTGCGGATTTCTACCGATTCAGCGGCAAAGGGTTTGCCAGAAGGAGTTTCTTCAACGAACTGCTTGAAAAGATAGTGATAATCCGGATGAATGAAATCTGTACCGGACAGCCCTATCATTTCATCGTACGGATAGCCGTACATTTCGCATGCGGCTGGGTTTGCTTCCCTGATAACACCTTTCAGATCAAATATGAGGAATGCATCGTTCGATGCTTCAAATATTCCATGAAATGGAGCTTTCTGCTTCAAGCGATATCGTCCTCTTTTCTCCCCCGCCGCTCATCCAGTCGTGGTTTTCTTCACATAACAACAATACTGATGAAAACATACTCCTGTCAAAAGACTGAATGCTAATTTTCAGGACCTGACCCCGCTAAATTAGCGACCTGTCTCCTCCAGTCTTATTGTGAATGTGCCCTCTCCTCCGGAGTATTTCTCAGCAATAAGGAAACAGTTTCCTCCCTGACCGGAACTGACAGTAAAATTAAGAAGCGAGTTGGTTCCAGAGCCGCCGTCGTCATCGGTATATCGGTGTCCGTCTGCCAGTATCAATGTGATGATTGGATCCAGCTCATCACTTTCAACGGAAATGGAATAATTGTGTCCTTCCTGCAGGTTCATTTGAAAAAGGAGACTTTCTATATCATATGAAAGGTATTCTGAAACTGTTCTTCCCGATCTGAGAGTATTGATCGTTTCTTCTGTTTCGCTGTAGGAGAAGGTTACTTCACAGCCGCCTGAGCCGCTATAGAGTGATACAAGAGCTATGTACTCACCGGGAAGAAGAGGTTGAACTATCCTTGAATTGGAACCGAGATCGCTGTAATCATCGTTGTATGAAACGAATTCAATGTTATTGTCTTCATCTCTTCTGAGCAGAGTAAGGCATACATCCATATCGCCTGAAGCGTTTACTTCGTACACCATGGCATTCTCAATCGTGAATACGAATCCGGCAACGGGAGATAAGGGATTCAGAAATTCCGAAACCTCCCAGTTATCCCTTATTTCAGGCCACCAGCCCATGGCGAAGTTCCGGTTTTCCACAATTTCTGAGGTGTATTCTGCGCCGGACTCCTCTGCCTGCACTTCCGTTATCTGCAAGGCTTCCTCGCCCAGAATCTCAAGTTCCAGCGAAAATCTGCCGCTGTTTCCTGTGGAGTAGGGCATAACAAGGGCAATGTAATTACCTGCTTCAAGTTCTCTGACTATTCTGGAGTTTGAACCGCTGTAGTCATCGTTGGACTCTATGAAACTGTAAGTGCCATCGTAAGCTTCCATCAGAACAAGATACGGGTCGAAATCGTCGGATTCCAGATAAAGAGATGCGAGACCAGAGCTGTCCAGCGAAAAAGGATACAACCTCGCCTGAGCATAATTCGTGATGTAAACATCATCCTGAAAAGATTCCCTCAGAATTCTGTCCAGGTAAGAATTGAATCTGTTGTCATCGATCCAGCCTGTAACTGTGCCATCCGAAAAATCACTTGCTTCCCGGTAAATCTCAAGATCGTTTGCCGTGCCCTCTTTAACAATAACATCGTACAATCCTCTTGAATCATCCGGAGAAAAAACAAGGAGTTTCGCTCCGGAAGGAATATCCTGTACAACCAGACGGGCATTGGTTGAAAGCTTCCAGTTGTCATTAAAAGCTATCAGGTTGCCATCACTGTCAATCAAAGCGGCAACAGGATCAAAATCATAACTTCTGACATCAATTGTCAGTATGCCATCTCCGGATACACGATGTACTGCGGTATAGGTATCGAGCTGTACGGGACATCCTTCCGCAAAGAGTATCTGACCTGCTTCAGGCCAGGCATCAATAATGGTATGTGACTTCTCGGGCAAAGCGCTTCTTATGTCATTTCCCGGAGTCGCAACGTTGTTGGAGCAGCCTGTAGATAGAATAAGAACAGCAGCGGTAAAGCCAAGCATTTTTTTCATGTCTTCTCCTGATTCTGTGAAATTCCTGTGATATAATAATACTTCCGTAATACCGGTGCTATTCCATATTCTGAAATAGCGATGTTTCTTCGATCACTTCAATTCTACCGACTTGAATTTCTTCTTGAGATCGTGTCCGGCATCCATGAACAGCTCCTTGATGTGATCGTCCATGGTGAAGTAGAAGATCTGCCAGCCTTTTTTAATCATGTTGAGAGTATGACTGATGAGGTTTTTCCTTCTGTTCCAGTCGGAGTGCTGGAAAGCATCGTCAAGGATGAGGAATGCGGGCTGCTGCATTGCAAGTTCAGCGAAGCCTGTTCTCAGGGCAAGGTGTACCTGTTCACTGGCTCCGGTGCTGAGTGTTTCCAGCGGAAACTCGTCACCGGTTTTTGAATTGAGGTTGAGATCTCCCTCATCGGTGAGAATCACTCCGCTGTAAAGGTTTGTAAGCGCAAGAAGCGGTTTTGATATCATCTCCGATTCCAGGGAAGATTTAATCCTTGCGTTCTCCTTGTTTCTGAATTCGTTTATCGTTTTACAGACCTCGATTTTTGCCAGGATTTCCGCTGTGATGCTCCTGTAGTCTTCGCTTACTTTTTCCTGTTTGTATTCAAGCGCTGTCAGGAGTTCTTCCCATGTATCGGTGGTGTTTCCCGATGTTTCACCTGCAAGGCGGGATTTCAGAGATTCGAGGCTGAGGTTTTCTATATTGAGTTTAGCTCCAGTCATTGTGAGTTCGTCATGTTTGTGTCTCAGGGCTTCGGTATCCCACTCCACTTCTGCAGCGGTCTCCAGATATTCTTCCCGCGGAATATCCAATCTTGTAAGAGCATTCTCAAGCTTTCTTATCCTGTTTTCAAGGTCGACCTTCCTGTCCTTGATTGTCTTTATAACGCTGTCCCACTCCTCTTCCGCAGGAGTGCTGCCGGTCATTGATCTGAATCGATCTGATATCTGCTCTTTCCTTGTTTCGATGTCGCGATTGACCTCCTGAAGGTTCTGAGCAAGGTCTTCCGCAAGGATATGCTGTTTGTTAAGGTCATCAGTTAATACCTTGAGCTTTGCATAGTCTGTCAAATCGCTGCTGAATCTCTTCTGGAATTCATGCTCAAGTTTTCTCAGTTCTTCTTTTTCCGCGAGGGGTGCTGCCTTAGGTTCCAGAAATATGCGAATGATCATAACTATGAATGCTCCGATTGCGCCTCCGATCACAAGATGCCAGTAAAAGAAGCTCCCGGCAACGGCAACCGCCAGGAAAGCGAGTATCAGTATCATGAGAATCATATTGAGCTTTGGCCGTTTTGACTGTTTCTCCATGATTCCGCGGTAGATTTCAAGCGCGGTGTTTGTCCACTTGTAGTCATCCTCGCTTTTTTTGAATTCTTTCAGCTTGTCTTTCCTGTTTGATCTGCCGGTGTATTTCTCGCGGAGGATATTAATATCGGTTTCCTGCTGCTGCAGATCCTTCTCCGAGGGCTGATTGTCTTTTTCAATCTTGAGCTGCTGAAGCTTTGTTTCCGAATTCAGAGCATGGTGGCGCTTCGCCTTCTCAAGCTCTTTGATATCTTTATTGAGCTTCATCTCCTCTTTCTTAAGTGAACTGATGGTTCCAAGTGAAGCGTTCTCGTCTATTTCATCCTTCAA
>JAUXIK010000071.1 GCA_030620995.1 Candidatus Aegiribacteria sp.
GCCAGCTGCTATACCGAGTACAACTCCCTTTACAGCCTCCAGCCCGGAGTTGCCCTACAATGGAACAGGGCGGTTCGGGAAACAGACAGAATGATGAAAGAAATCCAGCAAAGAATAAAGCACGTGGATCCTGGGGAAATCCACAGATAAATCCCATAATAAATAGCAGGAGAATACGATGCCAGCATTACCGGAATATCTTACAAGAACTCTTCTTGAAAACTATGGAGTCCCAGTAGTAGAGGGTTTTTTCGTCAGAATCGATGATAACCTTCCGGATGAATTACCCGAGTTTCCGATTTTCCTCAAAGCGCAGATACCCGGAGCAACCAGCAGAAAGAAGCACGGCCTCGTCAGAAAAGTTGAAACAAGATTCGAATTCGATTCCAATCTCGACGATCTCCTCTCCCCCGGCGACCGGGGACAGGCGGATGGAGTGCTCGCGGCAAAAGGGCTGGATCTCAAAGCCGAATACTACGCTGGATGCATGCTTGATTTCGGTTCCGAGAAGCAGCTTCCGGGTGGAATACTCCTTTTCAGCACAGAAGGCGGCTCCGGTGTTGAAGGGAGATCAGGAACTCTTGTGACAATTCCATTCTCGCTTCTTTCTCCCATTAAAGCAGAAGATATTGTAAAAGAACTGGCAGTGATTGACACGCTTGAAAACCCGGATGAAGTTGCCGTATTCCTGAAGAATCTAATAAGTACCTTTATCGGGTACAGACTTACTGTATTAGAAGTCAACCCGATAGGCGTTCTCAGTGATGGCTCGCTTATTTCTGTTGACTGCAGAGCGGAATTCGAAAAATCGGCAGTAAAAAAGGCTGAAAAATACCTGTTCTTCCCCCCCGGCCTGAAATCCTCCAGCGATCTCACTCCTCTTGAGCGGGTTGTAGAACTCATCAATAACGCCGATCCGGCCGGAACCGGATTCTTCAGACAGAACCGTGAAACTCCTCCTGATGGAGCTCTCAGAGTTGCTACGAATCTTTGCGGTGGCGGAGGTAAAATGCTCTGGGAGATGACTACAGGTTCAAGAACCGATATCTACACAATGAACGAATCGGATACATCAGGAGGACTCTCCGCATTCAAGAGTTATCGAATTCTCCGTACGATATTCGCGCAGAAAGGCGCACAGGTACTCCTTCTTACAGGTTCCGGAATGGCTTTTCAGAATCAGCACCACCTTGCAGCCGCAGTCTGGAAAGCTCTCAGGGAATCTCCCACTCCCCTTCCGGCTCTTCTTAGATTCGGCGGCACGGATGAGGACAATGCAAGAGAATTGTTTGAAAGAGTTTCAGCTGATCTTCCGGTACAGGTAAAAACCTACCCCGCTGAGATCTTCCCGAATGCCATGGTGGATGATATCGAAGCCATAGCGATGGATACACCGCCACACGTTCAACCACCCCCCGCACCCGAAGGAGAACCTTCAATAAGAGTGGAAATCCCGCCCGGTAACATCTATTTCTATCCGGAAAAGTGGAACAGTGAGGAAGAACCGCCTTCGATCAGCGCGTGTCCGACCGGATATCTGCTCTGGAATAAAGGAAAACTGGAAATAAATCCTGAAGCGAAATGCATAGGATGCCTTATGTGTGAAACAGCATCCCTTCTTGAAGGTAACGGTGAGATCAGAATAGATCTGGAAATGCCTGCGGAGGTGGACTGATGGCCGGAATACTGAAATATCTTGCAGACGTTGACACTCCCGAAACCCTCGTCTTCGGAATCACCGGAAGACAGGGAAAGAGCAAGTCCAGGCTTATGAGAAAGTTCGGAACCAAAATCGTTGCCGGATGCACACCAGGCAAGGGCGGTCAGGAAGTAGATGGTGTACCTGTATTCAATTCCGCGGAAGATGCTGTAAAAGCTTTCCCGCAGCTTAATACCGCTGTTTTCTTCGTACCCGCAGGTGCTGTGAGGAAAGCAGCGATAGATGCCATCGATGCAGGGCTAAAATTCCTGGTTCTTACTGCGGATGGAGTCCCGACACAGGATGAAATCGCTCTCAAGGAATATGCTTCAACAAAGGATTCAGTCTATCTCGGACCCAACACAGTCGGACTGCTTGATACTGCTGGTTACCTTTTCGGACTCATCGGCGGCAGCGCTACATGGGCTAAAAAGAACTATAAGCCGGGAAAAGTCGGTGTCATCTCGCGATCGGGCGGTCTATCACAGCTCCTGGGCGCCTTTCACTGCAGGCCTAACCTGCCGGGACCCCGTGAAAACGGAACATTCGGACCACTCTGGGGTGAAGACTATCCCGGGCTTTCCGCAGTTATATGTGTCGGGGGCGATCCCGTTCCGGGCCTATCCATCCTCGACGCGGCAAGAGCGTTTGAGAAGGATCCCCGCACTGAAGTCATGGCAATATACGGTGAAACAGGCACAACACAGGAGAATGACCTCGCGGATGCTGTCCGGAGAGGTGAGATAACCAAGCCGATGGTCGTCTTCCTGGGTGGCAAATTCACGAAAGCAGGAGTTGCGCAGAGTCATGCGGGAGCCATGATCCGTAAAGAGGAAGAAACATGGCAGGCAAAGAAAGATATCCTTGAATTAAGCGGTATCACAGTTGTTGAACGACCTGACGCGGTCTTCGGAGCAGTCCTGAAACTACTTAACTGACAGCATTATGAAGTTCAACTCAGGATAACTGCTGTTTCTTTTTCTAAACTTTCCGGAACAGGTATGCATCCTGATCTGCATCAGTAGCACCTTGCGCCAAATAGTCAATTTCAATTAGCCTGCCATCTGCCAGCCGTTCGAGGTAGTGCCGGGGGTGATAAGTTCCACAGATGTTTGTGCCGGAGTATTTCCCCCCCCGTACAACCAGCTCCCCGTTCCGGAATCGCTTTAATTCTTCATCGGAAAGAACAGATGTTCTGGATACCCCGTGAACAGTGATGATGATATAACCTCCGGGCTTTGTTATCCTTATGAGTTCATCCAGACAGCAGGACTGCATCTCTCGCGAGAGGTGTGTAAATACGGAAATAACGTACACCATGTCGAAAGATTTATCAGCGTAGTCTGTGCGGAAGCATAAACCGTTCACGGATACAATTGCGAATGGAAGATTATCCTCACACCACCTGATCAGGGATGGATTGTAATCGGTACCGTAGATCTTTGCGTGTGTCAGATCCTTCCAGAAGCGGAGTACGCGACCGCAGCCGCAGCCGAAATCGAGTATAGTGTCGAACTCGTCAATACAGAGACCGTTTTTCTTAAGAAGATCCGTAATCCAACTGATACCTCTCAAGCCATTGTAATACATGGACTCAAGGTCGTACTGTCCACAGACAAGGAAAGCCAGACCAGGAGTCTGCACAGGTAATCCATCCGGGGCTCCATTCCGAATAAACCTGGCATTTTTCAGAAGAAGTTTCCAGTTGAAAATGTACTTCAGTAAGTTTAGAGCATTTCGCGTAGAAGCACCCAGTTGAAATCTATCAAGAATCGAATTTATCATTTGCTTCACGTTAACCATATTTCATTCACAGGTGTACGTTGTTATGTCAGACCCTGGTTCGACAGGGTCCGGTTCGCAATCCGCGCCGTCAGAAACGGCGCGAGTATGTAAACCATGGGACTCCATGCGGGTGCGAATATTGCTATTACCATCCCGGCTACGGACAGACATGGAAGAACCAGGTTGATCTTAATTATCCGTCCGATCGCATTCCTGTCAACACCCTCATTGAGCATCTTTGGATGCTTTATAAGTGTTCTGCATTGAAGAAGGAAAAATATTCCTATCAGGAAGATGTTTGTATGGAAGAAAATGTTGGCAACGAAGTAATCTACGTGATTTCCGATCAGTGAAGATGAAAAGGGAATTACGCAGACCACCAGAAGTCCTCCCAGGTTGGTCCAGAGATGTTTCTCACAGGTAATTTTCACGTATTTGAAAAGTTTCTGCTGAATTATCCAGAAATTTCCCAGAAGAAGGAAGCTTAGCAGATATGTCCAGAAAAGCTCCGAGTAATCAAAAAGATGATCCAGAAGATCGCTGTTTGAATCGATGTTGTGTATCGTTTTCGGCATCGGAAGTCCGAGAACCATTATTGTCATGGCAATCGCGTATATGCCATCAGTAAGACCCTCAAGACGGTGAATCGACAGAAGCTTGATCTTCTTTGTACTCAATTCTATCCTTCCTTCAGGATATCACATCCTACCCTGGATGATAAGTTTTGCTGACTGGCGGATGTTGCCGGGACCTGAAGCTTCCACAAGGTAAAGCCCGGACGGGACAGAGGAGATATCCATATGCCTGTCTCCTGCGTTCATATTCCATTCCAGTATCATTCTTCCGGAAAGATCATAAAGTGTCACTGAAAGCTCTGAATCGACCATTCCGCTCCAGTTCAGAACTGTCATGGACATTGTCGGATTGGGCGTGAAGTAAAGGGTTCCCGTACCGAAAGGTGGAGGCTGAGGACGATCATTCATCCCTGTAAGGTGTGGGGAAAGAACGTAATGCCCCGGATCGAACTGTACTTCAGTCGGTTCAAAGGATACCGTAAACACTTCGCTCTGAGTCTGCAGATCATTCCACATCACAACAAGCGTATCCTCTGAAGTTCCGTAGATCCCGAACTCCAGCGGCATGGTAAAAATCGGTCCAACCGTCTGAACCTGCTCCAGATCAACGGTTACATCCCAGTTACCGGCATTTTCAACCCAGTTATACTCAAGGTTGTATATAGGATAGCCCCAATCATGCAGCCATGTGTCAAAGAACCAGTCGATATCCTCTCCTGACGCTGCTTCAACGTGATCACGGAAATCATCAGTCGTAGCGTTGCTGTATGCGAATTCATTGAAATAATTATGCAGAGTGTTGTAGAATACCGTATCCCCGAGTATGTGCCTGAGCATATGAAGGACGCTCGCAGCCTTCTGATAAGTCGTATAGCTCCACATCTCCGAAGGATTGGTCGGATTGGTAATAGGGAACATTTCTCCGCTGTTCAGATATGGAAGCATAATATCGTTGACCACGTAATCATCGTACGCTTCAGGACCGTAATATTCCGCCCAAACCGCTTCACTGTAGACGGCAAATCCTTCTGAAAGCCAGACATCTGTCCAGATCTCCTCAGTTACGCAGTTGCCCCACCAGTGATGGCTCATTTCATGTGCCAGCAACCAGTCATAATTATTGTATCCGTTAATGGCAAAGTATATATGATATACCTGCGTAAGGTGTTCCATATCACCTTTAGGTGTTTCCACATAGCTGAATTTCGTATCCCAGGGATAATCACAGTACGTACTCTCGTACTGATCCATCATAAGATTCACATTCTGAAAACTGACGAGTGCATCTTCTATATCGTCCGGATATACGTAATACCAGATCCAGCTGTAAGTTGAATCCTGCAGAACCGCGTAATCGGACACTGCGAAAGCAGCAAGGTATGTGGGCATCGGCTGCGGCTGCACCCAGTGGAAAAAGGCTTTACCGTCGGGTAACTCCCTTTTCCAGGCCTGATCACCGTTTGCGACAGCATACAGAGTATCCGGCACGGTTATGTAGAATTCAATGCTGGCCTTGTCTGAAGGATGATCCCAGCACGGAAAGATGGCTCTTCCCAGGGACGGCGGATCTGTATAGACGCCAACTCCCATATGGAAGTAAACGTCCGGATAGAACCAGAATCCCCCGAAACCGCCGGCGCCTTCATTCCATGGAGTTCCCGAATATGCTAGATAAACCTCTGAAGTATCACCCGGATTCATCGGTGAGGAAAGAGTAACGACTACCGAATCCTCAAACTGAGAATACACCAGAGGGCCTGTAGTATCCCATACTGAATCGATATTCATCTGAAGAAAATCAAACCGGATTTCATTCAGATTCGAAACAGTAGATGAGAAGAGAACACCTGCGGTAGCTTCCAGTTCTCCGATATCAGGCAGTACTTCCACCCAGATTGTATAGTGAAGAGCATCATAATCATGCTCAGCCTTCTGCTCATAGAGGAGGTGTGTGTAGGGGCCGGTAATGGGCCGGCTCAGAACGGTCATATCCGGACCAGGCCCTGGAGCCGCAATAAGCGCTAAAAGTAAAATTATCATCATCTGTCCTCTCTTCCATTATTATCCGTAAATATCGAATTACCAATGAATTCTCTTAGAAGGCTTGTTCCGGGAACAAGATCCTCATCTATCGATTTGATAAGATCAAGAAGGTCAAGGATTTTCAATCTGATCTGGATTTCCTGAAACCCTGCCAATTGTTGAGGCATCATAACCATATTCGTCTATAAACCAATCACAATCCTTAAACTATTATTTTAAGTATAATAGATTTTGTCAAATGAGGTTGACAATGGAGGTTAAAAGTGAAAATTATTAAAAAATCATTTCAGAAATATCTGAGATTTTTAGGCCTATTTGTTCCAACCTTGATATTAATTGCCTGTAATCCTGTTGAATCACCCCATCGCAATTTCAGGTACCTGTCTCCCACTGACAGCTTATGGAAAAACATGGCAAATTTCGTAGCTTCCTACCTTGAGTTAAACCTCAACGAATACATGGGCTGTTTCAGAAGTGATTTTGAGTTCTACTACGAATCAGTTGGAGATACACTCAGCTGGGGGTTTGATACAGAACAGAATATCCATCAATCGATGTTCAGTCAGGCATCCGAGATATGGCTTACGTTATTAGGCTCTGATCAATATCCATGGAGTGGAGACAGTACGGGTGCTACGCTCGTTCTGCCTCGAGATTATTCACTCAGGGTTTTCATGGGTTGTGAAGATTCAACCGGCACTTCCGCATCCGGTATCGCGCATTTCATCTGCCGTCAGGATTCGGTGGGAGAATGGTATATATGGCAATGGTGGGATTTTGCTGATGCCGGACAAGAAGGTTGGAGTGATATAAAGGAATTCTTCAGAAGTACTCACTGAACACAAATTCCACAAGTACTTGTATCGAGACTTCGTTCTATTTGTGGATATCGAATAAACGTCTGTCATCCGTTACAAGTTGGTAATTTTCTTCTATTTTTTTCATTTCTTATCCATAAATATCGAATTACCAATGAATTCCCTCAGAAGACTTGTTCTGGGAACAAGATCCTCGTCAATCGGTTTTATAAGATCAAGAAGATCAAGCAGTTTCATGGCGGTATGGTAAGCATGTGAACCCGACTTTACTTTTTGAAGCAGTGGTTCAGCATATTTCTTAAGTACGGGCAGCTCGTAGGCAAGCGAAGAGTTGAACATCGCGTCAGCATCCTCCTGAAATGGGAAAATGTTCATTCTCTCACCTCTTTTTACCGAGGGCCAGGCTGTAATCGTCTCTTCCGCTGAATACCCTCTCTGTGTGCTGTCTCTTACCATTCGCCTGACTAGTCTGCTGTCCGAAGTAGACATCCTTGTTATTCTGTCAATATTAAGCTGCGTCAATGCTGAAGCGTAAATCCTGAATTTTGATTCTTCATCGATTCCAGGTGTCAGAGCGTCATTCAAACCGTGAATGCCCTCCACAAGAAGGAATTCTCTCTCTTCAAGTTTCATTGGAACCTGATCGTCAATACGCATACCTGTATGGAAATCAAATACTGGTGTTCTCACTTCCTTCCCCTGAAGAAGGATGTTCAGGTGCTCGCCGAACAGGTCGGTATGAATAGCATTCAGGCACTCAAAATCAGGCTTTCCATCGTGACCTGTGGGAGTTTCGCTACGATTCCTGAAATAGTTGTCAACATTTATCACGCGGGCTCCGAAGCCCTTTGCAACAAGGTATGTCATTAGTAATCTTGCAAAAGTGGTCTTTCCGCTGGATGATGGCCCCGCGATTGTTATGATCCGTTTGGATGGATACATCTTTTCGAGTTTCTGCACGATCTGGACCATTCGATATGTCTGATAGAAATGGCTCATTATCACTAACTGTCTGCCGCCATCCTCTTCTATACGCTGATTGAGCTGATCGATATTCTGAACTCGCATACGTGCAAAGTGCTTTTCCTCGAGGTCGAATTCTCTGTTCAGTTTCCATCGAGGTTTCCATTCGTTTATCTCAGGCCATGAAGCAGCTCCTGGAAATCTCAATACAAAATCTCTCGAAAGTGGCTTCAATTCCCATTTTGTGAGCCATGACGTATTCGAAACGGCAGGTCCTAGGGCAAAAGCGCAGGTGCTTTCCAGCTTATTCCCTCTGATTTCGCGGGAATGAGAACTCCAGGAAAGAAGTCGACGAAAATCCTTCGGAAGATCTTTATTATCAGCAAGATCGGACTTAACCGATTCTATCGGTATGGCTTCACTTACAATCCTATCCAGTTCAATACTTAATATCTCAACAAGCTCCTCTGCGCTGATATCCGGTCTATTGTCCAATCTACATCTAAAGCCAAGTGAAATCGAGTGCTCTACCCACAATTCAGCATCCGGGAATGCTCTTTTCACAGCCTGGTCGAGAGCGAGGATCAGTCCTCTTCGGTAAACTTCTCTTCCTTCACCGGTACCGGCAGGAACCGGTTTCGTCTGAATGTCGTCAGAAATATCCTTGGAAAGCGACACCATTCTCCCGTCCGGTATCCTGAGAGCTATGGTGTTTCCTGCTGTAATTTCATTCTTGCTCAAGTATCCTCCATTGTGTTTGTATCAGCGAACAGATTTTCTTCAGTATCAAAGATACAGCATGAGGAAAGCAATGCAAGTGAAGAATTACTCATCCAATATTCCTTATTTCAGGGCTTGAAATCGAACCTGAATATCGCATAAATACGCCGATAACTACTCTTATTATGGGATGTTACAACTATTGCAATTATTATGTTCAAATGAAATTCCTTTAATCCCATTTGCGAAAATTACCAGATATTGTCGTATTATTCACTATCTTCACATAAATATTGCCATATCTCACTTCATCTGCATATCTTGCTCCACATGTATTTCTGACTACTCATAACCTATGACGATAATCTAGTTTTTAATTATTATTAAACTGTCTTCAGAAGACTGTGGGATAACACATGGAATATTGAGCACACATATACCTGCATGTCCCCTGGCTGGGTATTATCACTGCCTCCGATGGCGAGTTACCATGTATGCCACCGTCCTGCAAGTAAAATGTTTCCGGGTACATTACATCCCGGCATAATTTTTGTCGCGTTATTTTCTGAATTCGAATTTTACCCCTCTCCCCCGCCGAAGGGAAAAGAAGGGTAAAAAGCGAAAAGTGAAAATTTCAGGAATTGAATCCGGAAATCAGGAAATGTGAAAGAAAAGACGGAGTATGGAAAATCACGATATTATGGGAGAGAAATTTTACGAAAAACTGATGTATCGAAAATACTGAAATGGAACGCGGAAGTTGAAAAAGAATAGATTAGTTGAAAAGCCCGAGAAAACATGAAATAGCGGATTTCATTATTGAACTTGACCGGAAGGCAATTCTGAGGAATCTTATGTACTGAGATTGAAGAATGCATTATTGAAAGGAAATTTATGATTTGTCTTATGGTTTTTCTTGTATCTATCTCTTCACCGGCTCCTTTGCTGGATGTAGATGACAACATATCAAGAGGCGCAACTGCCATGTACACCATATCCCTTGATGAGGGATATGAATACTGGATCCTTCTGGACTTTGACAATACCTCAGGAATGGATCTTGATATCATTGTGGCTTCCGATGAGATGGACTACGACAGTTTCATCCAGATGCCGTATTTCGAGGATTATATCTACGCAAGGGATTTCTCTCTTGCTGAAGGCGCCTCGGAAGGCGTGGAGGATTTAATTCTAACAGCACCGTATACCGGAACAGCCTATATCATCGTGCATGACATAGGTGAGACCGGCGGGGATTACCATCTCAGGGTATTCTGACAGCACCCCGGACTTCACGGTTCTTTCTCTTAACAGGCGGGTCAGTGAATTTCTAACTGCTGCTTTCCCCGGACCTGTCTGGGTTCAGGGAGAACTTACCAGAACACCGAAGATAAACCAGAGAGGCCATACTTACTTCCAGCTCGTAGACCCCTCCCCTGATGGCATGAGCCAGCCCGTTGCGGTAATTGACTGCGTTCTCTTTGCCTCTAATCGAGCAGGAGTTGTCCGCGAATTCGCCAGAGAAGGAAGTGTTTTTGAGCTCCGTGAGGGAATGAACCTGAGGGTTCACGGAAAAGTATCTCTCTGGGAAGCAGGCGGAAAATACTCGTTTATCATTGAGAGTATAGATCCCTCGTGGACAATGGGAACTCAGGCGAAGCTTCTTCGAAAACTGGTGGATAAACTGACGCCCGAAGGAGTTCTGGCTGCAAACGGTGAACTCACAATGCCGAAAGTTCCCCTGAGGGTGGGATTGATCACGGCAAAAGAATCCGCTGCCAGTCATGATTTTCTGCACGGGCTGAGTACCAGTTCATTTCCCTTCAAGGTGTATGCAGCCTGGGCTGTCATGCAGGGAATGGATACTGCAAATAGTGTTATAAGGGCGTTTAACGCGCTTTTGTCCATATCTGACATTGATGTTGTAGTTCTTACGAGAGGTGGTGGATCAGCCACTGATCTGGCCTGGTTCAACGATGAACATATCGCCCGAATGATCTCTCAGGTTCCGTGGCCGGTCATTTCGGGAATCGGTCACGAAACCGACACCACTCTTCCGGATTTCGCAGCGTTTGCACGAGCCAAAACACCCACTCATGCAGCGGATATACTCGTAAACCGGGTAGCTGATTTCCTGAGAGATATTGAATCACTTGCGGTTGTGCTGCACAGATCCGCTTTCAGAGGAGTTGCCTCTGCCCGCGTCCGGCTTGCTGGCAGCGCAGGTATCCTCGCCAGGGGTGCCGGCATGATATTAAGAACACAGCTTCATGAACTGCAAACACTTGAGAACTGGCTAGCAAAACACATTCAGAATAACCTCTCATCTGCGTCAGGATGGCTGAACAGGTCTGGATTGTCCCTTGAAAAGGCAATTATCGCGGGATTGTCAGATCGGAGAGAAAGGGAACTTCATTTTCTGTCAGAACGACTGATCTCATCCTTTTCCGGCAAACTGAATACCTGCTCCATGCAGCTGGACAATCTTGATGCTGTAATAACCGGGAATAATCCGGAAAGACTGTACAGAAGAGGATGGACTACTGTAAGAGATAAAAATGGAACGCTGATCAGAACCGTTAAAAACGTTAAAATACATGACGAGATTGAGATATCATTCAGGGATGGATCCATAAGTGCCGAGGCAAAGAGGATTACCCCGGAGAGGACTCAAAATGACTGAGAAAAACACAAATGATAAAACATCGTACGAAGAATATCTTGAGGAACTGACAAGCCTGGTGGATGAAATCGGAAGAGATGACTGCCCTGTAGACCAGCTCGAGATCAAAGTTCGCAGAGCCGCAGATCTTATTCGAAACCTCAGGGGAAGACTCGCCTCTACGGAAACTACAGTGCAGGAGGTTCTAAAGGAACTGGAAAATGACAGAAAGGTTGATCAGGAGTAATTCAGTCTTTTGTCAATAATATCGATAACTTCTGCTGGATCAGCACCTTCCGGAGCATAGAGAACTTCCGATCCATCCGACAGGGGTGCAAATCTATCCCTGTTATCTACTCTGAACAGAGCTATTACAGGAACTGAAACGGCTGATGCCACATGCATCGGACCGTTATCTGCCGAAATGAATACTCTCAGACCGGCGATTTTGTCAAGCATTCCGGTAACTGTCAGTTCCGGCATTACTTCTGCGTCATATTTCCGGCCCAGATATTCAGCAGCGTCCTTCTCTTCCCTGCTTCCCCAGTAGAGCTCAAGGTGAATCCTGCCTGATATCATCTCGACCAGCTTCTCCATCAGATCCTGAGGATACTTCTTTATCCCGCTTGCGCCGACATGAAGTCCGGCAGCATCTCTATTTTCAGAGTTCAGGCATATGAGTTGCGGATGTGACCACGCAGGCCACCTGTCCCAGACGCTTCCAAGGCTGTGCAGGGCACGGCTTTCATGCCATTCAAGAAGAGGCGCGGGTACAGTATGAGTGTACCATCCATCGTTGTTATTACCGGTTGAAGTGCTTATTCTGCAGTTTGATCCTGACATGGCAGCAGATACGGCTCCGGACAGGGAAAATGAATGAGGATGAGCAGCGTCAATTGCCACATCGTACGAAGATCTGCGGGGGCCTCTTAC
>JAUXIK010000133.1 GCA_030620995.1 Candidatus Aegiribacteria sp.
GATGTGACTGACGATGCAGAAGAATGAGAATAGATAGGGATACAAGAAGACGAAATTCCGGTGGATTCGAGAGGAATGCTATGTTTCATGGAATGCAGACTAAGTGGTCACAAGAAATCAGGAAGCTGGATAGTGATTTAAGGAATGGGATGAATGATGGGGAAACCTACTGAAAAAGGAAGAAGATTTCTTGAGATAGTCGATCGACAAGGCCTTCTTCAGAATAGACTGGCTACAGAGTTCGCAGATTTTGCTCAATACTGGTATGCCTCCCAATTCATGTTATGGGTTTCAAGGAATAACGAATATCTTCAGCAAGCTCTTCAAGTTGATTCAGTTCCATTAGATGCGGATGTAGGTAATTTTATCAAGTCTAAACGAGAAGAAGTCGAATTCTACTTCTACAATTACTTAGCGAGTATTGCTGGGTGCATGAGTTTCTTATTCAATTGGGCAGAGAGTAGTGGTATTGAAAGTATCGATGAAGCGGCGCTGGAATTTAAGCATAACCCAACAGTCAGAATTCTGAACCAAATGAGAAACTGTATCCTGCATGGTGCGAGGGCATTCTCCAACTGGGGCGTGAGTATGAGGAGCAATATTCATCCTGGCCCTGGAGGTCCGGGAGTTAATTGTACCTTCGACTTGTCCGAAACGCTTATAGAGAAACTCTTAGAGTTACCTGTTGAGTGTCAGGATAATGTCTCAGAGGTTCTGTCTGCTCAGGAGAACAAGCTTGACTGGCTAGGAGCTTTAACTAATGAAGGAACATTATTGATACAGACAGCTTGGGATTCAGCCAGTGAGGTTTTCGAGGAGCATAACAAGACTGCACTTGAAACCAGAGAGGGCATCATAGAGGAGTTGAAGGCACTGGATGAGGAGTACCATGACATCGGGCCCTTGCCCCTTTCAGAGCTTGGATACACATCAAACCAGAGAACCGAAAAGTAAAACAATGATGAGAGATAAAAATAAAGGGAGGCCTGGATACAAGGATACAAAGGTCGGGTGGATTCCGGAGGAGTGGGTTTGCTTTCAACTGGGAGAGGCTGTGCTGGCTCATAATGCAGGGATCTATAAGAAGAAGGAATTCTACGGGAACGGCCACAGCATTGTGGGAGTCTCGGATCTGTACTGCATTGAAAGAATCGATGGTCAGCCTTTCAGGAAGGTCCCACTTACTAATGATGAAATCCAGACATATGGGCTCGAAGAAGGTGAATTGCTCTACGGCGAATCATCCCTTGTCCGTTCTGGAATTGCTCGGACTGTGTATGTAACACGGGCAGGTGCTGGCACAGCTTTTGCATGGCATACACGAAGGTACCGCTTGAATAGGGAGCTGCTTAATGCAGTATTCCTCTTCTACTATCTGCAATCACATATAGCCAGGGCATTTATGTTGGCGGTATGTACTCAAACTGCCCTTACTGGAATAACTACCAAAGACTATTTCCAATGTCCGCTACCGCAAGTATCCCTCCCCGAGCAGGAAGCAATCGCAGAAGTCCTGGAGTGCTGGGATAAGGCGATCAAGAGTTATGAGAAGAAGATCGAGAAAAATAAGAACATCAAAAAGGGGCTGATGCAGAGGCTACTTAAAGGAAAGCAACGTCTGCCGGGGTTTTCTGGGGAGTGGAAGGAAGTACGTTTGGGGGAGATTGGACGGGTCATCAGCGGCGGCACTCCTTCGACCGAGAACTCGGATTACTGGAATGGGGCGATTCCATGGTGTACCCCAACTGAAATTGCCAAATTGCACAACAAGTACATTTGCTCAACAGAACGGTGCCTTACCGATCAGGGTCTTAAGCATAGCTCGGCAAACCTGCTCCCTGAAAACTCTCTTATCGTTTGTACTCGCGCAACCGTAGGAGACTGTGCTCTCAACTCCGTGCCAATGGCCACGAATCAAGGTTTCAAGAGCATCATAATGAGTAGTGATTATGATGTGGAATTCATTTACTTCAAGATGCTTCAAATGAAGAAGCATTTCATTCGATATGCATGCGGAAGTACATTTCTCGAAGTATCAAAGCGTGATTTTGAGAAATCGGAAATGTCCATTCCCATCCTATTAGAGCAACGAGCCATCGCCTTAGTCCTCTCCGCCGCAGACGAAGAGATCTCTGTGCTTGATCGGAAGCTTGCTTCCCTGAAAGAGCAGAAGCGCTATCTCCTGAATAACCTTGTTACAGGAAGTATACGTCTTCCTGAATTCGTAAAGAAAAAGACGTAACGTGAATATCTCACGATTATCATGCAGTATTTGCCGTGCATTGCCAGAACAGAACGAAACTATTATTATTTAGGTGAAAATTTCACCTAAGGAGAAGTCATGCTTGTAAGATTTGTTGTTGATAATCTCTATTCCTTCGGCAGAAGAACTGAGTTCAACATGATACCCAATTCAAGGTTGAAAACACTTCCTGAACACTGCTATCAGATCAATGATAGATTGAGCCTTCTGAAACTATCCACTGTATATGGAGCCAATGCAGCGGGAAAATCCAACCTTGTAAAGTCAATGTTACTATTTAAATCGTTGGTTACTAGCGGGTTTTCTGCTGGATATACTGAAACCTTAAAGTTCAAACTCAACCAGCCAGAGAGAGAAAATGACATAGTAATCGCAGTTGAGTTCGTCGCAGAGAAGACATCTTACTTGTATGCACTGAAAATACTTGATGGAAGAATTTCAGAGGAAGAACTGTATGTTGTTAATCCTGGCTCTGATGAACTGATCTTTGCAAGGACAACAGACAAGGATCTGAGCACGGATATCAGATTCTCTGAAGCATTCGAGGCCAACGAGAAGAATATGATGTTAAAATCAGTTCTTCTTGATGAATTCGTGAAACCTGACCAGGTCGTTTTAAAATTACTTGCATCCAGGGAAAATGAAGAACTTCATCATACTAAAGCTGCTTTTAAGTGGATCGACAAGGATTTGATTGTTCTCCTGCCTGAATCAAAACCAGCCATGCTTGCTCATCGTATCGAGTCTGATGAAAGATTCAATAATTTCATACAAGAAGTGATGAAGACATTACATATCGGGATATCTAAAGTTTCAGTTATCAGATATCCAATGGATGAGTACATAGGAAGCAATCCGATAGGGGTGCAGATTGCTGAGGATTTCAAGAATAGGTCTGCGACTAGTGAATTGGCAATACTCCAATTGGATCATTCAGGAGCTTTCGATGAGATTCTATTAGTGAAGGAACGCGGTGAATATTTTGTCAAGAAATTGCAAATGGAACATAAGAGTGGTTTCTCTGACGAAACAGCATCTTTCCAGATAGCCGAAGAGTCTGATGGAACTGTGAAACTGCTGAATCTGCTCCCGGCTATCTACGATGTAATCAGCAATGAGGCCGTTTATTTTATTGATGAATTGGAAAGAAGCATTCATCCCAGCCTGATCAAGGAATT
>JAUXIK010000176.1 GCA_030620995.1 Candidatus Aegiribacteria sp.
AATGGGTAGAATCACGTTGTAGATTATGAAAATCCTCACAAAAGCTGCAATTGCAAAACATATTTTCTCACACCAAATGATACGCATGAAACATGCAATTGACATGCTCAAATTTCATAGTAATATGTCTGCATGATTAACAGTATCAATAACCTGAAGCTTCCTGAAATCGCTCCTGCCTGTTCTTCTGTTACTGAAGCAATAGCTTTATTACCACTTTGCGGTCTATTCTCTCATCCTCTGCTTTTGTCATGATCTCCGATCCGCAGTCGTTCTTCAGGTTCGTTGCAAGGTTCTATCCTTTGCTTTCGGATCTGTATTATCGCGCTGAAGGGCTGAGTGACGGTGATCTTCTTGATATTATCAGGAGGCATCTTGCTGCTGATGATCCGTCCTGTGAGCATATCATGGAGCGGCTTGTCAAGCTCTGTATTATCGAGACTGTTCCTGGTGAGGCTTCGCGGTGGGAGATTACCCATCCTGTCAGATCCCTTCTCCGGTTCCTTCTGCGCGAGCAGAGGCTTACATCCGTTGAGGTTATTCAGGGATATCTTGACGCTCTTGGCTCATCCCGTTCCGAACTTGAGAAAAGCCTTGGTTCGGTTGATCGGAGCGGCGCTCTTCATGCTATCGGTGACATTTCGGAGACTATTGAGAGGCTGCGGCAGGACGCTTGTGATAATCATTCTGCCATTCTTAACACTTCCATGGAGATAAAGTCCAATCGGGAGCATCTGCCAGCAGCTGACCGGTTCGAGACTATCAACCGTCTCTGGGTTAAGTACATGGATCCCATGCGTGATCTTATCGATGTGGATAAGAGTATGGAAGCTCTGCTGGATTCTTTGGACCGGTTGCTTTATTCAGGCACTCTGCAGTTCGGAAGGCATGCGGAACTTGTTCGTGAGTTTAATGGTTGCCGTGCCCGTCTGCTGAGGATGCGGAGGAATGTTGCCGCTGATTTTCACGAATCGCTCAGGGAAATAGAACCTTTGTATGAGACGCTTCGGGTTGAGAGTGAGCTTGCCCGTGGAGCGTCTGTGGCGCTTCGGCGGATTGACAGGGAGGGAGTAAAAAGCCTTGATCTGGATTCCATGATGGCTCTTCCCTCATGGAGGACCGAAGGTCTTTTATCGGATGTCTTCCTGTCCGGTTGTCTTCATGAACTCAGCGGCTATGAGCCCGGTTCGGCTCCTGTGGTTACCGGGCTTGAAGTTGAGAGTGTGCGGGGTTACAGCGATCCTGAAGAAGTTCTTTCCTCTCTTTCCCTTGCGCTTCCGATTGATGATCTTCTGGTGTGGCTGGATTCGAACTGTCCCGGAGCATCTCTGGAGGATCTGCTCAGGCTCTATGGAATTGTTTACTGTTCTCCTCCCGGAAGGGTGGAGTTCGGGAGCGCGTGCAGGGAGTACATGATTCGCTCCGTATCGGTGTCATCGTATCCTATGACTGTTCTTTCGGAAGGTGAATAATGATTCTGTCTGAACTGCCCGAACTGAAGGAAGTATTCAAAAGACTTCGGAGCGGCCGGCATGTTTCCGGTGAGGATGGCGCGATCTACAGAGCGCTTGCTGAACATGAAGAGGAGTTCAGGACTTTATTCGATTCACTCGGCTTTGTGCTGCTGCGGCACAGGAGGGATTTCTTCTACGTCAAGGGCAGCAGCGGGTACAGTTCATTCGGAACACGTATTGCGGTGTTCTTCTTTATTCTGGTCGAATCGATAGCCGAGAAAGGAGAGCGGCTGGAAGAGACGCTTTTTACCCAGTCTTTTCTTATTGCTGATCTGCCGCATTTTCAGAGGGAA
>JAUXIK010000030.1 GCA_030620995.1 Candidatus Aegiribacteria sp.
CATAACGCAGTATGCGAGTGTCTTATGCGCCGTTGCAGTAGTAACTCCGGTGAGATATGCGCGTTAATCCGCATATTTCACCAGGTTGCGTAACGAAACGGTGTAGAAACGCTCGCAGACAAGGCATGCGAATGAGATCGACGAAGATGTATTATATATAGGTCGATTGAGCATAACGCAGTATGCGAGTGTCTTATGCGCCGTTGCAGTAGTAACTCCGGTGAGATATGCGGATTACGCTAATTTTGAGACCCGATCCTTAAACGCTAATTTAAAGCCCTGACCCTTTTTAGATCCGCCCCATCACAATGTCTGTTCTAAGTATTTCAACGTATTGACCGTATTCCGGATTCAGCAGGCAATTTACAACTGCATCCATACCGTCGAGCATGCTGCCGATCTGATACCTTGTTTCCGTCTCGCCAAGCAGTTCCACAAGATTTCCCCTTGAGCTCCTCAAACCATCCGCGATATACAGGGTCTGTTCAGATGAAAAAGTTGGATTCTCGATGTATAATGATAATAGCAGAGTATAGAACCAGGCTATCTTAAGTTTCTGCAGCTCAGGGTTGTCCGGGTTTTCTGATTCAAGCTGCAGTAACCCGGAATATGCTTTTTCAAGAAGTGATCCATTTCTGATCACAACAGATACTGAATCACCATACAGCAGGTTGTTTGAATAGCAATACAAAGGACCACCCGTTTCGAACCATATACTGCCGAGGAAATCCTGTATATGAATAGGAACATTTACCCTGAAGCCGGGTGATGAATTGACAAAACTCGTTGTATTGAATAAAAGTCTGTCAAGCAGGAAAGCACAGCTTTCACTTCTTATGAACAGCTCTCTCTGTTCCGGTGTTTCAAGATTGGAGGAGAGCAGTACATCGTTCAGCGCTTCAAAATATTCTACCGGACCGCCATGCCATATATTCATATTATCATAACAATTATAAATATAAATATTTACTATGTTTATCAGTATCTTTGCTCCCTCTATTTCGCCTTTCTCCGCAAGAAGCAGACCCATAGCAGAGAATTGCGCTGGAAGAATTTCAATATCTTCCCGATCAAATTGACCGAGCTCACTCATAATACCTGCAGTGTCACCTGATTCCATTCTCTGTATTATATCCTGTCCGCTCTCCAGCTCTCTCATCTGAAGTTCCATTCCGATTCTGAGTTCAGATGCGATACTCGGCGCGAAACTGTCAGAAAGGTTTGAAAATTCATTAAACAGGCTGTCTGCGGAAGCCGGGTGTTTCAGAAAAGTAGTTCCTGTGTAAAACAGCAGTTTCTGAAGGACATTTTCTCTTCTAAGACCTGTCATCGTTATGAAATGATCTTCATCTTCGATCCTGCCAACCCATTGAAGATAGCATGCGTCTGTCCCTTCGGTAAGCGGAGCCAGAAGGAATGTCTGCATGCGGTAGTTGTCTCTGTTGTGAGCATGAAGTCTCCATGCGGTTCTCATTGAAGCAAGCGCACCGTTCGGATCGCCCAGATTTGTTCGGATAAGCACAGTATTATGATGCACCTCAGCATAATTCGGGGCTCTTTCCTTAAGAGAATCGTACGCGGCAAGACCAAGATTCACATATCGATCAACTTCATCCAGATCATAAGGAATTCTTCCGCTCATCTGCATGATGTTTATCATCGGAGTTGATAATGGTTTGCACAGTAAGGCTCTGGTGACATACGCGCTTCCGAGGGCATACCACCCGCCAAGTTCATCAGGATTCGTCTCAACACATCGCAGACACCATGAAATTGAACTGTCCGCCAGCTGAACGGCAGTATCATAGTAATACAGAGCCCTTATTGCGTCTTCATCATTCCCGGAGAGGTTCCAGACAGAAGCTGTATTTACAATATCATTCATTGCCGGCTGGATCTTTTTCAGATATACATCCTTGCCGATGAACAGCTGTCTTCCGGATTGCATTGAAGAAATATAATGCGGAAAAGCAACGCATCCCAGAATAACAGCAGCAATGGACAGAACCAGAATAGTGCCGGCTTTTGCTTTTCCTTTCATTAAGCTCCATCTTGCCGGGATAGATGCGAGAATAAGCCCGATCAGCATGGCAAGCAGCATCGCGGACGGCGGCCACCGAAGAGCCACGGAAACAGTTGCTTCCGACAGCAGAGCTATAATACCCCCGTATAGTCCCAGTACCGTCCAGTCCTCACTGTAAGAAGTTACATCTTCCAAAGATGGGGCAAGTATTTTCCTTTTTCGATGTAATATTCTGATAAAGAAAAAAACAACCGTTACACACAATAGAAACCCGATAATACCGATATCCACAAGAATCTCGAGGTACTCGCAATGCGCATGAAGTGTATTATGGCTTACACCAAGAGTAAAATACTCAGGATTCCTGAATTGTGGAAACAGTATCTGAAAAGACCCCGGTCCCAGGCCGAATACAGGATTCATGGCAATCAGAGATAGAGAACCAGACCAGATGAGCTTTCGAACCTGCAGGGTTCCGCCACTCTCCGTATCCGTAAGTTCTTCCATCCTGTTTTGCATGAAGGTGATAGAACCAACAATCAGAACAAGCAGCATTATAGTGACAAGAATCAATCTACGTTTGTTTCTCCTTATGAAGGGTGCAAACGGCACAAAAGCAGCAACGGCAAACAAACCTATCAGACTTCCGCGAGTTTTACTTGAAATCAATGCACCGGCGCAGAGTAAGACAAAAAGAAGCATAAGGGGAATTCGGAATTTTGCGAGTCTTTCTCTGCCAAGAAAGAATCCGGCGCCAACAGGAAGCATAGCTGCAGCAAAACTTCCAAGAAGATTTGCGTTACCCAGGGTTCCAGAGCTTCTTGCCTGCAGAGTCAATCCACTGTCCCAGGGAAATATTATGAAGCCGAGAGACTGCAGAACAGCGTATACGGATAAGAGAGCGGTAGAACTCACGAGAATCCATAAAACTATATCCCTGCTGGATTTCGTAAAAGTCATCGCGATTACAGCAACCAGTCCGCCAAGAGCAATAAGACTGTATATCATCTTCAGGGCATTTACAGATCCGGATCCGGTATAGAACCGGAATATCACCCATCCAATCAGAAAAGTGAAGGACAGGCATAATGGAAGAGTAAGTCTGTTCGCTGCAATTTTTCTTCCGGAAATCAGAGCAATTGCAGCGACAGATAAAGCAAGAGCCGCCCCGGCGATTACAACCTGTTCCTTTATGAGAATACTGCTTCTGCTGTTCGTGTAAATTAAGAATATGGATCCCATAATGGTCAGGCCGACGATTACTGTAATTACTGATCTGGGAATGTCTTTCATCCTGTTTTTCTTTTCTCCGCGCGGTTGATGAAGAATGCTAAAAGCCCGATAAGCCCGAGAGCGTGCGCAAAGACCAATACAGCCTGATAAGGTTTAAGCGTAGGCAGAAGAAGGGCCAGAATTCCCATAAGGATAGAGATCACAATCAATACTATTACTGCCTGGCTGTGCGAGAATCCAAGTCTCATCAGACGATGAGCAAGATGATTCCTGTCTGCGCTGAAGAGGGGTTTACCTGTCTTCCTTCTGTAATTCAGTACAAATACGGTATCAACCATCGGAACAGAAAGCACAAGCAGGGGAGCAAGCACAGCTATCTCACGAATGGAACCCTCAGGCGTATATACACCAAGAACAGCGATGATCCCCAGTATGAAACCAAGCATGTTACTTCCACAGTCACCCATGAAAATAGATGCCGGGTTATAGTTGAAAATCAGGAAACCGGCTGAAGCTCCGGCAATCGCGGCACTTATGAAGGCAACAGGATAGTTACCTGACAGCAGATTGATGATCATGAAGAATATCGCGGCAACAGCGCTTGATCCGGCTGCAAGACCATCAGCATGATCAAGAAGATTCAGAGAATTCGTGATTCCAACAAGCCATAATACCGTGAGCGGAGCTGCAAGCCAGGCAAAACTGCTTCCTGTCAGGAATATATTGAGAAGGGTTCCCTTAACAACGAAAATGAACCCCACGGCAAGCGCGGCAACTGTGTGAAATACCAGCTTTAATACAGGAGATAGCCCGAGTATGTCATCTATAAGGCCAACAAGAGCCATCAATCCACCACCAAGGATTATAAGTGAGCATAGTGATTTAAAGCTGAGAGAAGTCATATTGTCGGCTGGATCTTTCAAGATAATCATGCCTGCTAGCAGAGCGATGCCAAATGCGATATAGATCGAAAGCCCTCCGAGCAAGGGAGTGGTGAGCAGATGCTTTTTCCTGGATCCAGGTCTGTCAACAATATTGGTTTTTAAAGCGATCCGCCTTACAGCGGGAGTAAGAATTGCGCTTAAAGTAAGAGTTCCAAGAAATACAATACCAATTATAGTAACTTGCATATTTCACCAGTTCTCAGAGTATATTCGGAATTGACATATTTACTTTCAGTTATACAACAGTACTCGGAAATATTCACGCTCTGGCACAGATCCCTGAATAAGATGCAGATCATGCATCAACCTTTACCCGGATGCCGTCAGGATCGAATAAATGACTTCTACTGATATCAATCGAAAATCTGAGGGGCTCCCCGGGAGCAATCTGAACTTGAGGACCGCATCTTACCGTAAACTGCCTTCCGGCGAATTTCATGTAAATAATATTCTCATTTCCAAGAGTTTCAAGAACCTCTACACGACCCTCAAGTGGAGCGTCAGCATCAGGATAAATGTCCTCAGGTCTGATTCCAAACGTATATTTTCCATCTGGCACCTCAGAATAAATGGAGGCCTGTATCAGAATATCACCTGAACGAAGTACTGAATTCTCAAGACTCACAGGAAGGAAATTCATTGCGGGGCTGCCGATGAATCCTGCGACAAAACTGTTCTCCGGGAAATCGTACAAATCAAGAGGTGAAGCGATCTGCTGAATATAGGCATCCTTCAGAACAACTATCCTGTCCCCTAAAGTCATTGCTTCTGCCTGATCGTGTGTCACGTAAATCATCGTTGCTTTGAGCCTTGTGTGGAGCCGGCTTAATTCGTTTCGCATCTGCACTCTGAGTTTAGCGTCAAGATTGGAAAGAGGTTCGTCAAAAAGGAACACGGATGGATGCCTGACAATTGCTCTGCCAACCGCAACCCTCTGACGCTGCCCGCCTGAGAGCTCTCTGGGCTTCCGATTCAGATAATCTGAAATACCAAGTATTTCTGCTGTTTCCTGAACATTTGTAGTGATAAGCTCCTTCGGCATTTTCTTCATTCTCAGAGAAAAAGCCATATTGTCAAATACCGTCATATGAGGATACAGAGCGTAATTCTGGAAAACCATCGCAATATCTCTATCCTGCGGCTTCTTATCTATGATAGGATGATCATTTATGAAAAGCTCTCCTGTTGTGGGCTCTTCCAGTCCTGCAAGTAATCTAAGAGTTGTTGATTTGCCGCAGCCGCTGGGTCCTACAAGAACAAGTAATTCGCCATCTTCAACTTCCAGATTAAATTTTGCGACTGCAAGAATATTTTTCTGATAGACTTTACTGATTCCCTCAAATCTCACCGATGCCAAAAGCTACTTCCTTTCAAGACTGCTCAATCAGAAATCAGAATAACGGAAACCACCTGATCTTTGAAAACTGCGGTTTCGGGATTCTCGGGATCTCTGATCCACCTGTACCCGTTAACTAAGAATGCATACCTGTATGAACCAGCGGTTATTTCACTGATATCCACAGTCCAAAATCCGTTCTCCTGTTTTTTCATCCTGCCTGTCAACGGATCGATTATACCTCCGGCGCTTTCAATTCCTCCCCATTCGTTCCAATCCGAAAGAACCTGCACAGAGATGGCGTTGGGCATCCAGAATAAAAGCTGCTCCCCCTGTTCCTGTGGTTTTTCCATCGGAACGAAGAAAGAACATCCTGAAACAAGGACAGGAAGGATCGTAATCAGCAATGCTGTTCGCCTGTTCATCAACGTATAAGCCCTCTCAGGTTTATTGTAAAAGTCACGTCTCTTCCCTGTTCCCAGTGTATTCCGATCAAACCTGACACCGGTCCGAGAACAGTCGAAATATCCAACCCGCACTCGGGATCAAGACTGCCGTCAACATCAGATGAAATGGTCAACTCCGCAGATACATCCTCCCTTGGTATGCAGGATGCCATTCCGGTTAGTCTTGTACTGTCTTCCAGCATCTCAATTCTTATTCCAGCTGAGGAAAAGGAATTTGCTGTACCCGCTCCAAACATTGCTCTGTAATCTCCATCAGCATAGGCGTCAAATTCAATATTCCAGATGATGGACGATTCGGATACCATTGCTGCGATTGCTGATACTCCGCTGAGACTATCACTTCCAAGATCAAGCATACCGATAATTCCCGCACTGGCAATGTACCTGACAGATCTAAGATAAGCTCCCAGTTTGAGCAATCTCTGGTCCGGTACAAAGGCATCTCCAGGAGCTGAGAACTCCTTCCCGGCAAAAGCAACAGCAGGAACAACTTCAATTTCTCCCAGATCTGTATTGAAGTGGGTGAAATCACGAATTTCCCCGGCCACTGCCCATCTGTCCTTCTCGCCATCCGCACCAGCAATTAACACCCATGGTTTGAAATATCTGAAATCACTTCGGATTGATAGAGCATTTAATACAATGTTATCATCCAGCGGAGATTCCGCGGAATGATAATGTACCCGTGAGTACGAGAAGCCTGCAAAGCCCATCCATGGTGAATGAATATTCAATTGAGTCAGGGTGTCAGCACCTGCCTGCTGAATAATGTATTCACCATTGAACCCCAGAATTCCACCGCTCGCAAAACCGTATCCCTGCAGAGAATCAATATCCACCCAGCCCCATTCAACCAGCGGTTCACTGAGACCCGGAATAAATGGTTGTCTATCATGTAGATACAGACCCGTTCCAATCCATGGAGTGCCTGGCCATTTCACCACTGCTCTGGCTCTGCGAAAAATAAATGTATCCGCAGTGTCGCTCATGAGCGCGCCGGTTACAAGAAAATCTACTTCCGGTGATTCAGCCATTAAACTGAGTGCCGCATCCACATCGGTACTGTCAATTACAGGATGGTTTCCAGCCCATACACCATTCCCTGTTGCTGACACAAGGCATTCCCAGTCCATAGTCCAGCCTTCAGGCACCAAACCGATATCCGTGGAATCGGGAGGCGCCGCCAGCAGGACAAGCAGAACAGAAACGAAAGCGCTCATCAGAATCCTCCTGGAGAAAAGGATATTCCAAGAACCTGTCGATTATCCTGATTTTCGAGCATGACTGCCCAGTCAACTCTGAAGCAGCGGGAATAAGCAGAAAGACCGGCATTCCACGATAATCCATCTGAACCGGTTCTGACAGAAAGCCAGTCATTTATGGAAAGATCAAAGCCTAATGAAGGTCTGCTTCCTGTAACTGAGAAGTGTCCTCTGAATCCTCTGTGAAATACAGTTGAAAAACCGTAACCGATCTCCCGATCACGAAGTTTATCTCCGAATATTCTCAGGTTTGAAACATTTGCACCGATGGCTACTGTCGGAAAAACCGAGAATTGAAGTCCCAGAGAAGCCGAAAGCATATTCAGAGGTTCAGTTTCATCAGTCAAAGCAAATCCAAGGGACGCTCCAACAGATATGCTTGGTCCGAAGACACCGTCCATGAATCCCACAGGGTCTCCTCGAAGTGTTTCAGCAATAATCAGAGATGCGTCGAGGGTATCAGGATCTGATCCGGATCGAGTCCACCCCAGGCCGGCTCCACAGTGAGTCGAACCTAATTCTGTGGCTGCAACAGCATAGATACTATTGTTATCCTCATCACTGGCAGCTGCATACACAGCATATTCAGTCCCGATAATCCGGACGAGTCCTGCGGGCGCAGCCAGACAGGAAGAAGCATCATCAGCATATGCGTAAGGATCGCATGAGCACCCGGATACTCCGGGTCCGGGCGCAAAGGAAATTATTGACGCAAAAAGAAATAGAATCAGTATGCTCCCCTTCCCTTGAAAATCGTAACCAGTGTTTTCATTAGAATAGTAAAATCAAGCATCAATGACTGATTTCTGATGTAGTAGTAATCATATTCCAGGTTGTCGTGCAGGGGAAGCTCTTTTCTTCCCATTATCTGCCACATTCCGGTCAGACCCGGTTTAACATCCAGCCTGTGAAGCTGCCACGCGTTGTACTCCTTCACGATAAAGGTCATTTCGGGTCTTGGTCCTACAAGACTCATTTCACCCCTGATGATGTTGAACAGCTGCGGAAGTTCGTCCAGACTGGTTCTTCTCAGGAATTTCCCGGTCCGGGTAATTCTTGTATCATCCATGGATACCGGAGCAACTTCATATTCGTGCGAATCCGGTTTCATCGTTCTGAATTTCAGCAGAGTGAATTCCTTTCCCTTCAATCCAACCCTTCTCTGTTTGAAGATAGGGGATCCATTACCGGAAACCAGTAGAATCAGATACAGAACAACCATCAATGGTAAAAGAAGAAACACCAGAAAAAGGGATATAAAAATATCTGCCGCTCTCTTTGTGATTCTGTGCACGGTTCCAGGCTCACCATAACCGATTTCAATTATCGGCAGTTTTACCAGATCATCCAGATCGGTTCCGCCTATGGCGATCTCAAACAGATCGGTTACAAGTCGGAAATGAACTTCATGAACGGTAACAGAAGAAATTATTGAAAGTATTTCGGAACGATCGAGTTCAGGCGCAGCGAAAAATACTTCATCTACCTTCAGAATTTTTATCTTTTCAACTATATTTTCAAGTGATGCTACTATTGGCATGCCATCAAATTCATCATTTTCATCATCTCCGGTAGACACGATACCAATTATCTCCGGAGCCTTCCCCGGAAGCCTTAAAAGAGCTGAAATCACCCTCGAAGCTACTTCTCCTGTGCCAACAACCAGAATCTTCGGTACTTCTCTTAAGGGTGCTATGATATGCGCAACCCTTCTCCCGAAAAATCGGGTGACAGCTGCCACCGGGATCGATATTCCGATAAACATGAAAAGCATTATTCTCGAATAATCCATGCGTACGAGATAACTTGCTGCCATTAAAGCAACAGCAAGATATAAAAGAGCTTTCATAAGTTTCTGTAATTCACCCAGGCTTCCCAGATATCGCTTTGGTCTGTAAAGCCCGGCCCTGGCAAAGGAAATCAGCCACAGCAGAGCTACAACCGGCAAAGCCATGATATACGTATGGAAATAGTGGTGAAATTCCGGCAGCATGGTTCTCAGGACGTAAGTTCTCAGAAACCAGGTCAGAATAAACGCTGCGGGTATTGCAATCGCATCTGCAATAACCAGCAGCACGCTGAGAACACGATCTGCTCTTCTAACCGGCACGAATTTCATTCTACCGCCTTTCCGGCGGTAAATATACCCAACATCATCCCAGAAAAAAGCGCACAACCGCGCCATATTACAAAAATAGGAAGAATTGGAACCAGAGATGGTTCATTCCGAGCTGCGATCATCATAAGAGGAATTGAAGATATGATAATGCATACGGCCCACACTCCCACGAATGTGAATGTAAATGAATGATATCCCATTAACAGCGGTATAAAAACGAAAGGAAGAAGCATACAGAGGATTATCTGAAGTTTCAGGGCGAATGGAGTGTAGGAACCTCCTCCCGACTTTTCCGGAAACTTCCTGAGAACTTTCATTCTCCATTTTCCCCTGGATACTTTCATTCGGAAGTATGCTCCCCAGCTGTTTCTGTGTGTATGGGCAACCAGAGCATCCGGCTCGAACATAAGATTCATGCCCATGGCTTTCATTCGATACGAAAGATCAACATCCTCGTGATCAGGCATTGAAAACGACTCATCAAATCCTTCTGTACGCTCCAGAGCTTCCCTTCTGAAGACAGCTGAATAAGTGTCAACCAGATCAATATCTCCGTGTTTTGATAAGAGCCGATATCTTTCCTCGAATTCGATCTGCGCAAGTCTCTGAATAATCAGCGATCCTCCACTCGAGTAAGCTCCTTTTGCGCCATCAGCTCCTTCTTTCAGTACATTGAGCAATTTTTCAGCCCAGTCCGCCGCAGGCACGCAATCCGAATCCGTAAAAAGTATGTAATCGCCACTGGATGCTCTCCACCCCCTGTTCCTTGCTGAAGCTGGCCCGGAATGCGGTCCCTCTACTATCAGATCAGCTTTTTCCAATACCTGTGGAGGAAGCGGATCCCCGCCGTCAAGAGAAACAATGATCTCAAGACTGCTTCTGACTGTCTGACAATCGAGAGCCTCAAGGCATCCAATAAGCTGATCTGAATCATTGTAACTGGGAATGATGACACTTGCCCGAACAGACGAACTTACAAAATCATTCATTTCTTTCGCGAAGCTCTGAAAATATATTTCCGGAAAGTTGAGAACGCCCTGAATGTTCTTTTTCGTTCGTCCGCATCCAGCAGACACGCGCGAAATTTTCTGAGAATGTAAAGCGGCCTGAGGTAGAATTTCCTGCGCGCATGGTCACAGAAATCAACGAGTTGCTCTGATGTAAGCTCATCCGTGCTGACAACACAGTTGTGAAGTCCATCCTCCGTCAGCCAGTCCCTCCAGGCGGTTGCGGTAAGATTGCCTGATTCATCCGCCTGACGGTATGCTTCCGTGCCGGGATATACCATCATGGGATAGAACTGGGCTGTATCAGGGTTGATTTCCAGCGCGAATTGGAGGGTCTCCTCCATTGTTCTGCTGGTTTCCCCCCTTGTTCCAACCATAAAGCACCCGTGCACAAGAATACCCGCGTCAGCAGCGTTCTGCATGAATATCCGGGATGTTTCTGTTGTTATGCCCTTTTTCATATTCCTGAGCATTTCGTCGCTGCCGCTTTCAAAACCTACGCAGACAGATCGAAGCCCTGCTCTCCTGCAGATTTCCAGCGTCTTGAAATCAACATCCGCACGGATGTTGGATGTCCAGGAGATTGACACACCTGCTTTGATCATCGCTTCAGCGAGTCGCCGCAGCCTTTTCTTATCAACGGAAATCGTATCATCCTCAAAAAATACCGCCCTGACATCTGGGAGATTATCCTGTACCCAGAGCATTTCGCCAACTATATTGTCAATCGATCGACATCGAAATTTCCTTCCCTGAAGAGTCTGGGGAAACACGCAGAACGTACATTCATAAGGACATCCCCTGCCACCCATTATCATTACCTGCGGATAAAGAGCATTAGGGTTATTATAGTTTCTGATATTAAGATGCTTCGCATACACCGTACTGACAAAAGGAAGAGAATCAAGGTTATCCAGTCTTTCTGAATGACCTGTGAAGCAACCTTCTCCATCCTCCCCCCTCAGATACAGACCCGGTATTTCAGCCGGATTTCCGTTTACTTCAAGCACCTGAGCAAGTTTTACAAGAGGTATTTCATACTCGCCTGCGACAATCCCGTCATATCTGCTGCCCAGCCGGAGTGTCTCCTCCGGCAGAGCAGTGGGGTGAGTTCCCACAAGCATAACAGTCCTTCCCGACTTACAGAGACTGTCAGCAAACCTGACATCCGATTCAATGGATGGCGTGGAAGTCTCCACTATTACAAGTGAGGGATTGAATCCGTCAATTCTGGATACAGTCTGAGCAATATCAAGCCCGTCAGCGGGGGCATCGATCAGATCCAGCTCGTGCCCGCTATGTTCAAGAGCACCGGTGACGTAAGCAAGCCATATCGGGTAGTAAAGTGTCCCGCTCTTCGTAACTGCGGGGCTTCTCTGCCCTCTGCTGTAATCGGGAAGAAAGGGTGGGTTAACCGCTGTAATTCTCATGCATCACATTCTGAATCGAAAACCATGTATCGTCAACTCCCAGTGAGTCCATACAAATTGCTCTTTTCTGCGAACATCCTGGAAAAAGACTGTTTGAATAGCATGGCGAACACGGAACATCCGCAACAACGGAAGTGATAAGTCCATCAGCGTACAGAGTATGGGGTGAAGTCGGACCGAACAGTACAACGGATGGTAATTTTCTGGCGACAGCCAGATGTGCCGTCCCGCTGTCAGCACCCAGAAATCCAATACATCTGTCCAGCAGGGCGGCTGTCTGACCCCAGGTTGTCTTTCCGGTCATGTTCAATACACCTGATGTAATTCCATCTATCATCAATTCCGCGGCATCACTGTCACCGATTCCTCCTACAATAAGCACACTGATACCCATCTTTCCAAGCCTGTTCGCGATGGACGCGAATTTCTCCGGCTGCCACCTCTTCTCCAGTACCTCATCTCGCGGATTCCTCCCTCCACCCGGCGCAATGGCAAAATACGGACCACTTATTCCAAGTTTATCAACCCATTCACGTTCTGTATCCTTGAGTAAAAAAATCGGTCTCCAGTCAGAGGGTTGAACACCGGCTGTTTTTGAATAGGAATACCCGGCGTAGTCCGTGTCCTTCATCGGGAAAACCTTTTCCCAGTTTCCAAGAGCTGAGCCTCCTGATGATCTCATTGGCGCTCCCGTCAGAAACCTCACCCATCTTCTTACAGCGGGAGAACCCTGAAATACAAATGATTCAGCAACATCTCTCAGATACTTCCTGTTCCGGACTGTCCATTTAAGAAATCCTGTATACCGGTATTTGCCCGATGGCGGAACCGGTGCTGTAAATACTCTGTCAATACCGGGGATGCGCTCCCATACGTCTGCAGCAGAAGGGCCTGTGAGAACCCAGTATGTCCCCTTTTTTTTCTTCATGAGAGCCTGTACAACGGGTGTGCAGAGCATTGAGTCTCCGAAGGCGTGTGTCTTTACAAGCAGTACGGGCGCTTCAGGCATTCCTGGCTGCCCTCCATGACTGATATCTCTCCAGCGAATACTGCACCCCGACCACCGCGAGTATGGACATGGGATAATCAATCGCGACCCGGTGAGGAGTCCCTGAGGCGGTGAGCAGGTGCATCAGAGCATACCCTGCCACTCCTGTAGCAATGTAGAATCCGCCCGCGCCCTTGCTGATACAGCATCTGACAGCTCCGCCCCACAGGAAGAACAATATCCAGAAAAAGGACAGCAGCCCTGCCAGTGTATACAGAACAGAGAAGGAATTCAAGGGAAAAGGCTTGAAAAACTCAATGAATCGCATTGAAATCAATCTAAGTGTCAATACAGGATTCCGAAGCATGAAAGTTGTGTTCCTTTCGAACAGAATTCTGTCTCTTTCCCATTCGGATTCGTCTCTGAATTCCGGGAATTCTGCAAGCTCAGGCGAATTCAGATTATTCAGATATTCCCTTCGGATGCCTCCATAGAGCAGTTTCGCCCCTTTAACCTCATTCTCAAAATGGTCCGTGAATATTCTTCCGTTGTATTCCCACAGGTTCACTCCGCCCTGCGTGGGCATGATCCGGAAAGATCCGCAGATTGCTCTGTTCCTCAGTCCCCACGGAAGCATCAGTAACATGAAAACAGCAAGAACAACCAGGCTGTAAGAAAAACCCTTCATGGAGAATACTTCAGTCCTGCGCAAAGAATTCTTCCTCTTTCTTCTCATCGAAAATATCTGCCTGATCTTATCTGCGAACGGAAGCAGCAGAATCATCCATATCATCAAGGGGAGAGAAACCGGGCGGACATAGAATGAACATGCCCACGCGAATCCGGTTGCTGCTGCAATCAATACCATTGAACGAGACGAATGAGACTCCTCAAGAAGTTTCAGGGAGAGAAGCAGTGATATCAGGAAGATCAGTGAAAACAGCGCCTGTGTTGCAGGCACCGCTTCGTAATAGAGTTCGAAAGGGTCAAGAGCCATAAATATCCCCGCGAACGCAAGGAATTTCCCGGAAAGAAATCTTCTGGCGATCCTAAAACCGATCAGAACAGTGAAAAGTCCCAGGAACAACTGAATACCGCGCACAGCCAGGAAATTTCCCGATCCGAATACCGCATATATGGAGGCCATGAAAACGGCATATCCCGGAACCAGAAACATAGTGGGGGTATCGGGTCTTAATCCTCCATAGTACCCGTCGACTCTTCTGAAAAACTCAAATGTTTTCTGAAACATGGGATTGGCTTCAGCTTCCCTTTCAGGATGAAGCATCGATCCTGAAAGCATGAAACCATTACCGCTTAGAAGGTTTTCGGCCAGATTGGACTGGGTTCTTCCCTCACCGATAAGAAATACTCCCTGCGAAGCGGCTCCAAATACCAGAATTCGAGCAACAAGCGCAAGGAGAAGGATTCTCCTGGTTAACTTCGCTTCAGCCATTCGTTGAACCATTCTGATCGCATTAACTCCAATTCATCAGGTTGTGTTGAAGCCCATACTGGAGAAATAGCCGGATGTGTCACGAGTTCAGCCAGACCTTCACTTTTAAGGCTCCCCGAAAGGTTGTCAAGATACTTCTTTGTAACATTCCCGCTTATGGAGAATCCAAGCATCAAATCGGGTGTTCCTACGCCCCTCTTCTTTGCCATTTTCATCAGTTTCCTGCCAAGACTGTTAAGTACAATCCCGGATGGACGTCGCCATTTGTCAGGCAGAACAGCTGCTCTGACTGTCCCGATTCCGTATTCCTTTGCCAGATCAAGTATCACTTCTCTCAATCCGGACAGATTATGCAGGTGATGATGGCTGTCAAGTCCGGTTATCATCACGCCTGCTGAGAGAACTCTTTCAATCTGGACTCTCCACTCATCTTTAACTTTCCCGGCCAGAACAGATCCGTTTCTGAACCACGTATAAAAAGAGTCCGGAAACTCTACCCCTGTCAGAAATGGAGGTTCCGAACAGTTCAAATGGACAGATATCCTGACGCCCGGGCTGTTTGCCAAATCCAGCGCCTCATCGAGAGCCGTACCTGTTGCAAATATGCTCAGGCAGTCAACCCGGCCTGCGTTCAGCAGTATTTTTGCTGCTCTGTTTACAGACGTGGAAAGCCCCATATCATCAATTGTCACCTGTATTTCCATCATACCCTTCTCGCTTTCAGAAGAGTCCTTTTAAAGCTCCCCGGACCCAGAACCGTCCTGATGGTTCTGAATATTCTTTTCGGTTGGAGGTAGAATTTCAGGAACGCCCTTTTCTTCATCCTTTCGATCGAACCCGATGTAATTCCGTCAAGAGAATAGACCGATGTTTGAAAACAGTCAAATTCGCTGTAGTCCTTGTTAATAAGTTCCTTCGTCATATCCCATAACATTGTATGAGGAAAAGGAGTGGTGATGTCAAACACAGCATCGTCAAAAGGTTGTTTCGCGGCAAAATCAACTGTTCTTTTCATCTCTTCGACAGTCTCCCCCGGAGCGCCAAGCATGAAATACCCCTGAACGAATATTCCCCTGTCGTTCGCCAGGCGCAAAGCCTGCTTTACACCCTCCACGGTTATACCCTTGTTGTAGATATCATCCAGAACTCTCTGCGAGGCAGATTCAACACCCATGTTGATTTTCGCGAGGCCGGCTTCTTTCATATGATCAAGCAGTTCGCCACTCAGCAGATCAGCCCGCACATTGCAGCACCATTTCAATTCAACACCCCTCGAAAGCATCTCATCGCATATGGCGTGGACCCAGTCATGATCCAGTATGAAGGTGGAATCCTCAAACATGAAAGCATTAATCCCGAATTCATCTTTGAGATGCTCAAGTTCATCAGTAATGTTCTCCGGTGATCTCTTCCGTATTTTCTTTCCGAATATTGCGGACAGGGTTGGCTGACAGAATGTGCATTTGAACGGGCATCCCCTTGTCGCCATCACAGAAGTCCCTCGAAGAGATGAAGCAACCCGGTCCATCGAATACCAGCTGGAAAAATACTTTTCCATATCAAAAATTGACCTGTCCGGAAATGGAAGAAAATCAAGATCCTCCGTAAGAAGCAAGCCTGGATTTCTTCTTGTTTCATCACCCGACATCCAGCAGGCTCCGGTAATATCATCCCACCGTCCGGTTTCAAGAAATCGTGAAAATGCTATCTCTCCTTCACCGGAATAGACAAAATCGGATTTCATCCTTCTGAGTGTATCCTCCGGCAGTACGGTCGCATGCGGTCCTCCCGCTGTAAAAACTGCATTCACCTCGGAATTTCGGATAATCTCCGCTACTCTTTCCGCGGCTTTCAATTGTGGAGTAACAATGGATATTGCGATAAGATCTGGTTTGTAATTCAGCATCATGCTTCTGAAAGAGTTAAATGGATCTTTCATAAAGGACATGTCACACAGTTCTACTTCGCATCCGGATAGTTTTGCCATGGCGGACAGGCTCGCTATTCCGAGAGGCGGCTGACCGGACGGGTACCGCGTTTCCGGGAAAACAAACAGAATTTTATTGAATGCAGGCATTATTTTCCTCCACCCATTTGAATTTCCTCGATATGAACAGAACCGAAGCGATGATCAGAACTGTTTCTACCGGAAGTCTGTAGCGGACTCCCCCATGCGCAAGCGAATGCATGAGAAGATAAAGCAGGAAAAATGATCCCAGAAACAGAATTCTGCTGTCTCTGCGCCTCCGGATCATCTCTATTACACCGAACACCAGTAAAGGCAGGTAAAGAAGGAATCCGACAAGAATGAATATCGGGTTGTCAAGCGTTCCTCCAACCGGAGAAATGAACATGCCGAATCGAATAACGGACAGGTAGAGAAAAAGTACCGGATTCGCGAATATGAACTGCTTCGCTCTTTCCGATAGAATGCTGCTTCTCTCCAGTTCGCTGCTTAATCCATCCATGGACGGATACGTCAGTAGATCCCTCCTGTTTATCCCGTCCTCAATCCACCGAGGTAATACGATCCCTTCCATCGCTATGATCTCAGGATTGTTTCGCATCCACAGATTAAGGGATCCTTTGGTCGGCAGAAGTACAGGGCTGCCCAGTTCAATCTGATTCCTCACAACCCAGGGAACGCAGCAGACAGTAAAACCCGCAAGAAGGAACAGAGAAGTTTTCCATTTTTTCTTGAATAACAGATAGACCATCTGCAGCGGAAGCAGTAAAACAGCTGTGCTTCGAATCAGGAAAAGAAACCCTGACGCAATTCCTGCGGGAAAACCTGATCTGATTCCTTTACTCGAACGTATGGTCAGCCACATAATCAGAGGAAGCAGGGAGATATGGATGGAATCCGTCATGGCATACGCGCTGTAATAAACGTAATAAGGGTAAATAGACCAGATGAGCGCAGCAAGAAATGCCTGTCTCTCCCCCCAGTTCTCCTCCATCATTCTCCATAAAGCCCAGGCACCAAGCAACGCGAAAATACAGTTCAGGAAAAATACGGCTCCGGTGGTCGGACCCGCAATAAGGAACATCAACGCAAGAATTGCGGGATATCCCGCTTCCAGTGAAGCAGTCGGGGTTTCAACGGGCACCATTCCAAACACATAATCAGGATCACCGCTCCAGGCAGTTTCAAGGCTTGTTTCCCCTGCTCTGAAATTCTTCAGCCATCCCAGATCCTCACTGAAGGAAAGTCCTTCCCCCGTTGCGATTCTTCCGGCCAGCCTGAGATAAATGCTCTGATCCCTCGGAGGTTCCGGAAAGTAGCCTCCAAGATATATGAACCACGCGATTCTCGGCAGCAGAACAGCCAGCACAATCACTATGCTTTTATGCTTCAGCAGGTAGTTCAGCATTGTTTCCAGGTAACATCTGAAAGCCGTAGCGGAGGATCGATCCTGGCGTCAAGAAGAGTGACGGGATAGAAGAATTCCTGCCAGTGATAATCCTTGTGAGCGGGCGGATCTGTAAGCGCGAGCCCCAGAATGTAGGAGCCGGGCTCTTCAACATCGAGCATTATCTCAATACTTGCCTCAGTCGATTCGCTTACCTTCAGCAGAGGTTCATTCATCTCCAGATTGTTTGTTCCGATAATAGTTTCACCATCAGGTCTGTGAAGCGAAAAACCGAACACCACACCGTCAACTGTTCCGGAAAGACGGGTTTTAATGACAGCATCAACTATGATTTTTTCTCCCTTTTGGAATATTCTTGAAGGTGTGCCTGATACATTTCTAAGAGTAACGGAATCGAACCACACTTCGCGGGTGCCCCATTCTTTCGGTGAGACTGCCGCAGCATCATGTTTCGAACGGACACCTTCCAGATATTCTGAAAGAACAGCTTCAACTTCCCCATCCATCTGTATCCTGCCGTCATTCAACAAGACAGCTCTGGTACACAGTTTTGCAACCGCATTCATATCATGTGATACGAAAATTATTGTTTTTCCTTTCTTCCGGAAACTCCAGATACGTTCATAGCATTTCTCCTGAAAACGCGCGTCTCCAACAGCAAGAACTTCATCAATCAGAAGAACATCCGGATCGACCGCTGTTGCCAGGCTGAAGCCGAGACGCATGAACATCCCGTCGGAATAGTATTTAACGGGAGTATCCATGAAACGTGTCAGCTCAGCAAAGTCCGCTATCTCGGGAATCAGATCTTTCATGGTGTTTCTATCCAGACCAATGAGTGAACCGTTCAGCATCAGGTTCTCCTCGCCGGTAAGATCAGGATGAAAACCAACACCAAGATCCAGCAGGGAGGCTATCCTTCCACCTGTTTCCGCAATTCCTGATGAAGGTTCGTAGATTCCGGCCAGAAGTTTCAGCGTAGTTGATTTTCCAGCACCGTTTGCGCCGATTATCGCCAGAGCCTCACCCGGTTCAACATCGAATGATACACCATCCAGCGCTGTGAACATTTCCGTTTTCGTGCTGCGATTGAAAACATTCAGCATTGTCTCCCGCAATGTTACTGCCCTGTCGTGATAAAGCCTGTATGCAAGGGAAACATTATCCATGAGAATCGCGCCTGGTTTCATTTAGTTACAACTCCTTGACTACGACAGGTTCGGCTTTCCTGAAGACAGCTAAACCCACTGTCAGAAACATCACTGACCAGACACTCAGTGAAACCCAGCACCATGCGGCCGGCCAGGTTCCAGCGTAGAGGATGGAGTGCATGATCTCCATGAATCCGGCAACCGGATTAAATTTCAGAATCTGAAGCAGTTTTGGAGATTCTATGATGTAAACTCCGATTGAATCAAGCGGATAAATTATTGGAGAAGCGTAGAACCACGCAAGGAGCAGAACTTCCACAAACTGTTTCACATCACGGTAAAAGACGTTTCCCACGGACAGAAGCATTCCCACGCCTGCTGTCATTACCGTAAAAAGAATTAAAGCGGGAATCAGAAGAATAATGGATAATCCAGGAGTGTGTCCGAAAATGATAAGCACAGCTTCCAGCACTATCAAAGCCAGAACCAGGTGAATCAGATTAGCAAGAACCTCGGCGACAGGAAGAGACATTCTTGGAAAATATATACTGCGAATAAGCCTGTGATTGTCAAGAAGACTGGATGTCGAAGCTGATAGCGAAGATGAGAAAAAATTCCAGGGAAGTAATCCTGTAAGCAGAAAAAGAGAAAAATGGGGAATCGCACCACCGAATCTGAGAATTCTCGTGAATACGAAGTAATAAACGATCATGCTGAAGAGAGGTTTCAGAAGAAACCACCCGAAGCCAAGAACAGAACGCTTATATCGTACTTTCAAGTCCTTGGAGACAAGGCTCTCCATAAGAAGTCTCAGTCTGCCGAAATCCCAATTACTCAATCTGACACCTGTTTCGTGTGGAAACTGAATCTGCTCTCTTCTCCCCGCAGAAGTCTCCTGATGTTTGGTCTGTGCCGTATAATTATCAGAAACGCAACCAGACTCATGACCGCCTGAACAGGTACTTTCCCGGGATCGAACAGAAAAACCGCTGGAATCATGCAGACAGCAGCACAGATCGAACTCAGTGAAACGTATCTGGTTAACAACAATATCAGCACAAATACGCCGACAGCTGTTGCCACAGACAACGGGGATAATACAAGCAGAACTCCCAGAGCAGTTGCTACCCCCTTACCTCCTTTAAAGCCAAGCCATGGAGTGTATACATGCCCGAGGACAGCGCATATTGCCACCAGCGCAATTACAAGATCACTTGCCGGGGGGATATTCAGTAATCCATTTGCTGCAGCAAATACGGGAAGCGCTCCTTTCACAGCGTCAAGAAATAAGCCGGCAATACCATACCCGGTACCGCAAACCCGCATGAGGTTCGTTGCCCCGGCATTGCCCGAACCTTCGCTTTGAATATCAACACCTTTTAATCTGCCAAGCAGCCATGACCATGGTACGGAACCGGACAGAAACCCCAGAAGCAGATAGAAAAATACATGCCACAGCGTCATATCAGTGTTTTCTCTTCCTGTAAATGACCTTCATCTGAACCCCTCTCATACCAAGACACTCCCTGAGATTGTTCTCAATATAACGACGGTAATTTTCGGGAATATCCTCTGGACGATTCGAGAATATCATTATTTTAGGAGGGCGCTGGCCAATCTGCGTGGCGTAAAACAGCCTGACAGGCTTTCCTCTCGGTGTGGGCGGCTGCACTTTCTCGACAGCCTGCATGAGCTTCCTGTTTATCTCGGAAGTCGGGAGATCCTTCTCCCTCACCCGCGCGACTTCAATCACAGTGGGAAGTATTCTGCCTGCTCCCTCACCGGTGAGCGCTGAGAAGAAAATGATCGGGATCCATCTTGCAGGATGAAATCTCTGAATAATACTGGCAATCCAGAGATCTTTGTCAATTCCCAGATCGATCTTGTTCACGCCGATAACAACACCTTTTCCCATTTCCCAGGCTTTACCGGCAATCCTGATATCCTGTTGAACCGGATACTCGGTAGCATCCATAAGAACCAGGACGACATCACCTCTGGATATTGATTTCCATGCCCTGACAGTGCTGTAGAACTCAACATTATCCATTTTTCTTGTTCTTCTGCGAAGTCCGGCCGTATCAACGATTCTGATATCATTGCCATTCCAGGATACTTGTGTATCGATTGAATCCCTTGTAGTTCCCGGAACATCTGTAACGATATTCCTGTCTTCTCTGCAGATCCTGTTCACTATTGAACTCTTACCTACGTTCGGTCTGCCTACTACAGCAAGAGACACCTCATGTTCTTCACTCTGTTCGACTGCTGGAAGAACCTCTACTACCGCGTCAAGCAGATCACCGGAGCCAAGCCCGTGCTGAGCGCTGACCGGCCACGGCTCTCCCAGGCCCAGTTTGAAGAACTCCGGTACCAGAGGAATACGCTGGTCGTTATCGACCTTGTTCACAGCCAGAAAGGCAGGTAAGCCTGTCTTCCTGACAAGCTCGGCTGCTTCAATATCGAACGGATGAACACCCGACATGACATCAACAACAAGTATTACCGCGTCTGCTTCATTCAGTGCCAGCTGCACCTGCTCCCTTATGCTTTCCTGAAAAGCATCCTCGCTTCCAGGAGCAAGACCACCCGTATCGATTACGAAGAAATCGTGTCCCGTCCAGTTAGCCAGAGTCATGTTTCTATCTCTTGTAACTCCGGGAAGATCATCCACTATGGCGATTCTACCGCCGGCGATTCTGTTGAAAAGAGTGGATTTGCCTACGTTGATTCTTCCTACGATGGCTACCACTGGTATACTGGACAAGCTTTACACCCTTTCTCTAGATTAACCATGATTATACGTTATTGAAGGCTTAATGAGGGAGTCTGACCCTGAAAACGAAATTAGGTGAATATATGCTTTATTCCTGGCTGCTAACCATGGTTCTTTTTTCAACACCCCCGAACATAGACGATATCCTGCCGGCTTTCAGAGACTCAATCATCCAGGGTAATGGATCGGGCGCTGTTGAAATGATATCGGAACACGCAATTCATGCTGTTGACTCCGTCCTTGCCCATGATCCTCAGCAGATTGGCAGGATTGTATCCTATTTCGGAATCGAACTTGTCCTCCCGGATGATGGCAGCACAGATGCAAGGGAGATACTTACTGATATTCTCTCAGATCCATCAGTTGCGAGCATGGTTATGCTTATGGGGATGTCCTCCGGAGATCCGATCTCATCCGGGGAAAGAACATTTGTCCCTGTTGATTGGGGTTTTCCCGGCTCAAGAGATACCTTATTCATTGAAATAGTATCCGAAAACGAACGGTGGAAAATAGATGACTATTTCGAGGCAATACCATCCGGAAGGGGTTCATAGGAGATTATTTGAACTGGTGATATCCGGAAACAATGGGTATTGTATTAGCGATTATAAATGATATTACCCTTCAGGAGATTGAATCATGCTTTTCAGCAGTACAAACAGGGATACGACCCGGCTACAATCAATTATCAGAATTACGAGAGCTATCAGCACTGTAAACGATCTTCACACACTGATAACTCTTCTTGCGTCTGAAACAAGCAAAGTCCTCAATGTGGAGCGTTCCACTGTTTTTCTCTACAACAGAAAAACAGATGAACTCTGGTCCTACGTAGCCGAAGGCGAATCGAACGAAATCCGCTTCAGTGCCGATCAGGGTATCGCCGGTTCCGTTTTTCAAACTACAAAGACAATTATTCTGAACAATGTCTCCGATGATGAAAGATTTAATAAAGATATAGATGACACCACCGGATTTGTAACCAGAAATATGATTACAGCGCCGATTATCAACCCTTCCGGTCACTGCATCGGTGTTTTTCAGGTCATCAACAAGGAAGGCGGGAACTTCAGAGACGACGATGCAGAATTCCTGCAGATCGTCGCCTCGGAAGCAGCAGTAACCATTGAGAATGTCAGACTGCTGGAGAGTCGAAAACGGATGTTCGACAGTCTTATCAAGGCTCTTGTAATCTCAATAGAAGCGCGCGATCCTCTTACAGCGGGCCACAGCTTTGATGTGACATTTCTCGCGGGTAAGATAGCCGAGTACCTGAAACTTGACAAAGACACAAGCGAGGCAATCTACTACGCAGCACTTCTTCATGACTATGGAAAAATCGCTGTTCCTGACAGCATTCTGAAAAAGCCCGGCAAGCTCTCCACGGAGGAATTCTCCATACTCAGAAAACATGTCCAGCATACTCGAATAATTCTCTCCCCCATTGAATTCGAAGAGAGGCTTGAACAGGTGCCGGTATTCGCGTCGCAGCATCACGAAAGAATCGATGGAGAAGGATATCCTGATGGACTCAAGGGCGATGAGATATCAATAGGTGGAAAAATCATTGCTGTTGCTGATGTGTTCGAAGCGCTTACAGCCAAAAGGCATTACCGTGAGCCGTTCACACTCAATAAAACGCTCAACATTCTTATTGAAGGCATTGACACTCAGTTTGACAGAGATGCCGTTCTCGCCCTGAGACAGTATTTCATTGACATCGGCAAGATCAAACCCGAGGAAGTACCGCTGGAGCAAGATAAAAATGTTCTCTGACGGGTTTCTGCCCGGCAGCAGAACCAGAAGAATTTTTCAGGTTCTTCTGATAGGTCTGTTGTCAACAGTTGTTTCATGGAGTTTCTCGAACCTCGAATTCGCGGACAGTCTTGAAAGAAGCACTCTTGATCTGCGCTTCCGGCTCTCCCCGACTCCGGCAAAGGCAGACAGCAGCATTGTGCTTGTTCTGCTTGACGGCGGCTCCATGGATCAGCTGCCATTTCCCGTTCCACGCCAGCTTTACTCTGATGTTCTTATGATCCTTCAGGACTGGGGAGCCAGCGCAGTCGGTTTTGATATTCTCTTTGATCTTCCATCGATCTATTCGGTAACAGAAGACAGTATTTTCGGTTCTGTCGCGTCTGACGGCAGAACTGTATTTGTCATGTCTCTGCTGCAACGCGAAGACGGCAGTCCCGTTCCGGAAAACGCGATCATCGACATTTCCGGTGATTTTTCCGATCTTGATTCCGCCTTTTCCTGTATACCCCCCTGCCGGATGATAGCACAGGGAGTTCCTCTACTCGGAAGCAGCAACGACATACAGGATCCGGACGGGGTCTTTCGAAATATCCGCCTGCTTTCTGTAACACCGGACGGTATCGCGGCATCGCTGCCGGTAGCGCTTGCATGGCTTGCTCTCGATAAACCTGAGATGTCTGTTGATAATGATCGATTCACACTTGGAGATAACAGTTTCCCTATTGATGACGGCTGCAGGCTGCAGTTGAGATATCATGGCCCCGCAGGAACCTACAGAAGCCTTCCTCTTGCCGATCTTGTTGCTGCTCTGAACGCCAGAGCGACAGGTTCTCCATGCCCGGTCGATTCATCTATCTTCAATGGAGCTCTCGTCCTGATAGGTTACGCTGCCCCCGCTCTGTACGATCTTAAGCCTACACCCTATTCTGCCAGGTGTCCGGGTGTTGAAGTGCTCGCCACAGCACTTGACAATCTTCTTAACGGAGACTGCTTATATCACATCCGGGGATGGGTATCAGTAATCACAGCATTGCTTGTATCTCTGTTTGCGGCCCTCTTCCTGTCAGCCGTTAAAAAGATCCCTCTTGGAGCATCTTTAGCGGTACTTCCACCTCTTCTTCTCCTGGTGATATCACTTCTGCTGTTCCGCAGAGGAATCTGGATCGACACGGTCTGGCCGGTTTCATCCGGAGTGCTGACCATTCTCTCAGGAGGAATATTCCTCTTCAGCTCGGAAAACCGGAGAAAACAGGAGATCAGAACAGCTTTCTCACAGTACCTCTCCCCTGATGTTGTCGCCCGGGTGACCGAGCATCCGGAAACCCTGGTGCTTGGCGGAGACAGAAGAGTGATGACAACCTTCTTTTCGGACATAAGGGGATTTACAGGTATTTCTGAAAAACTCTCTCCGGAAGAACTGGTTTCCCTTCTGAACCGCTACCTCACCGCAATGACCGATATTATCCTTGAAACGGGCGGAACTGTCGATAAATTTGAAGGTGACGCGATAATGGCTTTCTGGGGAGCTCCCATAGAGCTTGATGATCATGCTGAAAGAGCTTGTTCCGCCGCCCTTCAGTGCCAGAATGAACATATTGAAATGAATCTTCAGCTGACAGCAGAGGGGTATCCGGAACTGATAACAAGAATCGGTCTTAGTACGGGGGAAATGGTTGTTGGAAATATGGGCTCCTCCAAACGCTTTGATTACACTGTAATGGGAAGCACGGTCAACCTGGGTTCAAGGCTTGAAGGCGCGAATAAGGTCTACGGAACATCCATAATGGTTCCAGAGAAAACCCATATAAAAGCATCAGATGATTTCGTTTTCAGGGAACTCGATACAATTCGTGTTGTAGGCCAGAAGATACCGGTAAACGTATTTGAACTGATCTGCGCAAAGGATGATCTGACCGATTCTCGTAAAATGATTCTCGAAAGCTATTCAGAAGCGCTGAAACTTTACAGAGCAGGCAGATTCAAAGATGCGGAACAGAAATTCTCAACGATCGATGATGCGCCTTCCATCGTAATGGCCAAAAGGTGCAGGCGGCTGATCGAAGAATACAGAAACAGTGATAAAGACTGGGACGGAATCTTCAATCTGTCATCAAAATAATGTCCCCCTTAACTGAACCGATTAAAACACAGGTATGGACAAAAGCAGATATGGTGTTTACAATCTCATGAGAAACGGAGGTCTTCTATGAAATACCTGGCACTATTATTCTTTTCAGTTTTCTTTTTTGCTCTATCAGCGGAAGAAGTCGAACCTGTAATTGGAGATGAAGTCATTATCTCTGTTCAGAATCAATACATCTACCCCAGACCGGCGTTTTACGCTTCTCCAGTACAACCGGTTGACTATGGCACGCTTGCCACGATAGACGACATCAGCGGCGAGTGGTTCAATGTTACAACTGCGGATGGTAGAGAAGGCTGGATTCACCGCACAGCAGTCAGCGGTGCGTTGCAGACTTCCGGAGATGTAACCGCATCAGGTGAAGTTACCTCAGATGAAATCATGCTTGCCGGTCGCGGTTTCAGTCAGGAAATAGAAAATGCTTACTCATCTGAACACCCTGAACTTGACTTCACAAAGGTTGATTACATGGAAACAATGTGTCCTGTTTCACCCGAAGAGCTGCTTCAGTTCCTGCTGACGGGCAATTTGATTGAAGAGGAGGCTGTAAGATGATTCCCATTGGAAACATACTCCTCACAGTTCTCATAGCATTCGGTCTTGGAGACATTGTTGATACTATCACCAGTGATGAAGCACAGAGCGCCTTTAACGTCATTGAATCGTTCAGCGCGGCAAGCCATGAGATTACTGAAGTAGAGGAATACTTCCTTGGCCGATCCGTTGCCGCAACCATACTCACGATGTATCAGCCTCTTGATGATCCTGCCCTTCAACAGTATGTGAATCTCATTGGACAGACAGTCGCATGTTCTTCCCCTCAACCTACACTTTTTGGCGGATATCATTTCATGGTGCTTGACAGTGATCAGATCAACGCTCTGGCTTGTCCCGGAGGCTTTATTTTCATCTTCAGTGGTCTGATTGACAAAACAGCAAACGAAGATGAACTGGCAGCTATCATTGCCCACGAGGTTTCTCATGTGGTTCTGCATCACGGCATATCATCCATAGATCAGGCAAGATGGACGGATTTCGGTTTAACTGTCGCTCAGGAATCATCGGAACAATGGGGCAGCAGTGATGTACAGGCCGTCGTAAACGATTACGGCGATCTTGTTGAGGATGTTGTTTCAAACCTGATCACAAAGGGATACAGCAGGGATACCGAATATCAGGCAGACAGTCTTGCTGTGGAAATCTGCTCGGTAGCCGGCTACGATCCGGAAGCGTTGACTGAGGTTCTTGTGAAACTCTGTGAAACGGATAATAGATCCGGTCCCGGATTCTGGGAAACCCATCCCTCACCGGAGGACCGCCTTGAAGCAGTCAGTGAAGTGCTCTCCACTCTCCCGCAGTCAGAGGTTGACCCGGTTCGAACTGCCAGATTTCTGGAGTACATTTCTGGAACAATCTCATCCACACTTAATGAATCCACCAGTACGGGAACCAGATCGCAAAGATCATCTTCAGAAGATCAGGACAACACCGGATCTTCAGGTTCGAGAGGCGGATCAGGCAGTTCAGGATCCAGAGACTAGAGAAGCGTTTTGCGCATTTGTCACCGGCTCTGTCTCCTGTTGACAGCATTCCTTTCATGGATAGCTATCTCATGCGGTGGAACCGGTGATTCCTCTATAACCGAACACTCGAATCCTCTTCCAGAAACTCTTCGGGTGGTTGTTCTGGATACACTCTTTCATGATACCGGTGCCTTCACACAGGGTTTTGAGATCAGGGAAGGAATTCTCTGGGAATCTACAGGACTCTATGGCTCATCCAGTCTTCGTAAACTCGATTCATCAACCGGAGAACTTCTGGAGGAATGGCCCCTGCCGGTTACTCTATTCGGTGAGGGTATCACAATAGTAAATGATCAGATATTTCAGCTCACCTGGCAATCAGGATTTGTGCTTTCGTGGAATCTGGAAGATCCGGAACCAGTTGTTGCCGGCACAATTGAAACTCAGGGGTGGGGAATCTGTGCGATAGACACGAATACCGTTGTCACCAGCGACGGCAGCTTTCTGCTCAGTTTCAGAAATGTCTCCGATTTCAACACGATCAGGAGTATCCCTGTTACTCTTGATGATGTCCCTCAGATATATCTCAATGAACTTGAATATGCAGATGGATGGATTTACGCTAATCAATGGAATTCAGACAGAATACTGCGAATAGACCCGGCATCAGGATGTGTTGAAGCCCTCATTGACGCATCTGATCTGTTATCGCCCGATGATACATTGAACGCTGGCCCTCTGAATGGAATCGCATGGGATGCTGAGAGACAGGCTTTTCTACTCACAGGGAAGTACTGGCCCTGGATCTTCGCGGTCAGGTTTGAGAAAATACTATAAAAGCTCAAAGGGGAGCAGCAATTGCCGCCCCCCTCTTCAAAAAAGCACTATTGTCAGATCAGTTTAGAAATCGTTTCTGCCCTGTCTGGCTTTGCTGTGTGCAAAGTCAACTCTGACTGGACGACCGTCGATCTCCTGACCGTGCATGCCTTCCTGAGCTGCCTTGGCTCCTTCTTCCGAATCGAAAGTTACAAAACCAAAGCCTCTTGATCTTCCTGTATCGCGTTCACGGACAACGTTTGCTTCTTCAATTTCACCAAACTCTTCGAATGCCTTTCTGAGGCCTTCGCCCGTTGTTGCCCAGGGTAATCCACCAACAAATAGCTTCCTGCTCATTAGAACTCCGTTCTCGGGACATATGTCCCACAGTACCATGCGGCTTATGCCGCTGTTTGCGGCTTATGCCGCTATTTCTCCCCCAGAATGGGGGTATTGCACAACCGGGATTCGGCCCGGAGCCGTGCTGCTATATAGCAGCATATCATAAATATGGAAATTGCTCAACCAGCCATGAAAATAGCGAACTGACGATGTGATTTTTGAATTCGAATCTGGAATGTCGTAACCTCTTCAGTACACGGTTCACAAAATAATAGATAATTGCTTCTTTTAATCCTGCTGAACTATACGATAATACAATCGAGTTGGCAAGTACAGTAATATACACCATGCTTTTGCATAATCAACTCAGTATGAATTCAGGGAATTTCAAACCTGTTTCACGGAAATTATCAGATCAGTATAAGAAGGTGATAATATATTCCCTTGCTGCATACTTTCAGAATTATGCAGGAACAGATAAGTCCAGATTGACGTTGATTGTAATAGGAATAATATTTGAATTTGTATTTCCAACCAATTAAGGAGGTTTTTGTGAAGATTGTAATTCTCTGTCTGTTTCTCGTTCTGTCAGGTGTCACTGCCAACAGTGTCGTGCTTACCCTGGATGCGCCTGACACCAATATCAGCGGCCTTGCCTGGGGTGGTGACGGACAATTATGGGCTGTAGACGAGGTTACGGATTACGTCTACAGTATTGACCCTGCTTCCGGAACAGTTCTGAGCAGTTTCTACGTGGCACACCCATCAAACTACTTCCCCACAGGTCTCGCATACAGTGAGTATTCCGATCTTTTATGTGTAGGGCTATGGAACAATTCAACAACAGGATATGTCTATAAATATACACCTTCGGGATCATACGAAGGCTCTGTATCCATGTGCGGTGGTTGAGGCAACCCGGTCTCGTCGGTGACGGGACTTTCAGCACAGAACAATTATCTCTATCTTGGTTCAAGATCACAGAACAGAGTATATCGTTACAATATGCCCGGTATCAACAACAGGGCTCAGCATGTCTATTTCAACGGATATTCACAAACTCGAGATATCGCCATCACACCTGACTCCATAGTATGGGTTGCATCTGACAATGCAAGTATCCCTGTCAGGGCGTACAACCGATCTGGAGTAGTGGTTGATTACATCGATTCCGATCTTGTTTCTTCTGCAAGAGGAGTAGCCATAGATCCAGAGGGTTACCTCTGGCTGAGTAATATGGAGATGGACCTGATTTACAAAATTGACCTGACAGAGGGTATCGAAACTTCCGATCCGGATAATCCCCTGAACATCTCGGTCTCATCGAATCCATTCCTCTCTTCTGTTGTTATCACAGGAGAAGGATTTGCAGGAAACAGCGAAATTACAATTTTCGACATTCAGGGTCATCTGATAGTACAGGATTCCTTTGATGGCTCATACGCATGGGATGGATCTTCTTCCAATAGTACACCTGTCCCCTGTGGAACCTATTTCGCCGTTGTAATTGACAACAACGGTAATTGCGATACGGTTAAACTCCTCCGGCTTTAAACGAGGAGCAGGCCTGAACAACTGAAGCCCCGGGGTTGCAAAGCTCCGGGGTTTTCTCCAGCACTGTTCGCTTGACGATTCAAGTATCTAAGGGTATTTTTGCCGTCGATCATTGCGCGCCTCGATAGCTCAGTTGGCTAGAGCGGGTGGCTGTTAACCACTAGGTCCGAGGTTCGAGTCCTCGTCGAGGCGCCACTTCCCGTCAGTGCCACCCACCATTAAAACGACATGAGTTCGGCTCTAGGCTCTACACCATAAACGGGGGCACCTGTCGGGTCTACCCCACCGATGGGGCACTTTTCCAATCTAAGTACATAATGTTCTATACTATAATTGTGGGCATTGTTAATTATCAGGCTCACAGTGCTCTGACAAGCTGCGGATTTCTCTGCAGTCTTCACTTAAACGGAACAATTCATCTGACACAGACTGAATTCATACTGAATCAAATACCTGTATACTCCAGCAGGTATAAACTGGCTGAATAAGCTGGCATGCCTAAATAATACAGATTCAGTTCAGGGTAGCTCCTGCTGCTCGAATCACATTCAAAGCCTGCAATGTGGTGTTTTGAATAAACAGTCTCATATCGATTTGGGAAGTAAATATAGTTTTCCATTTCTTCTTCAAATGGACTACTCGAATCGTTCACTACCAATAATAGCACATCCTCCGATTCAGTCTCTTCAAGAGCAATGAAATTGTGATCAACATTCCAGGTAGCGTGCTGCCAGACGGTTGTGTATATGGAATTCTGAACCTCATTGGTATCAAGAACTGCATAATCTTCATCGATAAGTGCGGACATGAAGTCAGGATTGGAAGTGTTCTTCCCGGTGAGCATCCGAACAACATTGTGCAGTCTGCCAATCATATCAGGATTAGTGGTCTCTACACTCGGTCCCCAGTTGAGAAGCAGAGGGGGGCACCTGTATGTACCTACTTGAGCGGAACCTCCTCCATTGCCGCACATCATGGTAAAATTAAGGGCTCTCATGTGAATCCCCCTGGAGCCGTGTACCAGTGATGTGGTCAT
>JAUXIK010000061.1 GCA_030620995.1 Candidatus Aegiribacteria sp.
TCACATTCTACTATCTGCAAACCGCTGAACATACATGACATAGCATAGGAAGTAGGTCGATCAGTAAGTCTTTTGTCCAACCCCACGACTGTTGATCCAGTTTGTCTGAGGTATCCCCGCACAACGTGCTCCATCAGATTCCAGATCAGCAGTGAGATCAACAGGACAAGCCCGAGAGCCTCGATCCGTTCCGACTTCTTGAGGAATAGATCGTTTACAATCAGTGGATCCTTCAGGAATCCGAAGTTGCGTTCTATTCCATGCTGCTCTTTGTATGCTGCCAGAACATCGGCAGGAGTGTGAGCCATATCTCCATCTTTGGGCGTGTTGGTAAGCAGGACGAAGCATCCGGCTTCACGTCTTGCTCTTTTGATCTCTTTGGTTCGTTCTTCTATTACACCATTTACAATGTACTTGACTGATGATATTTTGCGTTCTCCGTTCTTCGCGGGTCTTCCACGGGTATAGGTAACCTGCTTCTTTACCTCCAGCTGATATGAATGATATTTTGTGGGTTTTAAACAGAGCCTATCTGCTGCCGCCTCTGCATCTTCACGACAGAAATACTCCACATCGCAAACCTTCTTGAGCCTGTCACCGGCATCTTTGAGCGATTCACCAAGCCTTCGATCAAGACGCTTCAGTCTGCGTTTATCATGAGCATCGGAGTGAACAACTATGGCTCTGTATTCCTTCCCGTAAAGCGTAACCGTACTGTCACACACCTGATAACTTGCGGGAACACGGGCTCCCCTGGGTACTTCCTTCTTAGGAACATCAACCCAGGCTCCTTCACTCACTGCATCTCCAACAACCCGATCTGCCTCAGAGTAAGTGAATGGCAACCTTGTTATGAATAGAATGTCAAACAACAGTTCCAGATTGTTCTCGTTGACCAGCGCTGAATCGGCCACGTATACAAAAGCTCCCTGAGCAAGTCCGTGCGCGGCCATATACTCGCTCAGGCGGCTCAGCACTTCATTGTTGAGCTTCTTGTCGGATGCGTTACCGCTGGCACAGCTGCCAAGTACCGGAATGTTGCGTCGTACGCACAGCATACTGATCAGGAACTGCTTCAGATCAGGACGCTTGTCCTTGCTGTAACCTCTTGTCACGACAAGTCGGTCTTCGGGATCATTGTCGCTGTATACGTCATATTCACCCCATACGTTTACAGAAGTTGTATCGAAGTGTACATGCTGCATATCCATGTCTTCGGGAAATGTCGAAGCGGCCTTCACTGCAACCTGGGAGAATATCTTTTTACTGCCGGCATTGAAGATAGCATCCATGGCTCTCCCCACAGTGGTATCATTGAATGAAACAGCAGGAATCTTCCGGCCAAGCAGCGAAGTAGTATCATGCGATTCGATGAACTCCTGCAGTTTATAGATCGGGCTGCGTCCGGAGAGAGTATCCAGAACCATTGCCTGAACAACAGTTCCTATATCAACTTCCATCTCGCTGGGAACCGCTCTGTTAATGGTACTGATTAATCCTATCCTTCTGCAGAACTGTGCTGCCAGGGGAAGATGATCAACTCTGCGGATGTTCATCTTCCTTAGCATTGATCGGAGTTCTTTGTTCATGATCCTTCCTCTCTGTATGGACTTGACGGCCATGTTGTATCTATAATATGATACAACACATGAAAACACGTCAACAGGCAGTTCAGAAAAAGATCGACAGGATCAAAAAGGAGATCGTCTCACTGGGACACATTCACCCGGGATCGCTGTCAATGCAGAGGCGCGCCCGTGGTGGAGAGTACTGGCACCTCAGTTACAATCACGCAGGTAAGGGTCATACCGAGTATATCCGTAAGAGTGATGTATCCATTGTTCAGGAGGAACTGAAGAATCATAAGAGATTCAGAGAACTCATCTCAGAATGGATAGGTCTTGAAATAGAACTTAGCCGGATCAAACGGAAGAGCATAGGCAGATCTCAGATGAAGACTGGCAAATCATCATGACGGGATATGTCAGCTATGTGCATGGTACGCTACTATATATAAATTCGAGGATAATTGTCGCTCAAAACATCATCAGGGTGGGGAATGTGAGTTATAGATACTGGATATCGATAGAACTGATATTTGTTTGAATGTTGACAGAGCTTTCTTCTTCATATATACTAAATATGGATAGGAGGCTTCATTATTATGCGTATAGGGATATACTTCATTTTTGTTCTTGTCATTTCTTCAATTACTTCCGGATTCTATGATGATTTTTCTGATAATAACATTAGTGATTGGCAGGAATCTTGCCTCTTCGGGAAGTGGATTGCTGATGATTTCATGGCTCAAGCTCTTTATACCGCCAGCTGTGCAGTATTGCTTGCTCCTGAATGGGTAGAGTTTGAGGATTGCGTTGTGACTACAAAAACTCGAGCTGTTCATGTTTGCGGAGTTGCAGCTCGCATGTATGATCCGAATAACGGTGTATGTGCTTATGTATCACCGGATCATGATGTGGCAAGGATTCGCCGAATATATAACGGAAATATCAGCACCAAGTACAATTCCATATACCACGATTTCCCATCAAACGTCTGGTACGAGCTCACATTTACCTGCAAGGGAGATAGTCTGAATTTCCTTATTGAAGTTCCATCAACTGGACAACAATGGGAATTCTCAGCTATCGACCCATATCCTGCTTCCGGACGTGTGGGTTTGATGACAGGGGATGAGTATCACGCTTATTGGGATTGGTTTCAAGCGATATCAGAAGGGTCATCTATTAATCTGAACAGCATGACAGTGGATGATGATATGTTCGGTGGTTCTTCTGGTGATGGGGATATGGCATTTGAGCCTGGCGAGGAGATCGAGTTTGAGATCGGAATCAGGAATGACGGTTCTGAATCTCTTGAGAATACCTTCGGGATCCTGCAATCTCTATCGACGGAGATCCAGGTTATCACGAACTACTTTGAGTATGGAAACATTCCACCGGGGGAAAACGCAGAACCATACGAACCCTGCATTGTATTAGCTCTGTATTCAGCGCAGGAACAGACAACCTATCCAATGCAGATAACTATCTTTGCCGATAATGGAATTAACCAGCTTATTCCATTCGAGATACCTGTAGGATGCGGTATAAGTTGTGATTGTGAAGGGGATACTTATCCCTATCCCTGGACAATTACAACTGTGGAGGAAGGATGGTTGAATAACTGGCATGTAAGTAATTCTCAGAATCACACTCCTTCAGGAATGTACTCCTTCAAATGTGGAGATGTAGGTTTCGGGGACTACGATGATCTGTTGTACTGTGCCATTGAATCACCTTTCTTCAACATCCCTATTAACGGAGAACTGTCTTTCTGGATGAAGATTGATGCCCAGTTTGGCTCAGGTAATCAAGCGTATGATGGAGGGCTGTTGCAGATCGGTCAGTTTGGAAATTGGGAAACTATTGAGCCTGTTGGTGGGTATCCTTACGAAATAGTCTCCAATTCAACAGGTCCGTTTTCTCCTTCAACAGGAGTATTTTCAGGTTATTCCGACTGGCAGCTGGTGTTAGTCGATTTCTTGCCGGATCAGTGCGGACCCATGAAGTTAAGGTATGTATTCGGCAGCGATGCAGCAGGTAATAGAGAAGGCTGGTACATTGATGATATTGAAGTCATTGGGCCAGTTGGGATTAATGAAGATCCGAATTCAGGTTCTGATGAGTTCAGTGTTTCCGTTGGACCCAATCCGTTTCACTCTATTACAACATTCAATCTAAGTGGAATATCTGATGATGTAACACTGCTTATCTATGATATCTCAGGGCATCTTGTGAGAAGTATTAAAGCAGTATACCAAGGTGCAAGTTCATCTGCAGTAGTATGGGACGGAGTTGATGGTTCCGGAAATCCCGCTCCATCCGGCGCATACTTCGTGAAACTCAACCATATGGGATGCATCTCCGGTTCTCTCAGGATTATCAAAGTGGATTAGCAGATTGGTGATTCTATATCGGAGTTTTCTAGTCTCCTTTTTGGGCTTCCTTCCTGATATTTTCTCCAGTTCGTTTCCTTATACTGTAATGTGGTCTGGGAGATAGTTTCAGAAACATTTCCCCCAGGAGGCCTAGGGATATGAACTGGAATCCAACCACCAGAAGGAGCACACCGAGTAGAAGCATAGGTCTTCTGCCTATAGATTCCCCACCGAACCAGAGGATTGTCATGTATGCGGAGATGCCAAATCCGATGAATGCGAGAAGGGTTCCTATTCCGCCAAAAAAATGAAGAGGGCGATATGAGTACCTGTGCAGGAATAGAATCGTCAGAAGATCGGAGTAGCCCCTGAAGAATCGAGCCATTCCATATTTAGTCTTTCCGTATTTTCTTGCTCGATGATGCACTACTTTCTCTCCCACTGAAAAACCCTGTTGAGCAGCAAGTACAGGAGTATAGCGATGCATTTCTCCATACAGTTCCAGATTCTTCACTACATTCCTGGTGTACACTTTCAGACCGCAGTTAAAATCATGCAACTTAACCCCTGTGGTAAGTCTTACGGTGAGATTGAAAAATTTTGAGGGGAGAGTCTTGCCTGCCGGGTCCTTCCTGTTCTTCTTCCAGCCGCTTACGAGGTCGTAGTTCTTCTCCTCCATAAGTTTGATCATCTTGGGGATCTCGGAAGGATTGTCCTGAAGATCGGCGTCCATTGTCACCACATATTTTCCCGATGATTCCCCGAAACCGGCTGCCAGAGCTGCAGCTTTTCCCTGGTTGCTGCTCAGTTTGAGACCCTTGAGGGGGAATAGGGAAGAGAGTTCCATGATCCGTTTCCACGTTCCATCTGTGCTGCCGTCATCGATGATAATGATTTCAATCAGCATTCCCTGCATGCTTTCGGAGATCTCCCGCACGAGTTCGGAAATACTTTCTTCTTCATTGAATGCCGGTATTACGATAGAAACTTCAGGTATTATCTTATCTTTCCTGCTATCCATCGTCTGATACTCCTTCTTTCAGCTGGTCATGATCTGTGGATATTTCATCAGAATATGATAAAAGCTCCGGTTCCGGGCTATTATTTCTGATTATGCAGTATGTGCATCTTGTGAGCCAGTCTCCAAGAGAAACATAAATGCCGTTCTTCATGTGGAGAATACTGTCCAGGTGTGTGTGACCGGTTATTACGATATCAATATCCTCCTCGAATCTGTCCTGTACCCACTTTTCGATTCCAGGAGGTATTGAATCCAGATCCCGTCGAAGAATCCTCTTGCTGGTATCCGAGAAAATACGGGCCAAATACGTCGCGATATCCGGGTGTATGAGACTGAAGAGAAATCTGCTCAGACCGGATCGGAGCACCGGTTTTATTATCTTGTATCCTATATCTCCGGGACCAAGACCATCTCCATGAGCAAGCAGTACATTCCTGCCATTGATATTTCTTACAAGATAATCCCCGTAATGGATTAAAGCACCAGTTGCCCGTGAGAAGTGTTCAGCCACCCAGAAATCATGATTGCCCGGCATGAAATTGACATCCCATCCTGAATCGGAAAGTTTTCTGATTGCTGATAATGTTCTGTCATATCCAGAGGGAATAACACTGTGGTATTCGAACCAGAAATCGAAAAGATCTCCTAATATCCAGAGCTGTCCGGGATCACGATCCAGAAGAAGAGAACTTAGAAAATTGATGAATCTATCCCGACCAGGGTGTTCTTCCGGTTCCGGGAACATGTGTACATCACTTAAAAAGAAATAATCCATCAAATCCCTGTCTGATGTTTTTCAAGAAGACGTAATGGAGCTCCAAATCCTTCGGCGGTATAGAGATCACCTTCGGGAGTATAAAGAACAGTTATTGGTAGAATAGTCCCTTCAAATACTTCTATAAGAGTTGAATCCGCCAGGTAGACAGGAAGAGAAATTTCAAGGCTGTTTACAATCCTCTGCGCATGATTCCTGGATTCCTGATCAGGCTGTACAGGCAGCACAAGAATTGTTGAATCGACTGATGCCAGGAAAAGCAGATCTTCTTCCATTGCCTCATACTTTTCCAGCGGTAGCCAGTAATAGAGCATAACAGAAGTGCTGATCGGAACTGATACCGTATCTCCCGCAGGTTCTATCACATAACCGGGCAAAACCACAGCAACCGGTTCACATGGTTCTATATATTCTGCCTGAGGAGAGCTGTTTTCCTCTGAATTACACCCGTTGAATGTGATAGTAAGGATGAATGCGCTAGTAAGTAAAACAGAAATCTTCATGTCCTCGTCTTTCCACTGACAGGCTTGATAATATTCGAGAATACCCATACATAATTATTTGAATCAATTATTACTAATAACCGAAAAGAGTCTTGCTGGCCAGGATCCATTTGAACCAGCATGTATGAGTACATAAACTTTCCCATCAATAGCAGTTTTCAAAGAATGAGTATCGGAAGTATCCTGAGGTCTGACAGAGGGAATACTTAGCCGGGAAGTTATCATAACCATGACATCACCTGAAGCCGCATCTCTCACAGTTGTCAGATGATAAGGATAATATTCATGTGAACCGAAAGCAACAGTTCCTGGTGCCGGTAGCTGCAGATTGAAGAAGGTATTATCCCCCATCCAGAGAGTGTCTCTCTCTGAAACTTCTGCAGCCAGAATTGCGATTTCATCAAGTTTGACAATTGTTGCTGCGGGTTTCCTGAACACAACAGGTATTGCGGAAAGGAAAACGCATGCGGTGAATATGGCAGGAAGTTTTGATCGGGGTATCCTTCTGATGATCAGATGTCCAGAAGAATCTGGGAAACAGCTGTTTGAAGCTCGGGAGGGGTTTCATACTGCATAAAATCCCTTACTGTAGTCTGAAGAAGTCGAGTCTGGTTGAACAGCGCTCGGCAGGAACCACATTCTTCCAGATGATTCATCAGGGGTTCATGGTGTTCCGGAGCTAATTCACCGGAAATGTAGTCATGTATATGAGAATGAGCATCCTCACAAGTCATATTATTTTCCCTCCTTCGCAATGTTCTTCCACTCCGCAAGCAAATGCCGTAGAATGCTTCTACCCCTGTGTATTCTAGATCTTACAGTGCCAATTGGGATATCAAGAATTGAAGCAATCTCCGAGTATGAAAATCCCTGAACATCGCACAGTACGATCGCGTCCCTGAACTCCTTTGGTAAACTGTCTATTGCTTCTCTGATATCTTCCTTCAGAAGATCGTCAAGCATTTGCACACCCGGATCCGGTCCGAGCTTTCTAAGCTCAGAAATGTCTTTTCGAGATAGTTCTTCAATCCACTCGCCGGCTAATCCTACAGGTTTTCTGTTTTTTGATCTCATCTTGTTCAAAAAAGTGTTTCTCATGATTGTAAACAACCATGCACCCGCATTTGTTCCTAGGGAGTATTGCTTTTCATATCTCAGAGCACTGACATATGTATCCTGTACGAGGTCTGAGGCATCTTCACTGTTCCTGCATAGATGCATTGCATATCCGTAGAGTCTGTCAAGATGACTGAGTATTTCCTGTTCAAATATCTGTTTTTGATCATTTTTCATATTACTCCAGAATTGTCCTGCAATCCGTTTGCTCTATACTAGCGAAGGAACAAGAGATATGGCAAGAGGTTATGTGCATACACAACCTGTTGTGGTGCCCCCTTGCCAAAAGCACAAAATATTGATAGTCTACATTTGACGTCAAAACAATCTTTTAACAGGAAATTATAGTGTCCTTATTTTATTGAGGACTTCGATTCGGTCTTATAGATGATGATTATCGTATGATAATTTGTAATATCTGTAATTGAGAGCCCCGCAAGGGGGCAGGAGGGTGTCGTTGGACGAGTTACGTCTTCAGCAGGATCTTTTTTCAGGGGTAGGAACTGATACAGAAGAGATATCTGCTGAACAGAAAACCGCATCTCATGATTGTGATTTGATTCAACCTGAATTTACCGATAATGCAATCATAGTCCTTAGAAAGCGTTACCTAAACAGATCAGTAACCGGAGAAATTCTGGAAGAACCCGGAGAGATGCTCTGGAGAGTTGCTTCCACTGTTGCTGCAGCGGAAGAGAAGTTCAATGATGATGTCGAAAAGAGGGCAAAATCATTTTATAATATGATGGCAAGAAAGGAATTTCTTCCCAATTCTCCAACTCTTATGAACGCCGGCACTCCTCTTGGTCAGCTATCTGCCTGTTTTGTCCTTCCAGTAGAGGATAGTATGGAGAGCATCTTCACCGCAGTTAAGAACACTGCTCTGATTCACAAGAGCGGTGGAGGAACAGGCTTTTCATTTTCAAGAATACGTCCTGCAAACGATACTGTGATGTCTACAAAAGGTATTTCAAGCGGCCCATTATCCTTTATGACTGTTTTTGATCAGGCTACAGAAACAGTGAAACAGGGCGGTGTGCGCCGAGGTGCCAATATGGCTGTTTTGCGGGTAGATCATCCTGATATAGATGAATTTATTAATATTAAGCGAAACATGGAAAAACTGAACAATTTCAATCTTTCCGTAGCTGCTACTGACAAATTCATGAATGCTGTTGAAAGGCGAACAAGTTACGATCTTGTAAATCCCAGAGAAGGTAACACTGTAGAAAGCAGAGACGCCACAGAAATCTTCAATGCAATTGTAGATTCAGCGTGGAATTCCGGAGAACCCGGAATTATCTTCATCGATCGAATGAATGATGCGAATCCTACACCGCATATTGCCGATATTGAGGCAACGAATCCCTGTGGTGAGCAGCCTCTTCTTCCATATGAAGCTTGCAATCTGGGATCAGTGAATGTTTCTGTCATGGTGGAGCAAAGAGATGATGAAGCATATGTAATGAATTGGAACAGGCTTGAGAAAACTGTAGTGAATGCAGTAAGGTTTCTTGATGATGTTATTGAAGTGAATAAGTATCCTCTTCCGGAAATAGCGGAAATGGTTGCTGGAAACAGAAAAATCGGACTTGGAGTGATGGGCTTTGCTGATCTTCTGTTCAAGCTGGGGATGCCTTACGATTCAGAAGAAGCTCTTTTATTCGCTGAGGATCTGATGAGTTTTATTGCTGAAAAGGGCAGAAAAGCTAGTACTGATCTAGCTGAGGAACGGGGACCTTTTCCGAATTTCAAGGGCAGCGTATACGATGAAAAACATCAGTCTCCGCTCCGAAATGCTACTGTTACAACAATAGCTCCTACTGGTTCCATAAGTATTATTGCTGGATGTTCGGGAGGCATCGAGCCGGTATTTGCACTGTCATTCACCAGGCGTAATCTTCTTGATGAGAATGATGAGCTGCACGAAATTGTTCCCGAATTTGCAAGAGTAGCCAGAGAGAAGGGATTTGCCTCCGAAGAAGTCATGAGCCAGGTGGCTGAAAAAGGCTCATGTCATGGAATACCTGAAATTCCGAGTGATGTCCAGAGGGTATTCAGTACATCTCATGACATTTCTGCTGCCTACCATGTCCGAATGCAGGCTGCTTTCCAGAAGTACACTGATAATGCTGTTTCAAAAACTGTTAATTTGCCTGAGGATGCTACTCGTGAGGATGTAGCGGAAGTATTCAAATTGTCAAGACGACTTGGTTGCAAGGGCGTTACTGTATACAGGGACAAGAGTAGAAATAAGCAGGTTCTCAACCTGGACAGTTCAACTACAGAATGTCAGATGATTGATGTTCCACTCCCTGCGATTCCGACCGGTCCCCGAGACAGGGGAGATGTTACGTCCGGTATTACAAGGAGAATCCGGACCGGTTGTGGTAACCTTTACGTAACCATCAATATGGACTCGGATGGACCTGTAGAGATATTTTCTCAAATGGGCAAGGCCGGAGGATGCGCAGCGAGTCAATCGGAAGCTATCAGTAGACTTGTTTCGCTTGCACTGCGGTCAAACATAAAGCCTGAAGCAATTGTCAAAGAACTGAAAGGGATAAGCTGTCACCGGATTGTCTGGCAGAGTGGAAATAGAATACTCTCCTGCGCTGATGCAATTGGTCAGACTATCGAATGGTATCTTGAAGAAAGCTCTGATTCAATTCAGGGACAGACATTAAATGCAATTCAATCTCTTGAACCTGTGGAGAACACGGGGAGAGAACCTGAAAAAAGCAGCTCTGAACTTGATGATGAAGTAGTCGAAAATCTTGCAGGAGCCTGCCCGATGTGTGGAGGACCGCTCAAGTATGAATCAGGATGTGTTTCCTGTGCTTTGAATTGCGGCTACTCTGAGTGTGGCTGATCAGTGCTTTGAACTTTCCTAATTATCATAATGCATTTATTTGATCTTGCATTTCAAAGGTCTTTTTTATTAGACTTGCCTTTCGTGAGCAATCAGAGTTAGCGTTTGGAGAGGATGAAACCATTGGAAAAAACTATAAGAGATATCGAGAAGGGTAACGATCTGGTTCGAATAGAACTGTCGGAGTTCAAAGGAAATCAGTACATTGGAGCCAGGATTTACTACATGGATGACAAGGGTGACTGGAAGCCCACTCGCAAGGGTATCACATTAACGCCTGAAATGATGGAGCAGGTTCGTGATGCACTGAGTGAAGCTTTAAAAGAAGTTGAAGGCAAATAACACAAGGCTTATTTCCATAGGAATCAGTGCAGCTTGCATGACCAGGCTTACCGGTGGCATCAGAGCAATGTCGGTAGCTCCCGGAATCAGGCAGTTACTGCGTGTAGCACAATGTGATGTTACTCATTGAGCATATTCATATTCGATTTGCTGAATACGGCCGCGCCAGTAAGGTTTCGGTCCCTCCGGCAGTAGCCATTCCACTTCGGCCTCAAGCGGTATCAGCATACCATCGTGTAACTCATAGTTCCAGAAACAACCCTGCCAGGGGGTTGATACCTGTATTCCATCCACTTCGCGGTATCGTCCATCGGAACGAACTGAACTGATTAATCCCTGAGCATCAAATTGAAACACCAATCTTACTTTGATTGAGCCATCGGAAAGCGTCGCGCTAGCCTGTGTGTCATCAATTGCTTTCCAAACCACGCCCTGACCTGGCAGAAGTGACGTGGGATACCATGCTCCTTCAGCGAAAAATCGCATCAGCTCTCCCTGTGCCAATTCCGGAGTGCCGGGCTGCTCCATCACTGTCAGGAAACCGAACAGCTTCGCGGTCAGAACACCATCACCCGCAATGTAAGCATCATGGATGAAAATGTTGAGTAATGGCGCCATGTGAATGCGGGCATCCCAGACAAAACCTGGACGCCGGATGATAACGCGCTGAATCGACTTGAACGGCTTCCATTGTTCTCCTGTTTCGCTCATGTTAATGGTTCCGGCGTGTTCCATGTTGACCGCTGCAATCAGCGGCTGTCCTTCTTTCAAAACAGTGCGGAAGTAACGCTGAACAGGTGAGGGCAGTACATCCCACTCGTGTGAATGAAACGTATCCGGCATGATCGGCAATCGTACTGCTTCCATCTTCGCATGCAGCTCTCTCGTATTCGATTGCCAGCGGTTTGATCCGTAGAGAATCGCTACAGTAATCATGAACACCAGAACGATGATTGCAAACATAATGACTTTTAACCACATACCTGATGCTCCTTGTGCTTACTTGTTACGTTTTAGACCTGATAATACTTTTTTTTCAGAATCCATTTTTGAGCAGTATTCGCTGAGAAAATACTCTACATTACTTTTTATGTTTTCTATATGTTACTTGATTGAATCTCTATCAGTAGTAAATCAAGTTATCTTTCCATCGATTCCCTTATCATGGAAACCGAAACGGTGCATCGCGCTGTTCTGGTTGATCGACTGACTGCGATTGCTAACTGATTGATTGAATCCTAAATTCCCGCTCAGATTATACCTACACAGGCGGTAGCACGACAAAAGCCTTGTAGATATCTTTCCGTCGCCTGGTCAGCGGGAACAGGATGCGTCGTCCATCAATAACCTGTATGCATTTCTTCTAGCATCAATTGTAAGAATAAACACGACATGTTCCTTCTTGTCCACAACACAAAACAGTCTGAAACTGTCTATCCTGTATCGCCAGGTATCAGGGGAATAGCCCCGAAGCTTCTTGATGTTCTTTCCATAAAATGGTTCAATCCTGATTTGTGGATATACATACCCATAAAGTTTATTCCTTAGAAATGCAGACTAATTGAGTGGTAATCTCTCAAGTTGCTTGAGGAATTCGTTTGTTTCGAAGATCTTGAAATTAGGCAAACTGACCTCGCACGGATTTCGCGTCTTGTAGCCCGTTCCTTATGCTTCTATTCAGTTCTTCATTTGCGTGGATTTCAGTCATTTCAAACTCGTCTACATACCCATGCTCTTCGATATAACGCAAGGCAACGGTCTCAATGAAGTTTGAAAGAGGACGATTATCCTGTTCGGCCAATTCACGGAACTGTCTGTATGTCTTTTCATTAAGCCTAAGAGTTACAGTCTTTGACAAATTTCACCTCCAAAACTGTTGAGTCTATTGTATACATATGGAATACATAAGAATATGTACGAATGCAATGCACGATGGAGTGGTATCTATTAGATAACGACCAAGCTCACCTGCCGAAAACGCATAGCGTTTTTGGTCAGGTGAAGCGCGTTGTTATGCATTTATCTTTTTCATTTTTTCAAATACTAAATGTCCTTTATTTTCTCTTGCTAACTTAAACTTATCGTCGGCTTCTAAATTATTCTTCAATCTTTCATCATTCATTGAATCCCCCCCAGCAACGCGTGAAAAAGTTCTACTCATATATGATAATTTTCCACCAACTTTTAAAACACGGCTTATTTCATCCAAAACTCGTTGTTTGTCTTTTACAAGAGGTAATGTATTGTGCAAATAAACGATATCGACTTTTCTATCTTCCAGGTGTGTATCACAATCAGAAAGAATAGTTTCGATATTTTTAAGATTACTGTTCTTGCTTTTCTCTCTGATTATTTTAATTGCATGCGGATTAATGTCTAATGCGAAAACTTTACCATTGTTTCCAACTTTTTGTGCCGCGGGAAATGTGTTAAATCCAAGCCCACAGCCAAAATCTAAAATATAATCCCCCGTCTGCATTCCTGCTAAACTAATTTCTTCATCAATATTTCTAAATTTCTTTTTGATATTCATAATCAAAGACATTATTTTAAAAGCAAACCAAGGCATTGGTTTCTGTTTATTCTTTTGCATTTAGCTACCTCATTCTATTAAATTTTATTATGCATAACGTTTGCCAGTCCGTGTTGATGCGATTGATACTCATTGAGGTCTCCCTCTTCGGCAAACAGCTTTGTATGCTGAAGATGGCAACCTATAACCAAAGGAGGAGACCCAATGAGGTTTTATACCAATACACACCAATATTACTGCGGCATCGAACTTCACGCCAGGGTAATGTATGTCTGCATCATCAGTTCGGATGGAGAAATTGTCCTTTACCGTAACATGGATGCGAATCCAGAATCCCTTATCAAAGCTATCTAGCCTTACAAACCGGATGTTGTTGTCGGAGTATAGTGCATCTTCATCTGGTAATGGATTGCGGATGTATGCGCCGAGGAAGGAATACCTTTCACCCTTGGCCATGCCTTGTATATGAAAGCCATCCATGGGGGAAAGGCTAAGAACGACAGGATAGATTCCGGTAAGATAGCATCAATACTCAGGGGAGGAACCTTCCCCATGGCCTATGTCTATCCTGTGAAGATGAGAGCAACAAGAGATATTCTGAGAAGAAGGAATTACATGGTCAGAAAGAGAGCTGACCTTATCAGCCATGTTCAGAACACAAACAGCCAGTACAATCAGCCCGAGTATGGCATGAATATTACTCGCAAATGCAACCGTGAAGAGGTTCTGAGTCACTTCACCTGCTCCGAACCATTTATGGAGTCGGGAAAGTGATATCTCTGGTAATTCTCTACGAAATTGGTGACATTAACCGCTTCCCGGGCCGAAAATGAAAATGCCGCTGGAAAAGGCTATGTTAATCATACGTCACTAATAGAATCCAAATACTCGCATCGCTTAATTCAACGCAGGATTGCAGCGCACACGTGCGCTACGAATCCTTACTTCGTTAGCACTTTATTTTGCGAGTCTTGCACTTACTAGTCGGTTGATACTTACTCCCTCTTCTGCCGCGATTTCAGCAAGTTTGCGATGAACTTCGGGAGGAATCCGCACCATGAACTTCCCGCTGTATTTCCTGATTGAGATCGGAACTGGTATTTTTTCTTTATTTTTCTTCATATCAGAGATAACATTAGCCACAAGCTGTCTTATTCCTTCTAGAGCTGATTCCTGGGTTTCGGTAAGCCAGCTCAAGCTGGGAAACTCTGTACATAGACCAACATACTCCTGATCTTCTTCCGACCATGTCACTCTGTATGTGTAAAGATCATTTTTTAGTGGCATCTTCTTCACTCAACCTCTCTATGGCTCGAAGAACTTGTCTAACCTGGTAAGCTTTTGCTTTGCCTTTCTTATTCTGGATGTTCACTCTCGGATCGCCTTGCCATGGTGTTTTGTAAACTTGATGACTTGATCTGGATTGCCTGGGTTCACCAAAATAGTATATGCAAACCTTACATAAATCCGAGAATAGAACGCCTTTCGGGTTATCCTTCATTCTTTTTATCAACTGTTCTATCTTTGCCATAGAGTATAGTATCAATAATGATACTGTCTGTCAATCCCTTCTAATGTGCTAACGCTCTGCATAACCAGAACAGTAATTACTCACTAATAACCTTGCATCTGTTTCTGGTTGATGCAATTGTTCTGCAGCTTATTTCATGAACCCCATTTGAGTTCAAGCTTTCGATGGT
>JAUXIK010000186.1 GCA_030620995.1 Candidatus Aegiribacteria sp.
AGGGATAATGGGATATTCTGCTACCATGCTGCTCTTGAGCTGCTGGGATTCAGCCATTCCATCTGGAAAGACTGCACAGTCTTCTGTTCATTAAGGCATAAGAAAATCAACATGAGGAATTCGACCATCAGGTTCCTGAGTACACCAACGCCTCTAAAAACCTGCCCTGACATCGGAACAAGCACAATCATAAGGAAAAATGTCAACCTGCTGGTTACCGGCCGGGAGAGAACACTGATTGAGGGATTTCGTAAACCATATCATTCAGGTGGCCTTGAAGAGCTTGTAGTATCAGCTTCAGGCTTTGGGGTACTGGATCTCGATCTTCTCACGCGAATACTCGAAGTTTACAATCAGAAGAACCTCTGGGCTGCTGTCGGTTGGTTCCTTAACCAGAACATGGAGCAATTCGGAGTTTCGAGCAGCTATCTCAATCAATTTGAGCAGAAGAAACCGATCAGCCCTCAATACCTTCCGGGAACATATGTTAACGGCTCACTTGATAAAAGATGGAACATAATTCTTCCAGACAACCTGGCAGGGAAGTTTGAAGGCCATGCAACCTGACAGAGAAAGAATCGAATATCTCTCAGCAGAAACTGGCTTCAGGATTAATGCCCTGGAGAAAGTCATACGTCTTACAGATATTCTGAATGACATATTCAAACACCCTTTCCTGTCAGATGTATTCGTCCTGAAAGGCGGAACTGCGCTTAATCTATTTTTCGGACCTCCATCCAGATTATCGGTGGACCTTGATTTTAATTACATCGGGTCAACCGATAGAGCAGAAATGCTGAATAATCGAACAAGAGTGGAGAATACTGTAACCAGTATTTGCGAATCGTCGGGGTATCTCGTTCAAAAATCCGCAGATGCGCATGCAGGCCGTAAGTTCTTTCTAGGATTTGTGAACGTAGACGGTACCCGTGACAGAATAGAAGTAGATATCAATTACCTTCATAGACAGCTGCTACTTCCATACTGCACTCGATCCGCATGGACTGCGGATAGTTCACAAAATTGCAGTGGAAAACTGAAGATTCCTGTTCACTGAATTAAAGAGTGACAGGCATTATTTAATTTAATTAGTGCCTGTCACTCTTTAATTTAGTCTGTCACGAAGCTCGTAAAGAATTTCAAGCGCCTTAAGCGGTGTGAGAGAATCGGGATTGATCTTCTTCAGCTCTTCTATCAGAGGATCTTCCGCCTCCGGCTCATTCAGCTGAAGCTCCATCTGATCGTCTGAAAAGCCGCCTGGCATGAGATGACGTCCCGCCTCCAGATCTGAAAGGACTTTTCGCGCTCTTCTGACCAC
>JAUXIK010000124.1 GCA_030620995.1 Candidatus Aegiribacteria sp.
TGGCTTCGATATGTGTTACTCGACTGCAAGAGCAAGAATCGCTGACGCTAGATTATCCCAGGAGTATTTGTGCTTTTCCTCAGCTATTCCTTTTGCCAGTCTGGATGCGAAATTCTCATCGAAGAATCGGATTGCTGCTTCTGCCAGCTGTACCGTATCTTCAGGTGGAACAAGAAATCCAGTCACACTATCTTGAACTACTTCGGGCAGTCCGCCTACTTTTGTTGTTACCACCGGTAGATCGTAATTGTAAGCTATCTGAATAATACCGCTCTGAGTTGCAGACAGATATGGAAGCACGAGTAGATCTGATGCAATGAAATAATCCTCTACTTTGCTGTCAGGAATGAAGTCGTTATCGAACGATATTATATCTCTGGCGCCTGAATTATTGATTCTGTCGTAATAAGGTGTACTGTCTCCGTAAACATCCCCGACTATCAACACTCTGATCTCATTACCATATCTGGCTTTCAGGATTGGACATGCATCAATTAAGTAGTCCACTCCCTTGTATGGTTTGATAAACCCGAAGAACAGTATCACCTTAATATCTGCTGGAAGTCCCAGGCTTTTCCTGGCTTCAATTTTGCTTTTTCTTTCCACTCCGGGTTCACTAAAGTCATAAACTGGATGCGGAATTAACTTAATCCTGTCTTTATTGACATTCGGCAGGACAGAAAGAAGATCGCTCTTCACATTCTCTGACTGTGCTATGAACCCGTAACCCTGATTTAATGCAACTTTGCCAAGAATACGACTGAAGGGCTGTTTTTCATGAGGTACAACGTTATCAAGTATGTATATAGTTTTAATATCAGTATAACGATTGAGAAAGTAAGCAACTGCTGCATAACCGAGCGCAAAAAAGGGCAGCCAGTATTTCATTATTACCGCCCTGGGATTCTCTTTCTTGATATCCCTGTAAGTTCTGTACCAGCTTACGGGCGACCATGGCACAAATCGTGGAGTGTTCTCCATCCTGATCCAGGGAGCAACTTCTCCAAGCTGATCTGATCCTGGAAACAAAAATCGTGGATACTGTTTCCTGAATGAAGACCAGAATACTTCATTTCCTTTTCTCTTGAGTTCTCTTGCCAGCATCCCAAGATATGTAACAATACCTCCCCGGAATGGTGGAGCTGGACCAAGAATACAGATCTTCATTTTGAACTCAGTAAACAATTTATGGCTTCCAGCACGGTATCGGGCATAAGTGTTTCCATACAAAAGCTCTTATTCGTGCACATGGGTTGAAAGAAGCAGGTGCATTCCTGCTCAGGAGCAAGGATGACTCCTCTCCCATATAATTCGAACTCATGCGGATTGAAGATGTTGTTAAACAAAACAAGTTTCTTTTTCAAACCGATCGCTATATGCATAGCCATTGTGACAGCGGTGACTACTACCTCACATCTATCCATAACTGAGATGAACTCATTCAGCGGGAAGCAACCAGGATAGTATGCATTCGTTATCCCTGAAATCCTGGTATTCTTCTCATCTTCTTCTGGTCCACCAAGAAGTATGACCCTGTTCCCCTGATTGAGAAGAAGTCGGGTTAAATCAACCCAGTATTTCTCAGGCCATAATCTGCTGGTCCATCTACTACCACATCCAGTGTTCAATCCTATGATAGCACCTTCTTCGCTGGGAATCTCCAGATCTACGTGAGTATCCGGTGTATCCAGGATGTACTCCTCACCATGAAACTCATACCCGCACATGGCCATCGTCTCTTCAACATAGGATAGCATATTCTTCCTGTTTTCATCATCAAATAAACCTGTAATGAACTTGTTCTGTGCAGCGCCTTCATCACATGGACTGCAGAAACCATTGTCATCCAGAATAAAACCCAGCTTCCGCCCGGCGTTTAACTCTTTCGCCAGAGCACATGCTTCTCTATCTTTATCAAGATTTATCAACAGATCAAAGTATGTGTTTCTCAACCATAGTATTGATTCAGGTGAGAACGATAACGGGTCATCTATTATTGAAGGGAGAAGATCAGTGTACTTACTGAGCCATGCTATCCTGTGAGAAGGATACTCCCTTTTCAAAGGTTCTAAAACGGGTGTGGTTCTGATCACGTCACCGGCAGCAGCCAGCTTGATTATCAGAATTCGACCATCTCTTTTCATATACTCCGGGCACGAATTGCAATGATATCCATGCAGTTTATGCGGTTTGCACGGTATGTGCCCAAGAAAATGAAAGCAATCGGTCTTTATCTTCATGCTGGAGGTCCCTTCTCAAGTTCGCTGCGAAGTGAATTCGATAAGTTGAATTCATACAAGCTGGAATCATTACTTTCGTTGTAGTATATATATATTTGTTAATTGAATATTACATACTTTGTTTTTAACACTGAACCAATCTCAAACAGGCAGAATGATCGTTGCTTGAAAACTTGACCCATATTCAATAGATAGGGAGACAGCTCTGAATATTCTGATAACCGGAGCAGGTGGCTTTATTGGCTCAGCAGTATTCACCCATTTATTGGAGAAGAACTTCACGGTTAAAAGACATGTAAGGTCTATTGATGGTGATCTGACTGAAGCTTCCATCCCGGATAAGATGAATGTAATTGTTAACTGCGCTGGTAAGATGGGGTTTCCAGGAGTTGATCCAAGTCAGTTAACACAATCCAATGAAATCCTTCCATTGATGCTGGCGGATATATGCAAAACCAGACAAATTCATTTAATACACCTCAGCACACCTGGTATTGCAGGTCTTCATGCGGATATTACCGAAGACAGTCCAGCTGATCCATGGGGGGATTATGAAAAATCAAAATATCACGGTGAAAATATTCTGCGTAAACATTTCATCTCCACGTCCGGACAGCTGACAATACTAAGACCGGATTTTGTCTATGGCCCTGGAGATAGGCACAAACTGCCCTTCTTCAAGCAGGTGGGAAAAGGTTGGCTTCCATTAATCGGATTGAAAGGTGGAAGGATCAGACCAACCTTTGTTTCAGATGTCTGTAATGCAATTGAAAATTCAATGCCTGGAAGATGCCTGAATGCGGGGCTCTTCAATATTGGTGGCCCTGAAGTAGTCTCTATCAGAGAGTTTGGCGCTCTGATAGCACAGGAAATGGGAAAGAAGCTTATGGCGATTCCTCTGCCTCGACTTCTCTACGCTTTAGCTCTGAGATCAGGACCATTCAAACCCAGGTCTCTATCATACAGCAGATTGAGGCTTTTCAGTGAAGATCACTATGTGTCTATCCGCAAAGCTGCTGATGCAGGATTTGCGCCCTCTATCTCGCTTTCTGATGGCATTCAGAAAACACTGGAGTGGTACAGTTTCGAGAAGCTGCTATGATGGCAAGACAGCGTCTTGTCTGGATCAGCAGAGCAGTATTGCTGATTCTGCTCGTACTTTCGGTAGTTTTAATTCTCAGATATGGAAGCAAATGGCTTTCTGAAATAGCCCTGCTGAACTGGAAACCTGATCCTCTGCTTATTTCGTTTTCAGCTATCCTTCTTTTCATTTCCTACTGGTTTACACCTTTTGGATGGGTATGGATATCAAGAGAGCTCGGATCTACTTCCGGCTCCAGTGAACTCAGAGGTATATGGTTCGCTAGCCAGCTTGGAAGATACATCCCCGGGAAGATCTGGCTTTTCGCCGGGAGAGCTGGTTATCTGAAATCAAAAGGTGTCAGTACATTGAATTCTGCTTTAGCACCACTGTATGAGTTAATGCACACAGCTGCCGCAGTTGGCGTAATAACCCTTTCTTCCGCATTTCTGTTTCCTGAATTTCTTCACTCGAATATCCTGAGATTAGCGGCAGTTATGGCAGGTATATGCATGCTGGTTTTGCCGTTGCTCCATCCAGTACAGAAATATGTATATCGACTCAGGAAGAAGAAGAAAAGTACTGATACTCTCGGCTCTGAAATAACGGATCGAATAACATTTCTTCCATCATATCTTTCCATAAGAGTGATTTGTCTGTATTCTGCTGTCTTGATCATTAGAGGATAA
>JAUXIK010000016.1 GCA_030620995.1 Candidatus Aegiribacteria sp.
ATACGAGTAATCCAAATATTGCCAGGCCTCGTACCATTCAATATCCATGATAAGATCTATGTTCTGCCTGTTGAACAGGTTGTACACCTGAAACCATGCATCAAGAGTAAATGAACCGAGCCAGAAATTCTTATTGACCTTTAGGCTTGCCATCATCGTTGCAGGATATCTTCTGGTATTTATAACAGGTATCTCAGTGCCCTGATTGCTTGCAGTGTAAGGGAACCCGCTGCCGAAATTCCATGAGAGGTGCATTCCGAATCCTTCAAGGAAAGGTGTATTGCCTGTTCTGGGCCCTTCGCCTCGGGGAATGCGGAAGTCAAGCTCGGCATTGATAGTATGTCTCTGATCCCAGTCAAGGTAATGTTCCTCAGAGGGAGGGTTCCAGCCATACAAACTGTAGATATAATTCTGCGATGCTATGGAATTTCTGCCCTTTGCAATGGAGTACGAATAGCTGAGGTTGCCTTTGAAAAAACCTCTCGGACGGAGGGAATAAGTTATTTCTGATCCTCTGACATTGCCATAACCGTTATTGACATACAGATCATACTCCTCAGTTGCTCCTGATTGAATCCTCCGTGTGCCGGTGAGAGCGCTGATATTCTTGATATAGCCGCAGATATCTATCGTAGAGACGTTGTTTATCTGATAACTCAATCCAGCTTCGTAACTTACGGTCTTCTCAGGTGACAGATCGAGATAACCGACAATGGGGATATCTTCCGAGAAGCTGTAGTCCGCTCCACTGAATATCCGGCTGAACTCAGGCATCTGGGAATATTGCCCGTAAGAGAAATACATGAAATGTCTTTCACCTAGAGGATATGTGAATCCCAGACGGGGACTCAGGTAGTATTTTACACTTGCTTCCGGATTCACTGCTGGGTCAAGCTGATTCGAGGAGGAACCGTCCGGATTGGGATCGAAATAGTCCAGTCTGAGTCCTGCATTCAAAAACATATCGTCATTATTAAGGCAGATCCGGTCCTGTAGAAAGATCGCGCCAGAGTTAGGAGAAGCGTGATATCTGTTAAGGTGTACGCTTCCTGTAGAATCCGCGATCACATTGTAATGGAAGACATTGTAATGTTTTACTTCGATGCCGGTCTTCAGATGGTGTTCCTGATTGAGCATTCCGGTAATATTTATTCCGAAAGTGGATACAGTACTTCTGCTCTCGTTCCAGACGAATCGGCTTGTGCCCTCCCTGTAAAAACCATAATAGTCCATGGTTCGTTCGGGGGAATAATTGAGCCAGTCTTCTTCTGTGAAATTCTCTCCAAGCCACTCTGTATAGTAGGGGCCGTCGGGATCATTCCTTATCCTGTATTCGAAGGATGATTGAAACCTGTTCAGCCTGATCTCTATATCGGCAGCGTCGCTTAACATATGTGTGATTCCCAGACCGACACTGTAGTTCTCCCTGAATCTGGTCGGAAGAGCGTAGAGAATGTTGCTTCCCAATGCAAGAGTGTCGCCATAGGTTTCAGATACATATTCATTATCGATATAAATATCTTCGAACTTGCTCCATGCCCAGTAATCACCAATTCCGAACCATCCTGATGTTTTATCCAGATAGAAACCGGTAATGTTGATCCTTGTTCTCGATGTGGGCCTGTAAGTCAGCTTAATGTTGCCCGAATATGCGGTAGACCAGTCATCAAAGCCGAAGCCATACCTGCCGTTTTCACCGCCTCCCGTTTCGTTGTACTCTCCAGCCGCAAAGAACCTGATCTCTCCCGGTATATGCACACCGATGGCTGGAAGGAGGTAAGCGGAAATCGGCTCAGGACCGCCTGCAAATGCTTCCGAGTTCAGTCTGGCGTCGCCCCAGGGTGTTCTTCTGTGCCATGTCCAGTCGCTGGCCAGTCCCAGGGACTCCCAGTCGTTGCCGCTGAGACTGATTCCACCATGGCAGGAACTGCCGCCCTCGCGTCCGACAATATCAACAATTCCGGATTGAGCGTTCCCGTATTCTGCATCAAATCCGCCGGTAGTGATTGTGGTTTCGTATATTGAAGACAGTGGAATATCGCTGCTGAAAGTGTTGTCAATCGGGTCTACATGGACAACACCGTCTACGATATAAAGCACTTCTCCGCTGCGTCCGCCGCGAAAGTGGGGGGAGTGTTCCGATGAAGCGGAAAGTGCGGAGATTTTAGTTAAATAAGAATTTCTGCATACGTCACCGAAAGGGGATATTTCGCCCCTTCTACCGCCGCAGTCAGTTACACCTGTCTGCATTTCGACGATATCGATAATGCCCGAAACAGGCATTGTCCTTATCTCGTCAGTATCTATGACACCGGTCTCTGTACTGGAGGAATCTGACTTATGATCAACAATGAAGAACTCGATATTTGAGCTGTCTTCGGGTTTGCCCGTCATAATCTCAGAGGTAAGAGCCTGCGCAGAATCGGTTAATAATATTGACAGGAATAAAAACAGTGCAGTAACTTTTCCAGTCATGATAGCTCCTTCCGATTAAACCTGTTAATAATATATATATAGTCAGGTTATTCCTGTGTACATGCAGCAGTCGCTGAACTTCTGTAGACTTCATTGCCGTATTGGCATATTTTTCATCTTATATGCTGTTCAGTGAAATCACACGGGGGGGGTATTAAATCATAGACCGAAAGCTGGATTCGGAAGGATTGACCGTATTCTTTCCCGCCTATAATGAAGAGGAAAACGTTCGGTTCATGATTGAATCGGCGAAGGAAGTTCTTGAGGGGCTTTGCGAACGGTGGGAAATCATTCTGGTTGATGACGGATCGACTGACCGGACCGCTGCAATCGCAGAGAGTATCTCGCTGGATGATCCAAGGATCAGAGTTGTCAGACATGGCCGCAATCTCGGTTTTGGAAGCGCTATCCGCACAGGAATTGCCAATTCACGAATGCCCTGGATATTCTATACTGACTGCGATGGCCAGTTCGATCTTAATGAACTCGATAAAGTGCTTAACCTTCGTGATACGGCAGATATTGTATCCGCTTACAGGCACAGACGAAAAGATCCATGGATGCGTCTTCTCTATTCAATTGCCTACGGAGCTCTGACATCTGTACTCTTTGGAGGTGGATTCAAGGACACAGATGCATCCTTCAAGCTTTTCAGAAGAAGCATTTTTGAAGTAATCAAACCTGAATCGACATCCGGAGTAGTAGATTTTGAGATTCTTCTTCTTGCTGAGAAAAAGGGGTATTCTGTGGTGCAGATTCCTGTATCTCATTATCCGAGACGAGCAGGGCAGGTATCCTTTGAGACGGTCAGAAACGGAATATTCACCTGGGTAAAGGTATCAGCGATTACTGAGATGTTCGCGCAGCTTCTGAAACTGAGAATACGGATATGGAGGGGAGATGTCTGAAGAGAGAGAAGACGCCCTTCTTGTTACACCAATTCCACCTTTAGAGACAGGACTGGCCACATATGCGATGAGAGTGCTTCAGAATACACTGGATTTCGTGAACTGGACGGTGGCTTATCCCGATGGTGGAGATCCGGATTCCCTTCCATCCGGCATTTGCGAAAGTATAAGAATCGATCAGATCTCCGATATGACAGTGATTCCTGATATCAGAATATTCCAGCTGGGTAACTCCATAAGCTGTTTTCCAGTTGTTCAGGCTCTATACAGGTATGGCGGAACGGCGCTTTTTCATGAAATAGTCCTGCATCATATGCTTAGATTCTGCTATTTGAAGAATAACCAGCTGGAGGAGTACAGAAGGGAACTCAGGTTCTGTTATGGCCCGAATGCTGAAAGAATTGAAGAGGAGCTGTCCAGGAAGCCACCATCAGTAAAGGAATACGATATGCTTCAGAAGAAATATCCTCTTATCGGAAGGGCTCTACATGCGTCCGGTTCAGCCGCATGCCTTTCTCCATATGCTGAATCGATAATAGAAGACGCTTTCCGGCAAGGAGGAACATGTACTATAGGGCATCCTTTAAGTCCGATTCCCGAAATTGATATGCCTGAGAAACCATTTGATATCTGCATAGGAATGCTTGGCTCTAATCATCCGGGAAGGAATCTTTCTGAAGTTCTGGAAGCTGTGGAACTGTTTCGAAGAGAAATCCTGGAAGCCGGGCTTATTCTTATCGGAGGAGGGTATCCCGAAGATACTCCGGACTGGGTAGTCAATTGCGGAAGATTACCGGAGAGTGAATACCAGGGATGGATAAGGACACTGGATTACGCGGTTGACATGAGATATCCAACATGCGGAGAAACATCCGGAAGTCTGCTTGAAGCAATGAGAGCGGGAGTGCCATGCATTATAACCGCAACCGGATCATTCCTTAACATACCTTCCGATGCGGTATTACGAGTGCCATGCGATAATCTGGTTCAGGGTCTTTCGCGGTCTCTGAGCTACCTTCATAAAAGACCTGATCTGAGAAAATCAATGTCCGGGAATTCCATTTCATATGCGGAGGATACCGGTTCAGTTGAGAGGCTGAGAAGAGACTGGAAAAGGATTTTCAGGATGGCATCTGGAGCAGGATCACAGGACACTGCACAGGCAGATAACAGTTATTCACTTTCAGCGGCATGGCATGAAACTCCAGCTGGATTCATTATGGATACATCCACTGAAGCAGTATCGTGGAAGTATTCGGGAGATGCTGTGCTGGAAGGGCCGCTGAATTCAATTGAAGCAGAACTTACAGTATGTGGAACAGGAAGTGTAAACGGTAGAGAACTGCCGATCGAACCGGGTGTCATGTCCGTAAAAGGGAAGAATCTCAGCTTTGCCGGTGAGGGAAGGGTATTCAGTGTTCTCTGGAAATAATGCTACATATGATAATTCAGTAAAGAGGTACGTGTTTCCGGCTGTCCTCGTCGTTTCGCTTTTTCTGCTTCTCCTGCCTTATGGAAAGATATTTCTATCTTCTGAAAAGAGAATTATCGGTGAAATAATGCCTGATCACACTGTTCGCAGCGATTCTGACGTCTACGATCAGGCATGGCATTTCTGGTGGGTTTCGCATGCGCTCGATAACGGCAATGATCCCCGTTACTGCAGACTGATATATCCTCCTGATGGAGTTTCTCTTGTATTCCATCATATCGGATGGTTTGATACCTATGTTTTTACTCTTGCGGGGATAAGCAGCAGTAATCCCGTTCTTTCATACAATCTGTCATTGATGTTCGGAACCCTTCTTTCAGCTCTTTTCGGCTGGTATCTGGCAAGGTCATGGGGCGCTGACAGATACGGAGCGCTGTTTACTGCGCTGGCACTGGCCTGGCTCCCTTCACGAACAGCTCATCTGCTGCAGCATTACCAGCTTGCGAACTGCTGGGCTCTGATCGCTTCTCTATGGCTTTGCAGGGAATATCTAAGAAAAAGATACCGGAGATATTACGCCGGATTTGCTGTTGCTGTGCTTGCAGCGGCATTTGAGAGCCCCTTTCATGCGATGTTTGCAGCCATAGGGATGTTCGCGACAGCATTCATCATCCGTGCGAACTGGAAAAGAACTGTTATGCTTGCTCTGGTGGTAATCATAGTAATGATAATATGCACAATGTTTATTATCAAAGCTCCCGGAGATGTCGGATCTCCGGTAATGCACTGGAGAGAAGCTATTTACTGGTCAGCTGAACCTCAGTCCTTCATTCTTCCATCTCCATTCGGTCTGGTGGGTGAGATTACAGGCATTCCGCACAGGTTATCATGGATGCCGAACACTTTTGAAGGCGTTGTTACTCCTGGTCTTATAGTGCTGATAGCCTTCATTTTCATTGCCTGGAAGAAAAAACAGTGGAGATTCGTGTTAATAGTGCTATCTCTCTTCCTTTTAAGCCTGGGTCCTGAGCTACGCATTTTCGGCAGACCTCTGGGAATTCCTCTACCGTTTCGACTTCTTCAGAGCATTCCTGTTCTTAACGGGATAAGAGCGCCATCCCGATTTGCCATTCTTGGAGGCATTTTCGTTGCCATAGGAGGAGGAATGGCCATAAAGATGATGAATGGAAGGCTGAAAAACCTCTTTTTCTTTCTCTTTCTATCTGAAATGGCCGTCATGGTGCTATCATCCGTTTCCGCTGAAATTCCCGGTATCTGCTATGACATATCCCCTGATCGTACCGTTCTCGAAGTTCCATGCGATGATAACGTGAGAAGATATGCACTGTTCCAGACAGCATCGGCATATGTGCGTCAATACGCGTTTCTTGCGCGTATTCCTGAAACGCTTGAAAAAGTGCCGGAATTTCCTGAAATGACCGGCAGCGTAGATATGGTACTCTACCACAGATGGTTATTTGAAGATGATGTTAAAGCTCATTATGACAGTCTCTATACTCAGTATTTTCCCGGATTTACATCCGAGGATTCCATCTGGATACTTGACAGGAGAGGTGTAGAATAAGAATTCCACACGTATGGCTTGATCTGAGTATTGTTCCTCACGCTGTTGGTGGAGTGTCGAGATACCTTCTGTCTGCAGCCCGGGCTCTTAAGGAAGTTGCCCAGGAAGAGGGAATTGAATTCAGTACACTAGATGTGCCTGCCGTGCATCCCGGCGTTCCCGGTCCATCTGTTGATTGCATCGAACTTAGAACACCATTCTACCTGAAGATCCCATTTCTAAGAAGGATTCCAATCCGCAGGAAGTGGGAATTGCATTCCAGAAGCAGAAGAATAAAACAAATCGATGAAAACTGTTCAATATTTCATCACAGCGGTGTTCAGCCCGAGTTTCCAGCAGGTTGCAGATCAGTTGTTACAATTCACGATCTCTCCGCACTGGAGCATCCGGAGTGGCATACTAGAGAGACAGTTGCCTTTGCGGAAAGAGAGGTGAAGATGATTCGAAATGGTTCAAGAGTGTCAACCAACTCAGAATGGACCGCGAAGCAGGTATCCACATTCTTCAATATCCCTCTCAGCGATATATGTGTTGCAGGCGGAGCTGCCGACGATATCTTCTCACCCGGAGAACCCTCCGCTGATACGATGAGAAAGCTGGATCTGAAGATTGGAGAATATCTTCTTCATGTAGGTAACTTAGTGCCCAGAAAAAACATTCCATTTCTTGTTGATATCTATTACAGATCAAGAGAAAGAGGCCTCAGATTACCGCTGGTCATGGTCGGAACAAAAGCATGGGGCAGTATAAGCATTGAACATGACGGTAACGTAAGGATAATCGAAAATATCGATGACAGAACACTGGTTGATCTGTACCGCGGCGCAAGAGTATTGCTCTATCCAAGTATCTACGAAGGGCTGGGGCTTCCAGCACTGGAGGCGCTGGCATGCAATACGCCGGTAATTGCGGCCAACGCGACAGCATTGACGGAAACGGTAGGAAATCGAGGAATGCTGCTGCACCCGGATGATCCTGAAGAGTGGATTCAGGCGCTGCTCATGCTGAAAGATACCGGGAGGATGGATGAACTGCGTTCAATGGCTGAAAGTGCGCCGGGGGAAAGCTGGAAGGACGTGGCAAGAAGACTTTGCGGATTCTACAGAAAGATAGCTGAAGCATGAAAATTCTCCATCTGATTCATCGAACCTGGCCGTATCATGGTGGAGCTGAACGTTATGTTATCGAGCATGCCCTTGCCGGAAAGAGGTGGGGACATGAATCCGTAATCTGTTCTACAGATGCCTGGGACATGTCATGGCTGGTTTCCAGATCAGGCCAGCATATTCAGAAAAGAATGGATATCTGGAATGGTATTGAAATAAGACGTTTCCCGGTAGTACATCCTCCATTTCAGAATTTGTTCCGCGCTGTTCTAAGGAGGATATCCCCCTGTGGTCCTGATCGATATTTCTATCCGAATCCTTTTATACCTTCTTTGCACAGGTGGCTTTCGAAAGATAGAGGATTTGGTTTTGTCCATGCGAATGCAATGCCATTCATGCTTTATGAAGGATGGTATCATAGCAGGAAGACAGGTGCCGGGCTTGTGGTGGTTCCTCATCCCAATATTGGGGAGAAGTACAGGAGAATATCTCCGATACACTATTTCGAGGGGTGTCAGAGGGACATCATCAGAGACAGCAACTTAGTAGTAGCTCAGAACAGTTTCGAGAAGGAGCTGTATATGGATATGGGTGTGCCACAGGAAAGGGTTCTCCTTCTCGGTAGTGGTGTCAATCCCGCAGAGTTCCGAAATGCTGATCCTGAATCTGTGCTTAAGCGATTCGGTATTAAAGGACCTGTGATACTCAGTCTGACAGCTCACTGCAAAGAAAGAGGAACAGAACACATTATTGAATCCTGCAGACATCTGTGGATGAAAGGGTGTAAATTTACTCTTATGCTCGCGGGTCCGGTATTACCTGACGCGGAGGAGAACCTTGCCGTCTGGTCTGAATCAGCAGGAGAATTCAGTGATAATATCGTGATAACAGGCTACATCAGGAACAGGGATCGTATAGATCTGCTCGCTGCAGCTGACATACTACTGCAGCCATCGCGACTGGACTGTTTTGGAATTGTGCTTCTGGAAGCCTGGGTTTCCGGAAAACCTGTTGTAGGATGCTGGTCGGGCGGAATGCCGGACATGATCGAGGATGGTCAGAACGGATTTCTTGTTTCGTGGGGAGATGTGGCGACACTGACCAATAGGATTGATGTTCTTCTGAAGAATCCTCAATTGCGAGGTTCAATGGGAGAACGAGGAAAAAAAATGGTTCTTGCGGGGCGGACATGGGATGCTGTTACAGACCGTTTTTATAGAAGAATAGCCGAATGCGGTACCGGGAAGGTGACAGGTTGAATAAAAAAATCACGGTTGTCATCGTTACATGGAATTCCTCAGCGCTGCTGCCGAAACTCGCGGAGACACTGAATGAACTTGAACCGATATGTGATGTCGTAGTTTCAGATAACTCATCAACGGACCAAACGTGTGAAATTCTGAAAGAAATACTGCCCTGGGTTACAGTTTTGAATAACAGGGAAAATGGAGGTTTCGGTTACGGTAATAACAGGGCATTCGAGGTGTGCAGAACGCCATATATTCTCCTTCTGAACACAGATGCCGGGATATCCGCTTCCGCTGTTCTTGGTCTTCTTGAAGTACTTGAAAGGAATAAATCTGCTGCAGCCGTACAACCGATTATCAGATTGTGGGAATGGCCTCTGGTTACGCTCAGCGCGGGAACTGCCATGACAGAATACGGCAGAGGGTATGATTATGATTTCATGCATTTTCAGCCAGCTCCTGCAGGCGGCATTGTTGAAGTTCCAGCTGTAACCGCTGCTGTATCTCTTTTCAGAAGGGAAGCTCTTCAGGAGGCAGGTGGTTTTGATGAACGGATATTTATGTATTATGAAGATACCGATCTATGTCTGAGATTAAGAGAAAAAGGTTACAATTTTCTTCTTGCACCGTCACTGGAAGCGGAACACATGATGGGTTTTTCCAGCAACAGAGGAATTGCCGGTAAATGGGAGCTTGAATCTTCAGCCTATCTTGCAAGGAAGTATCTGGGGGGTGAGAAGTGTAAGCTTCCCGCATACTGGAAGAAGATGGAATGGAAAACAAGATTATCCCTAATGCTCAACCGAAAACCCTGGTTCTGGCGAATTTCAGCGGTACAAAAAGCAGAGAAGATTGCAGTGAAACATATAGATATGGATGATTCCGTTCTCCAGGACATAATAGCCCCGAGACCGATGCGTATGCCGTTTAAACGCCATGTTGATAACACTCGTGCGAAGGGGCATAGCTCTATGGGTAATGACGTGATCTACGGTCCCGGGTGGTTTGACGGAAGAATTGACAACGGTTTCGGATGCATGCGCGTACCTGCGAGGGCTGGTTCTCTTACATTTATGGCCTTTTCCTATAATATTTCAGGTTCGCTTGCGCTATGGTCCGAGAAAGGTGTTATTATCCGAAAGTTTTTGCGTGTTTCTGAAAGAACCGGTTTCACAGCGGATATCGACGAAGGAACAACTCACCTGTATCTTGTTCCCGACAGAAGGAAACAGAGGATAGAGATAGATGATGTCAGCTATACGCTCTGACAGATTGTTATTAATAGGGCTTGCGTCAGCAGCCCTGTTTCTTCTGAGAGGGATTTCCGGATTCACCGTTTCATGGGCTTTGCTTTTCACAGGTATTTCGCTGATTGAAAAGCAGAACAGGATAACCTTCATTTCGCTCATTACAGCGGGAATCTCGCTGATAACCGGAGACGCGAACGCCGGAACAGCTTTGATCCTTGCAGGTTCTGTATTTGGAATTGCCGGTTCGGATTCATTGCTTCCAAGGGTTGCTTTTTTTGCTTCTTTCTCTGTTATTCTATTTGAAGGCTCTCTAACAGGAATACTTCCCCTTTTCATTGTGAGTTTTCCCGCTCTGCTTTTAAAACGGGAGAGGTGGAGATATTCAGCTATTGCAGGAGGAATTATCGCAGGACTTCTTATCTGCGGTCTACCGGGAGCTTCAGCCTATAGAATATTGGTACATGATGAGGTTCACGCTGAAAACGCCGTCATCTGGCCTGATCCAATATCCGCGAATCTCAACCATCCGGTTGTGCTGCTTGAAGCGGAGAACATGGACAAGACTGACATGTTTATTGAGATCTCAGCTGGAGGGATGAGAGATTCCACCTTGATGGGAGTAATCGAAACCGGAGGACAGACTCATCAGATACTTCCTGGAAGCAACTTATTCAGAATAAGGGAAACCACTTTTCCTGTAGTTATTACTCTTACTAGAAAATGGCAACCATTCAACCATCCTGTAATATGGATTCAGGAAGCCTGGACGGTGTCACAATCAGAATAAAATCACTTCTCGATGAGAGATCCGGAGCGCTTTTCCATATTGCGGCGGCGATAACGATATTTGCGATCTGGCGAATTTTTGGAATGCCTGCGCCAGGTTCTCTGGGGAGAATAATTCCTCTCTCCTGGTTTATCACCGGTTTGATTTTTGGAAAGGGGAGAATATCAAAATTATCTCCTCTCCTTCTCACCGTATTTCTCGTACTTTCGCTGTTGTGGGCTGTCAGCCCCTCAGTTGAAGTTCTGGCTGTCTCATTCGGACTATTGGGAGTATTTCCAGGATTGCTTGATGCATCCAGAAAACAGGCAGGTATTCTTCGAGCAATGATTCCACTGATTCCGCTGATCTTTCTTGTTCCTTTCGGGGGTGATGAACCGCACTACGCAACGATTACAGAGGATTTCATTTCACCGGGATCAGGGGAATTCGGAAATATGCGTCATCAACTGGGTGATCCATCCGAGAATATTCCGCATCATCAGAAGTTATTTCCGGCGCTGATGATTCCGGGATATCCATTCTCTATAGCGGGAGTAAGGCTTATGAACCTGCTCTTTGCGCTTATTTCGATTCTGATTCTTTCCGGGATTTACAGGAAGAGCGGATTGTATGACTGGAAATACATTTCCGTGCTTGGCATACTGCTGCTTCCAGGCAGTTCAATTTTAGGACTTGTGTTTCCGGGATGGGCTGCTCTGCTTTTTTTCCTTCTTGGTGTTCGGATGGTAGATTCCCGGCGACGCACACTATGGATTGTATGTATTTCCTTCATTCTTGTTCTGATAAAGATCAGGTTTGTCGGAATATCCGCAGGGCTGCTGATCGCCCTGATAATCAGTACTGAGAGAAAAAAGAAGATCATTTATTCCACAGCGATGGCTGGTATTGTTATTCTTGGTCTACTTGCGGATCTGATTCTGCTGGATGGCCGCGTATTCTGGGTAAGATACGGAAATATTGAATTCCTGAAAATCGTTATTATTCAACCCGTTTTCAGGTTTCCGGAAGTTCTTCTGGCAGCAGGATCATCTCTTGTGGATATTGAATCGGGTCTCATCTGGAAAGCACCCTGGATTATTGCAGGACTTGCCGGACTGCCTGTTCTGAGAAGGAAACATCCTGATCTGTTACTGTGGCTTGGTCTGCCGGCAATCTTCTATTTCTTTGTCCTCATTATCTGGTCTCCAAACGCATGGGCAGGCATGCCTGCTCCATCTGGAAGGATGCTTCTTCCGCTCATGCCGGTATTTATTGCCTCGCTGGGGTGTATGCTCAAGGACAGAAAAGTAAGAATCCTTATCTGGCTGTCCCTGGGAATATCAGCTGTATACTTCGCATATCCAGTACTTAGATTTAACCATGCTGACGGTACTGACACTCTTGTCAGCCTGATTGGCGGACAGTACACCAGTGTTACCGAATGGATACCCAGCGCACTTCGACTCAATCTTCCCATATTCTCAGGCTGGCTTGTGCTGACAGGCTTATCTGTATGGCTGCTGATTAAGAGAAACAGATATTCAACATTTATCATCGGTATACCATTGCTTCTTCTGGCGTTTGTCTCTGGACAGAGCAGGCTCGCGTGGGAAGCTGAGGATATTCCGACAGAATATCGAAGTTATTGTTCGATGTACCCGGAAAATATCGATATAGGGAACAGATCACACTGGAATTTCTCCAGGGAGAGGATGCTAGTGATGTCAAATTCTGAAGATGCTGTTATTCTGCCTGTTCCCGAGAATCACGATGATACAGTCAGGGTATCTATTGCTTTCAGGTCACTTCAGTCCGGCTCAATCCCCGGAATAGAACTTTCATGTGGTGATTTCCGCGATTCGATCTATGTATCATCCGGAATAATGGAAAGACCGGAATGGGTTGGTTATTTTAGAAATAGAGAACTTGGGCATGTCCCTGAGAATCTTGAAGAAATACTTGTGCAATTTTCTTTTGTTGCTGATACAATTGATATTATTCGAATATCACCTCTATCTGTTGGTGATGAATACGGTGAAGGCCATGGTATTTATCTTGACAGGATTGAGTTCAGGTAATGTGTTTTTCGGGATTTATGATGGTTGCACTCAGAACCATACTTATGCAGAGTATAATGGTTTAGATATTAATAGTTAGGGAGAGTAATTGGCCAGGAAATTCATTATGGGAGTTGAACTCCTGACAGGACTTGCTATCGGAGCAGCAGCGGCTGCTGCTGCAGTGTCATTCATCATTGTTTTTCTGATAGAGATCGATATGTCAGCTGAAACAGATCATATGGCGACTGTAACAGCGTTTGCTCTGGCGAACTCATTTGAATCTGTCAACGACATCGATAGTTTTGAGGAAGCCGTTTTTCCGTTTATATGGAGTGGAAGACTGGAAGCTCTTGCGGTTGTCGATACTTCCGGGAATCTGATACTTGGCGAAGGGCTGTCAAATGATGAAATCCCGAAACCGGACGAAACGGATGAATGGTATTTTTCTAAAATACAGGACACCGAGCTGTTTCTGGGAATTAAACCGCCGCAATCCCCGTTTGCTCTTATATATCGGACTCTTCTAATTGGTTTTGCAGTGCTTACAGTGGCTCTTTCCGTACTTGCTGTCTTTACGCCTCGTTATTTAACGAGATCTGTTATTACACCTCTGCGCGAAATACTGGTGGAAGCCGACAAATACAGCTCTGGTGGCGGAAGCAGCGCTGAAGCAGCCGGAGCTTCATTTCATCGTCTTATGGAACTGCTGCATGAAAAAGATAAGCAGCTGAATGAGCTCAGAAGAGCGGCTGAGGAGAGGGCTGATATCATTGAAAATCGTTCCGCCGCAATTCTTTCTGTCCTCGGTTCAGCGGTACTCGCACTTGACGGAAGGGGAGAACTCTCACTTTTCAATAAGCAGTCAGGCGATCTCTTTGAACTGAAAGACAGTAATCTGCATTCCGAATTCCCCTGGAATCGAACGGCTGAAGGACGGGCTTTAAAGAAGGTGCTGGAGGAACTTGTCGAGTCGGGAGAAAGAACCGCGGAATTTCAGATTCAGGAGTCCTATATGCATCCCTCAAAAATGTACAGTGTGTCGATATCCAGATCACTCACAGATGAGATAACGGTTCTTGTAACCGATGCCACAAGAATAAGCGAACTTGAAAGAAATATCGCTGACCAGGCAGCAATGGCGGATATTGGTGCCGCGTCCGCTGGAATTTCACATGAGATGGGTAATACACTCTGTGCTCTTTCAGGATACTTCGATCTTCTCGCAAGGGGACATTCCGATGAGAGAACACTCAAGATACTCAGCGAAGTGAGAAGAGAGATGAATTCGGCGCAGGAGCTGATTGATTCATTTGGTTCCTTCGCGAAATCACCTGAGCCGGTAACCTCAAAACTGTGCAGAGATGATATACTTTCAATCTGTACCCATTCGTGTGAGACAGATGGGATCAAGTATTCGATCTCAATGACAGATGAGGAGTTCTCGCTCAATGCCGACAGAAAACTCCTCGCCATATGCGTAAGTAATCTTGTAAGAAACGCATTCGAGGCGGATTCAGAGACAACACTTGAGATTATTGTAAAAGCTTCGGATAATAGCATCACCATTTCCGTAACAGATACAGGACCGGGGCTTACACTTGACTCTGAGGAAATCTTCAGGCCATTCAGAACAACAAAGAACAGAAGCGGAGGGAATATGGGTCTGGGTCTTTCGATAAGCAGAAGGATTATCCGATCCATGGGCGGTGATCTGAGTTGTAATAACAGGGAAAACGGCGGAACTGTTTTTACAATTCTTCTTCCGGTAACAAAAAGGCAGGATAATAATGCATACTGAAAGCATTCTTCTTGTAGAAGATAAACGAGCTATGCGGAATATGCTGACGACCGCTCTTGAAGAGGATGGATGGAAGGTTTGCGCCGTGTCTTCCGGAAGCGAAGCCCTGAAGAGTATTGAGAAAAGAAACTTCGATATTCTGCTCAGTGATATCTGCCTGCCGGGTAAGATTGATGGTATGGATATACTCCGGAAGTCCAGGGAATGCTGCCACTGGGTACCAGTAATTCTTATGACTGCTTTTGGAACAGTAGATCTTGCAGTTGAAGCTATGAAGGAGGGAGCGCGGGATTTCATCACAAAACCCTTTGATCTGGATGACCTGCTGTCACTGCTGAGAAGATATGTGCATTCATCAGGGACATCACTTATCGGGTCGTCAGAAGGACTCCTTTCAACAATTGAAAGAGCCAGAAAGGGTGCTCAGACTGATCTTTCCATTCTTGTGCTTGGGGATAGCGGTACAGGTAAAGAACTGTTAGCAAGGATCATACACGATGAAAGCTCCTTTTCAGATGGCCCTTTCGTACCGGTTAACTGTGCTGCAATCCCTGGGGATCTTATCGAAAGTGAGCTGTTCGGCGCTGAAAAGGGCGCTTACACCGGCTCTGACAGGATGAGACCAGGCAGATTCGAGCTTGCTCAGGGTGGTACAATATTCCTTGATGAGGTCGGTGATCTTAATCCCACACTTCAAGGTAAGCTCCTTAGAGTTCTTCAGGAAAGAGAGTATACTCGAGTCGGCGGTTCAGAGATTTTCAGAACAAATGCCCGGGTGATATCCGCAAGCAACAGAGATCTCAAAGGTGAAGCTGATGCGGGCACTTTCAGAAAAGATCTATATTTCCGAATTGCAGAGTTTCCGGTTACTCTTTCGCCTCTGCACGAAAGAATAGAGGATATACCTGAGCTGATAAGATATTTCCTTGATCTTTCAGGATACAAAGAAGTGATTGTTTCACCTGAGGCAATAACAAAACTTAAAGGATTCAGGTGGCCTGGTAATATCCGTCAGCTTCGAAGCATTATTCTGCGTGCGGCAGCACTGGCTGAAGAGAACATAATCGATGCGGATATTCTTGAGATAGATGATATCAAACCGGAAGAGGGGCTGCTTGAGGAATCAGCGAAAGCAGCAAAATCAAGGGAAAAGGAACTGATAAAAAAGGCTCTGATTGAAACTGGTGGAAACAGAAAAAAAGCTGCAATAATCCTGAAAGTCAGTTACAGAACGCTTTTGTCACGACTGAAGGAACTTGATCTTTGAAGGGGCCGGGCCTAACATCTAAACATTCTAACTTCGCCCCACGGGGACATGCACTCTATGGTGCGTGTCCCCGCAAAATATATGTTTAGATGTAAGGCCCGGCCCCAATAGGAAGGAGTATCATTTGACCGGGATCAGGAAAATGGAGGATATGACATCCTCCGATTACGAAGCGATCGGACTTCGAAGCGGGTTGGAAATACATCAGCAGCTTGATACGGAGAAAAAACTCTTCTGTCGTTGTCCGGTGCTTCCATACTCACAATCATTCGATGCGGAGATACTGCGTCATATGAGACCGACTCTCTCAGAACTTGGTGAATATGACGGCACTGCGCTTATGGAATTCAAGACGAAAAAGGAAATCATATATAAGATCAACAAGGATACTGTCTGCACTTATGAGATGGACGATACTCCCCCTTTCGAATTGAATCTTCAGGCGCTCGATATAGCTCTCGAGATCACAATGCTCCTTAACTGCAAACTCATCAGTGAGCTTCATATTCAGAGGAAGCAGTACCTTGACGGCTCGATACCCGCAGGATTCCAGAGAACAACTATTCTTGGTGTGGACGGATGGATTCCATACGGTGACAGGCGTATAGGAATAATTCAGCTCGGGCTCGAAGAAGATGCATGCCGTGAAGTGAGTGATACAGGACATGATCGTGTTTACCTGACTGACAGGCTGGGTATCCCGCTCATTGAGACGGTTACAGCTCCGGAGATGGTAACGCCTTATGAAGTTGCCGAGGTTGCAGTGATACTCAGTAACCTTGCCAGGGCTTCAGGAAAGGTTCGCCGAGGGATAGGAGCCGCAAGGCAGGATGTAAACGTATCAGTCAGGGGAGGTCAACGGGTAGAGATAAAAGGTGTTTCGAGAATTCCGACTATTCCTCTCCTTGTTCATAATGAAGCTTTCCGCCAGGTCATGCTTCTTTCAATAAAGAGCGAACTCAAGAAAAGAGGAATAACCGATTCATCTTTTGAATCATCCTCATTTAATATTACGGAAACACTTGCGGATACACAGTATGAACCAGCTGCTGATGCTCTTTCGAACGGGCTTGAACTTCATGCTGTTGTACTCCGGGGATACAGAGGGATACTGTCAACTGTCACTCAGTCCGGACAGACATTTGCCAGTGAGATATCCGATAGAATCAGGGTGATAGCATGTCTGGACAGGCTCCCCAATATTACTCATTCTGACTCAGGAGGTGAAAGCTTCTCCGATTCCGAATGGGAAAGAATCAAGAAATCAACCGGCGCCTTTGAGAACGACTCTGTTGTGGTCGTATGGGGCACCGGCCAGGATATTCAAACTGCCGTCAGCGAGATTTCTATTAGAGCACGGGAAGCCATAGATGGTGTATGCAACGAAACAAGGCAGTCCTTTCCTGATGGAACGAACGGGTTTGAAAGGATACTTCCAGGTCCGAACAGGATGTATCCTGATACTGACCTTCCCCCGCTGGCAATCAGCGTAGATCATATGGATAGAATCAGCTCTGCGCTTCCGGAACGTCCATGGGAACGTAAGGAACGATATATCGCTGCCGGAGTTCCTGAAGAATCAGCACGGCAGATGAGTATTTCAATGCTGAGAGATCTTTTTGATCGTGCTGTTAAGGAAACTCCATATGCTTCCGGTGTTCTTATGCACTTTTTTCTGAGTACACTAAGCCATCTGAAGAAAAGAGGGATAGCTCCGGATTTAAGTGATGATGTACTTATTCTGTCGCTGGCTGAAGCCGGAAGAAAATCTCTCACGATCGATGCTGTTGCTCATATTCTTGAAAATACCCGAGGATCCGAATTTAAGGATATATCCCTTGTTGCTGATGAAATCCATATGCCTGAAATGAAAACCCTCGGAAAAGCTGTAGAGCAGATTCTATCCGGTATAGAATCTTCAGAAATTGAGCAGGACATTCTGAAGCGAATTATTTTTGGTAGAATAAGGCAAAGATTCAATGGTTTGATAAATGGAAAAGAAGTATCCGAACTTGTTCACAGCATGGTTCTGCAGGAAAGAAATACATGAGTATGGAGGTGATCGACGCTGTCTTCTGATTTGTACAAGGGCTACAGGGGGAAAAGCCTTGCCTGCCTGAAAAATTTTAAAGTCGGGGTCTGGAGTGATGTAGAAGTAGAGTCGACACGCGGCTCCTTCACTGGAACAATTCTTCCTCGATCCGAAACTGCAGATGAATTTCACATCGTTCTCAAGTTGCATAACGGCTATAACGTCGGCCTTGCTGTCGATACAATAGAATCGATTACAGAGTTGGGACGCACAGAAGCACATTACAAAATTCCCGAGAAAGAGTTTCCTTTCGATCCGGATAAGAAGAATGTCAAACTTTTTGGAACCGGAGGAACCATTGCTTCAAGGCTTGATTATCGAACGGGCGCAGTAATACCCGCGTTCTCTCCTGGAGAGCTTTACGGTTCCGTTCCTGAACTGGCTGATATCTGTAATCTCAAAACAGAAAAACTCTTTGGTGTTTTCAGTGAAAATATGGGACCGGAACAGTGGAAAGGCACTGCTGAAGCAATCGGAAAGGAGATCGCAACCGGGACAGACGGGATTGTCATCGGACATGGAACTGATACTATGCACCATACTGCGGCGATACTTTCTTTCATGGTTCAGGATTCTCCGGTTCCGATTGTTATGGTCGGATCACAGAGATCGAGCGACAGACCATCCAGCGATGCAGCTATAAATCTCATAAATGCCACTTATACCGCTGCGAAAAGCGATATAGCCGAAGTCATGGTCTGCATGTTCGGCCCGACAAGCGATCAGTACTGTCTCCTTCACAGAGGAACCAGAGTGCGCAAAATGCACTCATCCTACAGGTCAACGTTTCGTACTATTGGAGACATTCCCCTCGCAATGGTTGAAAAGGATCGGTTCGTATTACTGAAGGATGACTACAGGAAGAGAAGAAACGACAGGAAAGTCAGGATAAACACATCTTTCGATGATCGAGTCACCATAGTGTACTATTATCCCAACATGAAACCCGATATCATCGAATCACTCATCGATAACGATTACAAGGGTATAATTATTGCGGGAACAGGACTCGGGCATGTGAACAAACCTCTTTATCCTGTGATTAAGAAAGCATTCGACAAAGGCGTGCATATATACATGACAGTTCAAACGCTCTGGGGTTACGTTCAGATGTTTGTTTATGACACAGGCCGTGATATGATGGATCTGGGAGTTATTCCGGCGGCGAACATGCTTCCTGAAGTGGCATATGTAAAACTCTGCTGGGCTCTGGGACAGAGTCATGACCGCGAGGAAGTAAGGAATATCATGATGACACCCATTGCGGGAGAAATCACAGAGAGGGAACCCCATAACGGATATCTTATTTTCCAGGGAGGGATTCCCGAAGTAGAGGATTTCATAAAAAGATACAAAAGATAAGTTCTGAGTTAAATGTGGGTGTTGACCTCAAAGTACTGGAACAATATTATTGAATTGTGATAAATACAGTAACGGATCGTTTGCTGTCCGGGGTGTGCTTTGAAAGCATATGCGGGGCAGTATTTTTTTTCAGTTGTTCTTTATTGTGCCACGGACTGGATGGTAACTTTTCGAAGGGAGTTTTAAATGAACATAGAACTCAGTGGAAGACATTTTAACCTGACAGACGCTCTGAAAGAGCACGTTGAAAAGAAACTTAATTCAATAAACAGGTTCTATAAAGGAATAGATGATGTACATGTAATTCTGGAAGTAACTTCAGGCACAAATCATGTTCATATACAGTTGCGGGGAAATCATCTCAAACTTGATTCGAAATCCAAATCGCATGATATCTACATCGCGTTCGACGAAGCGTTTGATTCTCTTGAACGTCAGATGCGAAAATACAAGGATCGAAAGCACAACCACTCACACAGAAAACGGCAGGATTCAAACGGAAAGATACCTTCTTCAACATACTACGTTCCTGCTGAGGAATCAGATTTTGAAGACGGGATTCTTATCGATGACGCAATTGAAATACCCCGCCATAAAACAAAAGATGCCATTATGGAATATGAGATAAAAGCTGATGCCCCGTTTGTCTTTCATAATACCGAGACTGGAATTCTCAGCGTAGTATACTCAAATACTTCCGGAAGCACGCAGGTCGTCGAACTTGTAGAAAGCAACTGACGGAGCGTTTTCTGATGGACAATGTACCGAAGCCGGAAGATCTGACTGCAGCAAAACTTTTTGAACTCCTTGGAGAAAAACTCAGTCTGGTTGCTGTAAACGAAACTACAGGTCATGACTCCCTGATAGAATCTCCCGATGTGAGCCGTCCCGGTATGGCTCTTACCGGCTTCATGAAAAAATTTCTTTATAATCGTATACAGATATTCGGAGAAACTGAGATCACTTACCTTGATATACTCTCGGAATCTGACCGAAAATCTGCCATTGAGAACATATTTCAATTTCCGATACGCTGTTCTATCGTAACAAAAAACCTGATCCCACCGAAGACGCTTGTAGAATTGTCCGAAAAGAATAACTGTGCGTTATTCAGGTCCACGAGGGATACAACACCTCTTATTCACGATTTATCGGGCTTTCTTGATCTCGTATTTGCTCCAAGAACTGATGTTTACGGAAGTCTTGTCGAGGTTTTTGGAGCCGGACTTCTTTGCACAGGACGGAGCGCGATAGGGAAGAGTGAGGCAGTTCTCGGGCTTCTGGAACGCGGACACAGACTGATAGCTGATGACAGGGTTTATGTCAGGCGAATCGGTAATACTCTTTTTGGAACCGGTGATTCAAGGATGGCCCACCATATGGAAATCAGGGGGCTTGGATTTGTGGATGTTTCCACATTCTACGGTATTCGGGCAATTAAGGATAGGCAAGAGATTCATCTGGAAGTAAGACTGATGGAATGGTCAAAGGACAATCACGATTTTGACAGAACAGGTCTTGTTCAGAAGATGAACAGGATTCTCGATCTGCCTATACCCAGAACAACAATTCCGGTGATGCCCGGAAGAAACCTCACACTTCTTCTTGAAGTGGCTGTAATGAATTACCTTCTTAGAAGCAAGGGGAGAAGCGTGCCTGAAGAAATTGAAAAGAACCAGATTGAAACAATTATCAGAAAAGAAAAAGAATTAAAAAATAAGTAAAGCATACCAGGAGGATGTGAATTGAAATCTGAAAAAGCTGAAGTAGTAAACAAGCTTGGAATTCATGCCCGGCCTGCTGCCCGGATTGTAAAGAAAGCATCGATGTTCGACAGCCATATTACTCTGAGTGTTGGAAGTGACACGGTTAATGCGAAGAGTATAATGGGAGTTATGACTCTTGCTGCCTGCCGTGGAAGCATCATAGAAGTGAGAGCGGATGGTTTGGACGAAATAGAAGCCGTAGATGCTGTCATCATACTGATTAACGATGGGTTCGGAGAGGAATGAAAAACTGAGCATTCGACTGAATGGTACAGCAGCATCACCAGGAATATCCATTGGTCCGGTATTTCTGCTGAATGTGGAAGAAATAAGAGTAAAGAAACATGTTCTGAAAGACAAGACAGAAGCAGAATGTGAAGTGAAACGTTTCCGGAACGCTCTTCTCCGCTCCCGAGAGGAACTTGAGGAGATCTCCGGCAAGGTCAGCGATATTATTGAGGGAAAACAGCTCATGGAAGTGCATATTCTCCTTCTTGATGATCCCGCCATCCATAAAGAAGTAGAGAATAGAATAAGAGAGGAACTTGTAAGTGCAGAGTATGCTGTAAGCAGAGTTCTGTACGATATCCTCGAACGTTTTAATTCGATTGAAGATCCATTACTGCGAAGCAGATCAGTAGATGTTCGCGATGTCGGCAGACGTTTGATAGCAAATCTTCTGGGAACTGAGAAGGAAGTACTCGCAAATTTGAACCACCCTGTAGTCCTCGTCTCGAGTGATCTGGATCCTTCTCATACTGCGGGTTTGACAAGAAAGCAGCTTCTTGGAATCGTAACTGATCTTGGCGGTTCAACCTCACATACAGCGATACTGGCAAGAAGCATGGGCATACCCTCCGTTGTAGCTCTGAAGGATGTAGCCGAGTACGCTCATCCTGGTCAAACGGTGATTGTTGATGGTGTACACGGTGTTGTCATACTTGATCCTGATGAGGATGAACTCGAATACTATACAGAGCTGAAAAACCGTTACAACCTGGCGGAAGCAGAGATAGCACTAAACGCTGAGAATAAAACAGTTACAGAAGACGGAGTGGGCATTGAACTTTCCGCGAATATAGAGTTCTCCCAGGAGGCTGATCAGGTAAAACGTTTTGGGGGAAAGGGAATCGGGCTGTTCAGAACTGAATTCATCAGACTTCTTTCACCTGAGATTGAAGATAATGAAGAAATCCATTATAGAGCATATAAACATGTCCTGGAAGCAGTCCATCCGGAGCCCGTGATAATCAGGACTTTTGATCTCGGTGGAGACAAATTTCTGGAATCCATCCCCACTAAAGAGCGAAATCCTTTTCTCGGATGGAGAGGCATAAGAATCTGCCTTGACCGACCTCTGAAATTTCGCAGCCAGTTGAGAGCAGTTCTAAGAGCCGCAAAATACGGAAATGCATGGTTGATGCTGCCAATGATAACATCGCAGGATCAGGTATTGCAGGTAAAAGATATGCTTTTCGATATAGAAGCAGAACTGGATACGTCCGGAACACCTCATGGATCAATTCCTACACTCGGAATCATGGTTGAAACGCCTGCTGCCGCGCTGGCTATTGATTTCCTGATTCCTCATATTGATTTTGTTTCAATAGGATCAAATGACCTTACACAGTACACTCTTGCGGTTGATCGAGGCAGTCCTTACGTGTCAAACCTTTTCGATTCGCTCCATCCCTCTGTTCTCAGACAGATAGAACATGTTGCAAGGAAATGCAGGGAAGCTGAAATCTGGGTTGGCATATGCGGACAGATGGCAAGCAATCCACTGTCTATACCACTTCTTCTTGGATTCGGGCTCAATGAGCTCAGTGTATCCCTGACACTTATTCCGGATGTTAAAAAAATGATCAGTGTTATCAATATGAAAGAAGCTGAAACGCTTGCAAAAGAGTCGCTGATGATGGAATCCGGGAATGAAATAAGGAAACACGTACTTGATTACGTCAAATCAAGGTATCCTGCAATAATTCTGGATGAGATTCACCGCGATAATAACGATCGGGGGAACTGATGCATGCAATCATTCCGGTTGCGGGTAAGGGTACAAGACTTAGACCGCATACATGGTCTACACCAAAGCCTCTTCTGCAGGTTGCCGGTAAGCCGATACTCGGCCACATAATAGACAGGCTCGTTTCCGCTGGAATTGTGCATGTGACCTTGATCGTAGGCTATCTCGGTGATCTGATCGTTGAATGGACAAGAAAGGAATATCCGGATATTCATGTTGATTTTGCGAAGCAGAACAATATGGATGGCCTTGCTTCCGCTGTTGATCTTGCTGCCCCGGTGACCGGAGACGGAGTGACTTTCGTAGTGCTGGGAGACACTATTTTCAGCGCTGACCTTTCTAAGGCAGTAGACCCGAAACGGAATATGATCGCAGTGAAACGAGTAGATGATCCAGGTCGGTTCGGAGTTGTTCTGCTGGAAGGAGAAAGGGTAGTCAGACTCGTTGAGAAGCCGGAAGAATTCATCAGCGATCTTGCAATTGTAGGAATCTATGGATTTTCGTCCGGAAACATGCTGATGAATGCTACTTCAAGACTTATTAAGAGCGGCAATAGAACACGAGGGGAATATCAGCTTACCGACGCCATGCAGCTGATGCTGGATGAAGGGCACGACTTCGGTGTTTTCGAGGTTGACGAATGGTATGACTGCGGCAAACCGGAAACATTCCTTGAGACCAACAGGATACTCCTTAATCAGGGATTTGGTAAAAAAGGAGCTGAGATTGTGGATTCGGTTATAATTCCTCCCGTCAGTCTGCCGGAAGGAACTGTTATATCTGCGTCAATAGTAGGACCGCACGTTTCCATTGGATGCAATTCGAGAATAGAGAATTCAATTATATCCAATACAGTAATCGGCAAACTTTCCAGCATTGATCTTGTAAATATCAGAGATTCAATCATCGGGGATGATGTTGCTGTATCAGGAAAAGCTGAAATACTCAACGTCGGCAACTCGAGCACAATTGAGTTATAGAAATAATCCGTCAAACATGAACAACAGTATTCCGGTGGTATATGCTGACTCGCTTGTGAACAGGGGCGGTACAGGCGTGTACCTGCGGCGATTGCTTGAAGGTTTTATTCAATGTAATGCGAATGTTCTGGCAGCCGCGGCAAAAAGACTGATGAAACCATCTGAGGCTCTTGATGCCGATCTTTCGGCAAGTGGTATACTGAAAGTATTTCATGAAAATATTACATTGCCTTCACTGGTGGCATCTGTATCTCCTTCAATAGTACATCTTCCCGCTTTTGCAGGAAAACCGCCCGGCGGAATACCGTGCGCGGTTACTCTCCATGATCTGGCGTTTCTGGCAAACCCATCCTGGTTTCCATGGTTGAGATCAGTGTATTACCGTCTCTATTTCAGGAGAGTTGCGAAAAGGGCCGATGTGCTGATGGTTGACAGTGATTTCACAGGAAGCGAAGCGGTACGTCGGCTGGGTGTAGGTTCAGAAAGAATCAGGAAAGTATATCTTTCAACTGAATCCATGCAGCTTGATCCTGAGATATTTCGGAAGTCCACAGGAATTCGTGATAGATACATTCTATTTGTCGGAACAGTTGAACCAAGAAAGAATATTTCCAGCCTTCTTACCGCCTGGCAGGCTGTTAGTCAGGAACATCCTGATCTTAAGCTTGTAATTGCCGGAAGATGGGGATGGGGGTCGGCTGCTCTGAAGGATCTTCTCAGGAAAAGCAGTGGAGTAATATGGACAGGTCAGCTTTCGGACAGTATTCTGAAAAGCTGTATTACAGGTGCTGAATTACTTGTCTATCCATCTTTCTATGAAGGTTTTGGTCTTCCACCGCTTGAGGCTGCATCGGCTGGGGTCCCCTCGGTAGTCACTCCGGCGAAAGCTCTTGTAGAGATATTCTCGGAAATCTCAAATATCGCACTGAACCATAATCCGGATTCAATAGCCGGAGCCATACTTGAATCTCTTGATACGGTTTACGATAAGAAGAAACTGATTGAATTTGCCTCCGGATTCTCAGTGAAACGCATGGCAGAAGAAGTGCTCGGTGTGTACAGGGAGTTTTCAAAGTGAAAATTCTGGAAGTCTACAAAGACGTGCATCCTCTCGTTCGCGGAGGGATTGAGCGATATATACATGATCTTTCTTCATTCCTTGCGGAGAAAGGGCACGATGTTGAAGTACTGATCGCAGGAGATAACAGTGATGCCCCTGATATCGAAATTTCCGGCTTTAAAGTCAGAACAACTCCCTGTATCTGCAGAGTGATGTCGAATCCCATCTGTCCTGAATTAATATACTCTTTAAGAGAAATCCCCGCTGATCTTGTGCATTTTCACGTTCCTCTGCCTTCAGCGGTATTATCATGGCTGATGACCGGGCGAAGAACGCCGTATATAGTCACATATCACAGCGATATTGTGAGACAGGCTGCATTTCTTCCCTTTTATGGTCCCTTTCTTCACAGGTTTCTCAATCGTGCAAATGCGGTAATCACTACTTCACCCGTCTACGTTGAGACATCAGTATTTCTATCACGATTGAAGAATGTTTCAGTAATACCGATCGGTTCCGACCTCAACCGTTTCAAACCTTCTGATTCAATGAAAACAGGTGATTATGTTCTTTTTGTAGGAAGATTCAGGAAGTACAAAGGTATTCATGTATTGTTGAAAGCGTGGAAGCATTTTCCGGATCGTCGGCTCATTATGGTCGGTGGAGGACCATTACTCCGCGAAATTCAGCATGCTGTCAGTAAAGACAGGCTCAACATTGAGATTATTCATGATCCGGAAGATGACAGACTCGTTCAGCTTTATCAGAGCGCAAAATGTCTTGTCCTTCCATCAACTATGAGAAGTGAAGCCTTCGGTATTGTTCAGACCGAAGCAATGGCGTGCGGGACTCCCGTTATAAGCACTTCAATTCCAACAGGTGTTCCATGGGTTAATGAGGACGGAGTATCAGGCATTATAGTGCAGCCTGATAACCCTGATGCTCTTGCTGATGCGATAGTACGAATTGATGATTCGACTCTGCGTAATAGACTTTCGCTAGGAGCCCTGGAGAGGGCAAGACTTCTTTTCGACAGTCCGGTTCTCCTATCAAAAATTGAAATCCTGATGCGAGAAGTGATTTCTGAAAGGAATGATGGATAAGCTGACCGGTCATTTCAGGGTAGAAGTATTCCTCGTGCTTCTCGCAATTGGAATTGGAGTACTTGAAAATCTTGTGCCAAAACCCTTTCCGTTTCTCCGACTTGGTCTTGGCAATGTAGTTACTGTTTCAGCGATAATAAGATACGGCACGATGACAGGCTTGAGAATTAACATTCTCAGATCAACCGGAGCAGCTTTATTGCTTGGAATAATTGCAACTCCAACTTATCTTCTTTCACTTGCAGGCGGGATAGTATCATCCATCGTTATGGGAAATCTGAGAAGAGCATTTTCCGTTACAGGTATATCGGTTGCCGGCAGTCTGTGCAGTCTGTGTATTCAGTTATTTCTGGCAATGCTGCTTCTGCCGGGTCTGCCAGTCGGCGCTCTTGCTTTGCCGCTTGTGATCTGGGGTATTCTTTCCGGAACCGTAATCGGTATTGTTGCTGTTATATTGCTTAGAAAGGGTTTTCCCTGGATTCGGGAAGCAGGGGTTGATTCAACCTGTTATCAAGGATAGATTAACATAATGCTGGAGGAGAAGTGCTTAGTAATCGTTCGACTCGATTCTGGATAATAATCTCATTCCTTGGAATGATGACGGGTACAGCTCTTGGAGAGGGAATAGCAGCGATACTTCCGGAATCATCAATTGCTTTGAGGTCTTTCTTTTCCGGACCGCTTGAATTCTCGGTGGGTCCTTTTGGCTTTGATCTTATAGTTTTCAGATTAGCTCTTGAGGAAATAGCTTTCAAGGTAAACCTGATGAGTTTTGCAGGACTGATGTTTGTAGGTTATCTTTACCGCTGGTTCTAGATACTGGTTCTAGAACAATGAAATTCTGACAGGGGGATGAAATGATGTTTCGTCCAGGCACCGGCGAAATTATTCTGATAATAGTTGCTCTTCTTTTGCTTTTTGGAGCAAAGAGAATCCCTGATCTTGCGCGATCGGTAGGTCAGGCGCTGCATATGTTCAGAAAAGGAATGAAAGAGGAATTCTCAGATAAAGAAGATGAGAAAAATGATTCTGAGAACGGAGATAAATTGAATGGCGACAGTTAGTTACAGTTCAAGAGAGATCGATTGTAAGCTTGTCTATGCAGGCCCTGGACTTTCAGGCAAAACAACAAACGTTAAACATATCCATTCAGTGATCCCGTCAGATGACCGGGGCAAACTTATTTCTCTCGCGACTGGAAATGAGCGGACTCTTTTCTTTGATTTTCTGCCAGTTAATTCAGGAACGATATATGGTTTCAAGGTTCGTTTACACCTTTACAGTGTTCCGGGGCAGGCGATGTATTCGGATAGTCGTCAACTTATTCTGCAGGGCGCGGACGGAATCATATTTGTGGCAGATTCGCAGAGGGCAAGGATGGATGCGAATATTGCCAGTCTCAGCGATCTGAAGGAGAATCTAAGGTACACAAAGCGGAAAGGTCTCAGCCTGGTCCTTCAGAATAACAAACGCGATCTGCCTGACATTCTTCCATCAGAGACAATTAGAAAAGGGCTTGGCCTTGAACGGGTTCCATGTATTGAATCGGTCGCGACTGAAGGAATCGGTGTTTTTGAGACACTCAGAAAAGCAAGCAGGATTGTAATGCGAAGACTTCATCGACAGTTCTCTCTTGTTCTAGAGGAAAAGAGAGGATAGAGTGAGCAACAGTCAGGTTGTTGATCTTCTCCTGGTTCGGCTCAGCAGGGAGGAAGAGAAAGAAAAAGTTCTTGGAATGCTGATAAGCGAAATGGGAATGTCCCATGATGAAGCAAGAGAAAGAGTAGATAATTCTCCGAGCATTCTCAGTGAGGGTATTTCAATGGAGCAGGCAAGGATTCTTCAAAACAGAATGTACCCCTACATTGATCTGCTGCCCAGATCCTATTCAACAGCTACTGAAGAAGCACCTGTTTCGACTGCTGTTAATCATGAGAATATAACTTCCGGATCACTTCTGACAGATGAAACTGACACTTATGAACAAATCGAACATCCTGAAGAAGATTCGCAGGATTTCGAGGATGAGAATAATGAAGAAAAGCTTGTTATCACAACTGCTGCTGAAGAGATGCTGACGATTGATCGATGTCACATCTGCGGCCGCACTCCAACAAGCGCCCAGAAGCTTGCTCCATGCAGAACGTGCGGCGAACTGACCTGTTCAGAATGTTTCAACAGAAAAATGCATGTATGTGAAAAGTGCGTATCTGAAGGCAGAGCTATAGATCGCCCTCTGGACAACGAACCGGAATACAGACAGGAACATGAACATGATCGTAAACATGAAATATCCCTGGATGATACAAGAAAAACCAGCATCAGCGGAAGAAAGCAGAATTTTCTCTCAATGCTTTCACCTGCTGTCATTTCAATTACAGCAGTTGTTCTTATCCTGATCGCATTTTTCCTGATTGATCCTATTAATCTATTCAATAATGTGAATGGTTCAGAAGCGGGATCATATATTTCAAGCGCAGACTCACTTATTTCTGCCATACTTCCGGATTCCGATTCAGTATCTGATACTTTGTTATCGGAAATGCATCCAGATTCGCTCGTTTCATCTGAAGACAGTCTTGCTGCAGAATCCGATATACCCCGCATAATAATCTCATTGCGGGATATCAGGATTCCAGAGCTTCCAGAAACTCCGGATAACATTCCGTTGCCGAGGCTTCTGCTTTCGACACCGGTTCGCGGCATTGAGGTATACAGAGATTCGCTTGAATTCCTTTCCTACCCTGTCGGGTATATAGCCGCATCGATTTCTGTTGAAATCGACGCTATGTCACTGATTCATACAGCAGATGGATACACGGTCTTTATCATGTCAATTCTTCATCCGGAGCCGGTTGAGAAAAGAACTGCGCTCATCAGCAGCGTTGGAGCATTGCTTGATTCCACAGTAGTTGATCAGATGGTTCTCTACTATCGTGAAAACGACTATTATGATTCAGATCTGTTTTCTTTCATCTCAGACAGTTTCAGTGTAATAGCTCAGTCAAACAGCCCCTACTTCCTGCAGAGAAAACAGGCGACCATACCGGAGATAAGAACACTGATTTTTGAAAACATTAATGACTGGATGACTGATCTGAATTGATGGCTGTTCCCACTGAAAGAATTTCATCGAACGGATACGTTTCAGAAGATTGGTTCATTTGAAAGATATATGAAAAATAAAAAGAACCTCGTGATAATAGAATCTCCGGCAAAAGCCAGAAGTCTTCAGAGTTATCTTGGTGACAGGTACGAAATAATCGCGTCCTATGGTCATGTGAGAGATCTGCCCAGGCATTACATTGGTGTTGATGAGAAGAACAACTTCAAGCCCACATACACCATCCTTCCGGATAAAAGAAAAGTAGTAGCTCAGTTGAAGAAAAAGGCTTCGGGTTTTTCCAGAATCTACCTTGCCGCTGATCCTGACAGAGAAGGTGAAGCCATATGCTGGCATCTTTCACAGATTCTTGAGGAAGACGGCAGGGTATTCAAAAGATTAAGGTTTAACGCGGTAACTAAGGAAACTGTACTTAAGGCACTGAAAAATCCAAGTGTTATCGATATGCAACTTGTTGACGCTCAACAGGCAAGACGCGTCATGGACAGGCTTGTAGGATACAAAATATCATCCTACCTTCAGAAAATTATCGGGAGGGGGAAAAGCGCAGGAAGAGTCCAGACAGTTGTTCTAAGAATCATTCAGCAGAGGGAAGACGAAATCAACATCTTTATTCCTGTTGAGCACTGGCTCATAGAAGCAGAATTCCATCAGAATAATAAGATTATCAAAGCTTCGCTTTTCATTGTGGATGGGAAAAGAGTCGATAAACCAGGTTTAGCTCCCCGCTCATCCGAAGAGGCTTTGACTATTCATGGAAGGCTTACGGACTATGAAGGTGAATGGACCCTCTCCGGAATTAAGAGAAAGATTAGATCCGTAAAACCTCCTCCTCCATTCATAACAAGTACGCTTCAACAGGCAGCTTCAACCAGACTTTCCTATTCTCCTTCGAGAACAATGACAATTGCGCAGCAATTGTATGAGGGAATCTCTCTTGAAAATAAGGAACGCAGCGGCCTGATCACATATATGAGAACGGATTCTGTTCGAATCAGTCCGGAGAGCATAAAGGAATGCAGGGAGTACATTTCCCGAAAGTACGGCAGCAACACGCTCTCGGAATCACCCAACAGGTATCGAAGCTCGAAAGGGTCACAGGACGCTCACGAAGCAATAAGACCCGTTAGTACAGAATTACCTCCTTCAAGCGTTTCCACACTTCTTACATCTCCTCAGCTTGCTCTTTACTCTCTCATATGGAACCGTTTCATTGCTACACAGATGAAGGATGCAGAGATAGAGAAGACCACATACACCGTCACCGGTGCTGATCTGGAATTCAAATGCACGGGAGATCGTTTTCTATCACGGGGTTACTCCATAATTGATCCGTCATACATTCGAATTGAGAAAGAACTTCCTTTAATGAAAAAGGGAAGTGTCATTTTCGAATCAGCAACCCGGGAGCAGAAATTTACATCACCACCACCACGATTCTCTGAAGCCAGACTTGTGGCTGAGATGAAGAAACAGGGAATTGGCAGACCATCAACATACGTGAGCACCATCAAAACACTGAAAAACAGGAAATATGTGGAAAAGGAAGGAGGTCTGCTCAAACCTACCGAGCTCGGAACTACTACAGAGAGATTACTTGTCAGGATGTTTCCGCATATCTTTGAAATCGGATTTACCGCTTCCATGGAGGATCTTCTGGATTCTATAGCAAATGGCGATGAATCTTACGTTGATGTCCTTAAAATAATGAATCTTCCTCTTGTGTCCTCACTTGAGAAAGCAATGGCAACAGTTTCCGATGTAAGAAGCGATCTGCAGGAAACTACAGAGGAAACCTGCCCTGAGTGCGGTTCTCCACTCGTAGTGCGGTGGGGAAGGTACGGCAAATTCAAAGCCTGTACGGCATTTCCGAAATGCAAATTCTCAAAACCGGTAAAGGAACATGCTGCTGCCATATTCGAGGGTCGATCCTGCTCTGTCTGTGGCGGGAAACTGCTGCTTAATGCAGGAAGGTATGGCAGATATCTAAGGTGTGAGAAATATCCTGATTGTGATCATACGGAGCCTGTTCCCGTTGGGGTATCCTGTCCGATTCCGGATTGCGGGGGAGAACTGGTGGAAAAAAGATCCCGAACAGGGAGAATATTCTTTTCGTGCAGCAGATATCCCGAATGTAAGTATGCGATATGGAATAAACCCCTTGACAGGATCTGTCCAAGGTGTGGCTTCCCAATACTGGAAGAAAGAAAGAAAGGTATCTTTTGTCCCAGCTGCAAGAAGAGAATATCGAATTGATAGAGCAGTTCTGTCAGGATCTTCTCCATGGAAAAAATTTCTCTGAACATACGATAAGAGCATATAGAGCAGATATGAACCGATTTTATAAATGGTGCAGCTCAGACGATATTATTGAAAGCTTCAATACATTGAATCTTAGAAGTTATCTTCGTCATGAAGCTGGCCGTGATCTTGATTCAAAAACCCTTGTGAGAGAGGTATCATCTCTCAGGACATTCGGTGGATGGCTTCAGGAAACAGATAGAATATCCGGCAACCCCGCACGCCTGCTGATCATGCCCAGGGTATCGGGAAAGCTTCCCGGTTTTCTCAGCATTTCAGAAGTTACTCAAGTTATAAACAGCTACGATGACAGCACAGCTCTCGGCAAGCGTAACAGGGCAATAGTTGAACTGCTTTACGGCGCCGGTCTCCGGGCAGCTGAATCCGTCACACTGAGGCTGAACGATATGGATCTTGAACAGAAGCAGGTTCGAGTGGTGGGAAAGGGAAACAGGGAAAGGATCATCCCTGTGCCCGGATTAACCTGCATTTCACTTGAGTCCTGGCTGTCAGCAAGAAGTGAACTTATTCGTGATTATAATCCTGATCCGGGTACTTTCTTTGTCAGTGTTCGAGGCAGAAAGCTTGACCCGAGAGATATCCGCCGTATTGTTGCAGTCGGAGTCAGAAGCGCTGCGAGGGCGGCAGGAGCAACACCACATACGTTTCGTCACAGCTTCGCTACTCACCTGCTCGATAACGGGGCAGACCTGCGAGCTGTGCAGGAGATGCTTGGACATGCAAGCCTCTCAACAACGCAGGTTTATACTCATCTGACAAGGGAAAGACTGAAAGAAGCCTATAGAAAAGCACATCCCAGGGGGGAAGAGTGAAAATACAGACCGAGGACAGTAGAAGAATCAGGACCGATAGAATTATTGCGATTCTTGTGGGAATCGCAGCCGGAGCTGTTTATCTGATTACCCTTGCACCAAGTGTCAGTTTCTGGGACAGCGGAGAATATCTTACATGCTCCTGGACAGCAGGAGTACCTCACCCTCCCGGTGTTCCGTTATTTGTTCTCCTCGGGAGATTCAGTACAATTCTCTTTTCTTTCATACCGGCAATAGCTCCAAGAGTTAATATGCTCTGCGCATTCTCCAGCGCCTTTGCAATTGGAATACTCGCGCGGCTGGTGCAGCGCTGGGGCCACAGAATGAATTTCAGCCGGATATGGTACAGACCGATGTCGGTGCTGTCAGGATTGATCGCGGCATTCAGCTATAGTATCTGGAGAAACAGTAATGCCACGGAAACCTATGCCACAGCTCTTCTTATAACTTTCATAATCCTCCTGCTGTTTGACTGCTGGATTGACAGATACGCCGAGAAGAACGGGAAAAAGAACAAACCGGACAGCGGCGGCTGGGGAGAAGCAAGATACCTCCTTCTTATCTCATATCTTCTTATTCTGGCTATAGCGAATCATGGAAGCGTTCCGCTCATTACCGGCCCTCCCATTCTGATGATGTACCTGATTTACGCATTTCGGAAACGGAGCATCATCTGGAAGAAATCCTGGTTTATTCTCACAATGCTGGGCCTTGTTGCCCTGGCTTTCAGCATTCACCTCTATATGCCTTTAAGGGCAGTACAGAATCCGGAAATCAATGAAACGGATGCATCGGACTGGACTGCCTTTTCGAAAGCTTTCAGCAGAGATCAGTACGGAAGCACATCTATATTTGAAAGAAAAGGGCCATTTCTCGATCAGATGAAGCTCTATCTTAAGTACCTGTCCTGGCAGTCGGGTCGTGTTGATTACGGCTGGGACCGTCTTCTTGGCGGGCAGGCCGGTTTTGCTGTATCCATGCTGATGAAGATAATCCTGGTTTTCGGGGCTATATACGGAATTTTCGTTATCGGAATGAAACGGCCGAAACTTCTGCTGTACCTCGGATTCCTGTTTCTGATGTCTTCTGTTTTCTTCATCTTCCTGATATTGAATTTCAAAACAGGTGTTGAGGGTACAACTCTTGGAGAGGTACGCGAGCGGGATTATTTCTTCGGAGCTTCATTCGCGTTTTTTGCGATATTCTCCGGAATAGGGCTAGTATCGATACTTAAAGATTTCCTTCCGAACAGATCACGGATGGCATGGATTGCTTTACTGATACCGGTCGCATCTCTTGCAGCGAATATGCACAGATGCGACAGATCCGAATCTCTATTCGCAAGGGATTACGGAATAAATCTTCTTGAGAGCTGCCCTGAAAATGCTATTCTGATAACAAATGGGGACAACGATACATTCCCCCTCTGGTTCGCTCAGGGAGTTCTCGGTGTAAGACGCGATGTCATTGTCAGCAATCTGAGCCTGATGAACACGAACTGGTACGTTGATCAGTTGATTGACCGCGATTCTCTTCTCCTTGATTACAGAAACCTGGGGCTTGTTGATTCGCTCAGGCCTGTTTTCATCTGGGGTCCTCACTACTTTCATCTGAATACTGAATTCGAACCTGAGTATTCTCCCCTTGATGGTGAGATTCTAAGAACAACATTCAATCAGGCATGGCCATGGGCGATAACGGATGACAGACTGGCTATAGCCATGCCGACCGAAGGCCCGGCGAATCAGGGCGCTCTTTCAATGCAGGATCTTGTACTCCTGGAAATGCTAAGGAGAAGACCTTTACATGGCAGAGAAATCTATTTCGCCGGTACAGTCGCGAGGGACAGCAGGCAATTCCTTGAGAATTACCAGGAGATGGAAGGAATCGCCTATCGCGTGACTGAACACCCGGTAGTTAATGCCGTTAACTCTCATCGAGGATGGCAGCTGATAAATGACTACCAGTTCACGGGAGTAGATGATCCAGGCGTTTATAAGTGTGATCAGACATTGCAGTTACTCAGGAACTATGTTTCAGCCTATCACCAGCTGGCATATCACTATCTTTCTATTGGAGAGCCTGACAGTGTTATGATGGTTCTTGATGGAGCAGAAAGGCTTTTCATAACTCTGACCGACGAATGGGTTGAGATACTTCCAACAAGAGCGGTAATTATAGCAAGGCTGGTTGACGGAATGTATGGACCTGCTGCTGCGAGAGATACACTGATTGCACTTTCGCATGAAATTCGAGATTCAGGTGTGAGACAGGGAAATCCTGAAATTACTAATTTTGGTATCTATCTCTCTAATCTGGCAACAGGTATTGACGGATCGCTCGGTTATCAGCAGAAAATCGAGTATGACAATCTTTTTGAAGTGCTGGATGACGGATCCATTCCTTTCGCCTGGCTGAGAGCGGAAATGTCTCTGATGTTTCCTGACTATATCGGAGCGAGGAGTGTTCTGGATAATATGATTGTGCCGCCTGATACAATGTCCGTGCAGCTCGCGGAATTAGCGCATACAACACTTTCAAGAATAGTGGAAACAACACCATTCAATTCAAGGTTGAATCCGATTGAGAGCGGATTATTCATAATATTCGAATATATAGATGTATCCAGCCCCACTGAATTCCAGATTAAATCAGATGCTTCTCCCGCCGATATTATCGAGAGCATGATCACACTTGCTTCAAGAGGACAGATCATGTCAGCGATATCAGCAGGACTTGTACTTGCAAACCATATGGATGATCCTGTCGAGGCATCAGTAATCCAGGCATTCGCGAAAAGAATACTCGATGATGGAGTTACTACTTCCATGGAGTGGTCTGAGTGGTATCTCACCGAGAGTAACAGAGTGTCACCTGAGGCTGTCGCATGGATGGCTGCTAAAGCCGGACGACCATCAATGATGTATGTCGCTCTATCAAAAAGTGAGATTGTATCTGAGGCTCTTCTTAATGAGATTCTCAAGGATCCCGCTTCCTATGCCGCTTCAATTCCCGACCCCGGACGTGCTTCCGGACGGTATTCGTGGGTCAACATTCTTACAGGGGGTTCCTGATGATTGATATTCATGCCACAACGGTAATAGGTATCGTTCGAAACGGAAAAGCAGCCATGGCTGCTGACGGCCAGGTAACACTGGGTGAGACTATTGTAAAAAGCACAGCTCGCAAAATTCGCAAACTGTATTCGGGAACCGTGCTTGTCGGATTTTCCGGTACGGGGGCGGATGCTTTTGCGCTTGTTGAGAGACTTGAGGAAAAGCTTGAAGCGGCAAGAGGCAATCTGCCTCGCGCAGCGGTCGATCTCGCAAGGGAATGGAGAACTGATAAATACCTGAGGCAGCTTCAGGCTCTGCTTGCTGCGGTGGACAGAGAGCATGCTCTTATAATCGGTGGTTCAGGTGAAATCGTTGAAGCAGAAGATGGTATTGTATCAGTCGGTTCCGGTCAGGCGTACGCGCTGGCAGCGGCAAGAGCGCTTGACAGGCATACGAAGATGGGACCTTCTAAAATGGCTCTGGAAAGCATTTCTGTTGCTTCAGGAATCTGTATATACACCGGTGGTGACATACAGGTAGAGGAGCTTCCTTGATGGACAATATACTTACGCCTGCTGAAACCGTTCAATGGCTTGACCGGTATGTAATCGGTCAGGACGATGCCAAAAGGGCAGTTGCGATAGCACTGCGTAACCGATTCAGAAGACGGAACACTCCTGAAGATATAAGATCCGAGATCTATCCCAGCAATCTGATAATGATGGGTCCTACTGGAATAGGAAAGACTGAAATAGCAAGAAAAATAGCTGATCTTACCGGAGCTCCATTTGTAAAAGTAGAGGCAACAAAGTACACTGAAACCGGTTATGTCGGCCGTGATGTTGAATCAATGGTAAGATCTCTTGTTCGCAAAGGAGTGAGTATTGCTGCGGAAAACGCCCGCAGAAATCGAGAAGAGGAAGTAAAAGAAAATGTTACCGCGAAACTGATCGAAAGCCTTCAGAAAACAGGTTACAGTTCAAGAACGAGCAGCGAACTCAAGAGTATGCTTGAAAAAGGTATTCTGGAGGATACCGAGATTGAACTCATCCTTGCTGAGAACACACCGCATATGGAAATACTCCCTATAATGCCGGGCGCGGGTTTTGATAATCCCGCAGGTGAGAATCTCAAGAACCTGATGAACAAGATGATAGGCACAAGAAGAAGACGGAGTAAACTGCCGGTATCAAAGGCTCGTCCAAGACTGCAGGAGGATGAGATGCGAAGACTGCTTGAGGGGAGCGGTCATATTGAGAAGGGGCTTAAACTGGCACAGGAAGAAGGAATTATTTTCATTGATGAGATAGATAAGATAATTGGTTTCAATGAGAGTAAAGGACCTGATGTCTCAAGAATGGGAGTTCAGCGGGATCTTCTTCCTATAGTTGAAGGCTGCGCTGTTCAGACAAGGTGGGGGGCTGTGAAAACAGATCATATACTTTTCATAGCTGCCGGAGCTTTTCACGGATCCAGCCCTTCGGATCTGATTCCGGAACTGCAGGGCCGATTTCCCATGAGGGTTACACTGAATCCCCTTTCTGAGGAAGATCTTCTCAGAATTCTGATCGAACCGGAGAATTCTCTCTTGAGTCAGTACACCGCGCTCCTTGAAGCGGATGGAGTCTTGATTCAATTGAATAAAAAAGTTGCCGCAGCAGTCGCAAAAACAGCAAATTATCTTAACGAGGAAACAGAAGATATTGGAGCTAGAAGATTAAGGCCTGTATTGAGTTATCTTCTGGATGAGCAACTGTTCGGAGCACCTGACCTCGTTCAGGGAAAAATAAGGATTACCGTTAAGGCTGCAAATACAATTCTTGCAGACCTTGCTGATCGAAGAGAAGATGGTAATTATATACTCTAACTTTAAACTGGAGAGGCTCATATTTTAATATGCATCGATCAGTAAATGAAGTTGCATACAAAATTGTATATTACGGACCAGGCCTATCAGGGAAAACAACGAATCTGAGAAGGATTCGTGATATTATAACTCCCGAGTATAGAGGGCGTCTGGTTACGTTATGCACACGCGGAGAAAGAACAGTCTTTTTTGATTTCCTTCCAATCAATTTCGCAACCATTGGAAATGATCGCATAAGGCTTCATCTATATTCAGTTCCGGGTCAGGCATACTACTCACTGAGCAGGCGGGTAATACTCGACGGAGTTGATGGTGTTGTTTTTGTTGCGGACAGTCAGACTGAACGACTGGATGCAAACCTTGACAGTATTGAAGATCTGGAAACCAATCTTGAATCATATGGCATGGATCTGGCACAGTTGCCCACCATATTACAGTTCAATAAACGTGATCTTCCATCTATTGCCCCCCTTGATGAACTTGAAAAACAGTTGAACCGACATGACTGGGCAATGGTTGAATCTGTCGCAATAGGTGGATCAGGACCAGTTGAAACACTTAAGCTCATGTCTGCCGTTATCGCCAAACAGCATGTGGACCTCCTTTCCTGAAACTGAAACCATCATACATTTTCAGAATACTCAATTAGATGCAGTTGAGATATGCGGGTAAATAAATATTTCATTCCTGTTGCTTTATCACTTCTGCTTGCTGTTGCCGGCGGCCTGCTCTTCAGAAGCTGGTTTTCAGATACCATAATGCCTCCTCCTTCGAGAATGCAGGGCGAGACAACACAATCGTACAGATATGCGATAATGATCTCTGAGGGACAAGCGATACCTTCTAATGATATGCTTGTTATGCACCCTGAAGGAATGTCAACATCAGAGAACTCCATTTTCGAGGAATATCTGGCCGGAGGACTTCATAGAATAACAGGCGGTGATTTCAATAGTTTTCTGCGCTTATTCTGTCTGCTGTTTCCGCTTCTGACGATACCTGCTCTATACTTCTGGATGCGTGCAGGTCTCTTTACTATCCCGTATGCACTTGCGGGCTCCTCGCTTTATGCTTTTCTGCTTCCGGCTCTACTCAGGACCAGGGGCGAATCATTCTACAGAGAAACAGTAGCGCTTCCACTGATAATTATCCTGGGATGGCTTACAGAAAGAGCGCTTTCACGGAAGAACGGAGACAGTGGAAAAACATATGCTGCTTACATAGCTCCGGGAGTGATTCTGTTTATTGCTCTTGCCGCATGGAAAGTTACTGCGGCAGTCTCCTTTTTTCTCCTTCTTTACATTCTCTGGAAAGAATGCAGTACGGGTCAGGTTCCGCGTATGCTAAAGATATCGCTTGCCCTTGCGCAGATATCAGCCGCAATTCTTCTCACTCATATGAGGCATGATGCCGCATGGATAAGTCCTGCAACTGTAATGGCTCTCTTTCTCATAGTTCCTTCATCAGGGAAAAAATGGCTGTTCTGGACAGCTTCAGCTCTTGCTCTGATATCTGCAATGCCGGGATCAGGTTCAACCGGACATGTCGGGGCTGTAATTATGGCAAAACTCCGTTTCGCGTTCGCTCATCCATCAGACCCGTCTCTACTTTCACCCGACGCAAGACTGTTCTGGGTTTCCGGATATACAACGCCAACTCCCGCTCAGTTCCTTTTCCTGTTCGGGATTCCCTTAATAGCAGCAATACCGGGAATACCTTCATTTTTCAGAACAAAAAGAAATACACTTCTTTTCTGGTTTCTACCTTTTTCACTAGCCGGATATCTCTTCTTTGACCGCCTTCATATCCTGCTCGCTGTTGCCCTGATACCCGTCATTGCGGAATCACTGAAGAAAACCTGGGCGATCATACCTGTGGTTGTGCTGATTGTCGCTCAATCGATCTTTCCTGCGAGTATCGCTGAAACCCTGTCATCCACCGGTCTTGAATTCAGAAATTCCGCATCACTCCTCAGCGATACCGAAGTTGATGATATGATTTTCTGGATTGACAGAAAATCAGAGCCCGATGAAGCATTTCTCAGTTTCTGGCATATCTCGGGTTTGATATCCGCCTATGCGGAACATCCTGTTGTTACTCATACGTTTTTTGAAAGTGAAAAAAACAGAGATACAATAATCAGGTTTGCTGAATTAATATTCCAGCCTGAAGACAGTCTTCTCTCCTTCATGAAAGAGAAGGAATGTGATCTCGTAGTGTATCAGGCGGATTTTCTCTTTGATAGAAGTTACTCAGGATTGTGTTATCTGGCTGGATTGACTGATATTCCTCCCGATGCGGTTGCTCTGAAAATGCATTACAATCCTTCCTCTCTTGATTCATTCTCACTTGTATTTCAGGGTCCTTCTCTCCGAATATTCAGAGTAGGAGGAATTGAGGATATATCCCACAGAGAATTCCTGTTTGAGAGGCGATATTCTCACTGCTACGATAACTATGATGACGCAAGAGCGCTTCTCGCAGACCCGAGATCGGCATCCGGTTACCTTGCCGATACAGGTCTTGAGAATAATGATCCGAACATGCTTTCAGCTGCTCTTCTTCTTGGTGTGTCCGGTGGAGGACCGCAGGATGTGACACAGATGATGCTTAATGACCTGATTCAAATGTATATTCAGGGTAACTACAACCTTGACTATCTTGCTGAGGATATTGAGACATTCATGTACTGGTGTGGTTCCATATCGGAGTTGAGACTTCTTCTGGCAAGATTCTATGCTTCCAGCGCCAGATATTCGGATGCCATACGTGAATATGATTTACTCCTGGAGGAAGATCCTGGTAACACGGAAGCCGGGGAGGAGATGCAAATGCTTCTGAACGAGATTCGATCATGAAGCTTGAATTCGTGAAGATGAGCGGCGCAGGAAATGATTTCATAATGTTTAATAATATGGATTCCTCCCTTGATCACATTCTGAATACTGATTTTATTAGAACTGTATGCAGGAGAGGGCTATCCGCAGGAGCTGACGGTCTGATTGAAATGAAAGCCGATCCGGAATATCCATTCAGAATGAAGTACTACAACAGTGATGGAAATCCTGCTGGGATGTGCGGGAACGGAGGCCGGTGCATTGCGATGTATGCTGCCCTGCAGGGTGTCGTACCGGACAGCAGTGTATTTTCATTCAGAAGTGACGTTGGGATTCACAAGGCTGAAATAACAGCTTCAAACACTGCAAGAATATGGATGACGACCCCGGATATCCATTTTCTCAATAAACCACTTGACCTGCCATCGAAAAACATACTGATATCCTTTCTGGATACCGGTGTTCCGCATGCAGTGGTATTTATCGATAAGGATGACTTTGATGGTTTCAATGAACAGGCGCCTTTAATCAGGAATAATGAGATATTCGGTGCTGCCGGAGCTAATGTGAATTATGTTTCCATTCTCGGTGATTCCAGAATCATGATACGGACATGGGAGAGGGGTGTCGAACGAGAAACCCTTGCCTGCGGAACAGGGGCGGTCGCTTCAGCCATTTGTGCGAATGAGCTTTTTGACCACAAAACACCGGTCCAGGTTCAGGTGAAAAGCGGACAGATTCTTACAGTTGGAAAGAGCGGAGACGGCTGGTGGCTTGAGGGTGAGGCAAGACCTGTCTATTCCGCGGTTCTACTGAATATTTGATCGTAAGAATAACGGAGGTAACTTGAATATCTGTTCAATTCATCGTTTCAGAGCGGGTATAACTCAGTTGGTAGAGTGTCAGCTTCCCAAGCTGAATGTCGCGGGTTCGATCCCCGTTACCCGCTCCAGTATTATTCTGGTAATTGTCCTGTTTGCTGTTTCAACATCATTTGCTTCATTTCAAGATCAGCGGGACTTCTGGCTGGATGCATCGGGATTCCATATCCAATCAGAAGAGAGTACGCACTGGAATCAGTATTCCGAAAGAATGATTAAGTCTCAGCTGAAAAATGGAAACAGAAAGGCTTTTATTCCTCTGATCTGTCTTCTCGTCAACAGCGGAAGGATTATTGAAGCAGAGATCTTGATGGAGGGAAGAGGGAGCATTATTCCTGTGACCAGAAGAGATCTGGGAATTGCCCTTGCATGGTACGGTCGATTCCAGCTACACGCTGCTATCACAAATGAAGTTGATATTCCACCTGATCTTCAGAATGATGATTACGGATCAGCTATTGCTACTGTGCTGTTACAGGGATGGATGCATACATCACCTGAGGGGAATTTTTATTCTGATGCGTTTATCGGACCTGCAGATCTTGAGCGTTTGTCTGGAATCTTTTTCTCATCATCTCTTACCTGGGAGCAGAGCTGGATAGGTATGAATGCGCTTGACAGTCTGTTTAATTCAGGGAATGCTGAAGGTGGTTACAGATAATCAATAATTCAAATTCAAAGAACCAGTGGAAATATCCGGTTATGCTCAAACTTGAAATTCGCCGGATAACCGGTGAAATTTCAAGGAGACTTCCCCTTGTACCTGCTTTGATAACATGGGTTCGTCTGCTTGGTGTTCCGGTAATTCTCCTGGTCATCTATCGCTTTCATAACATGAAACTGCTATTCTGGATAATACTGATATGCAGCATATCTGACTATCTCGACGGCTGGGCAGCAAGAAGATTGAAACAGTCTTCGTACCCGGGCAAGGTTATGGATTTCATTGCGGACAAGCTGTTTCTCTCAGTAGCACTCATTTCACTTTCTTATTCACTTGGAGCTATTGATACTGTAAGCGCCAGCATTCTTGCGGGTTACCATCTTCTGATGCTTCTGGTCCTTTCAGTAATATCCTGGAGCATTCTCGTTCCGGTTGTCACTATCACAACGGGAGAACGTCTGGCGGTTCTTTTCAGCTATCTTCTGCTGATCGTTTCTTCAGGTAAAATGGCTTTCCTCGATAAACAGATATTCATATCTCTGCACTGGCCGTTGACTGTAATAGCTATTCTGTCAGCTTTAGCAGGTCTCCTGAGTTATATCCGACTTCTTAAGAGAATACTTTCGCGGATTCTGGAGTAAATCAATGGTAATTCAATTCATTTTATCAATAGTTCTTCTGATGACACTCGGATCCGACCTGGAGATAAATGGCGATTTCGTAGAAGCGGGAGCCGCTTATCAGGAAGCAAACGATTCAAGTGGAGAAGTACGGATACTGAGCAGATTTCTTGAGGAGGCTCTCTATGCGGGTCAGAACAGGCATGCGTATGATCTGATTCTGATTCTTGAATATTATCAGCTTGAAGCCGGGTATTATGAGTATTGGTACGCCAGATTAGCCTGGAGCTGCGGACTTTCGGAATTCGCCTGCAGCTGTCTTGATTCTCTCAATGCTGATCAATGGCTCAAATCAAGGGCCAGTGGACTAGCAGCACAGTTCAGAGGTAATGCGGAACTTGCGGTACAGAATTACAGGGAATCCTGGACATTTGCGAGGACATCAAGGGAACGCTATTATTCCGCTCTTGATCTTAGTTTTGCCCTGTTGCAGACAGGGGACTATTCAGAAGCTGAAATGATTACTTCATTTCTTGCTGAAAATTTCCCTGGAGAGGGGATGCCTCTTATCGCTCTTGGACTCATTCATTATGAGCAGAATCGATTTGGACCGGCAATGATCGTTCTGCAATCCGTATTCACCGGAGAAACCTATACTGCAACTGCAAGAACATTTGCCGGAATGCTGCTGGAGGATCTGGAATGAGTAACCTGTCGAGTGTTTTCAGGAATATCCTGAAGATACCTGTTTTAAGGAGATACAAAAAAGGAAATATCATTCATTTTCCGAACAGCATTTTGCAGCCATCCCGGATAGTGATTTACAGTGGACCTGCTCCTGCAGATATATGGCCGGCCATGTACCTGACTGATATGCTTCAGAATGCTTATCCGAAAACTAATACTACAATCATCTGCAAACTGGATGATAGCGAGCTCTTGAACATGCTTCAGTGGAAACCGCGAATTCACTTCTATGAAAAGCATCCCGGGATTCCCAATTATCCTGATGATGAGAAGATGGATGATGATACATTGTTTTTCTATCCCTACACTACAATTAATAATAATACAGGAAACCTTCTGATGAGTTCAGGCGCCGGTATTAGAATTGCGCCGCTGGAAACTGATTCACCCTATATTAATCTTAGAATACGAACTGAATCCACAGTTTACCCGACTATGCTGCATCAGATATGCAGTGCGCTTGGAATCAATTCTGAAACAACCTGGAAACCGGTGATTCAGCAGCAGGTTAAGGAACATGCCGAGAAACTGATGGCTCCTGTGTCCGGACGCCATCTGCCATATATAGTCACATCTTCCACAGCGCTATCCATCCTGGAAAAGCACAGAGCTGAGATTCCACTCAGAACCGTTTCGCTTTCAGGCAAATCAAGTAATTTCGAAAACCTGGACAGAGAAACAAGAGTTGCGATAATAGCTGATTCGGAAGCGGTAGCAACCGATTCAGAGGATTTATGGTGTGATGCCTGTGCTCTTGATATACCTGTGGTCGCACTGGACACCTCAGGTACTTTTATCAAATGGAGTAATTATTCCGTGGTTTCGAATGAAAGTGAGTTTATTGAAGCCTGGTCCCAGCTTCTCAGGAGAGGCTGGTAAAGATTTGCCTCTGGTTGTCAGGGTTCCAAACTGGCTCGGAGACATTGTTATGGCATTGCCGGCGCTGTCTTCGCTGGTGAAGAAATATCCGGACACGACCTTCTGGAGTCGCCCGGGAAACTCAGGATTGCTTCGAGTATTCTTTGGTTCACGGGATATTTACACTGAGAACAGGCTCCCTCGAATGAAATTCGACAGTCTTCTTTTGATGACTGATTCCTTCAGAACAGCTCTTCAGGGATTCCTTTCCGGAATATCTCAAAGAACAGGTTACTCAACTGAAATGAGAAGACTTCTTCTCACGCATGCCATAAAGCCTCCTGCCGACCGTAATCATCATCATTCTCTTGATTACATCGAACTTTCTGATGCTATGGGTGCTCATCTTAAAGCTGATATTCCGGTTCCCACTGTTAAACCAGCATATGAATCTCATGTTGCGATCTTCGCAGGAGCGAAATACGGCAGCGCTAAAAGATGGGCTGGTTTCGCTGAACTTGCGCTCATGATACACAAAGAAACAGGACTGCCATCAGTGTTTTACGGCACTCCGGAAGAAGAATCATTTCTGACTGAAATGGCTTCAAAGATACCGATGTCCTTTGCTTTAACAAATCTGGATATTGAAACCCTGGTCTCATATCTCCTTTCAGCGGAAATAGCGATAGGAAACGACTCCGGAGGAGTTCACCTCTCTGCTGCGGTGGGAACACCGACAATTACGATATTCGGCTCTACATCACCCGTATGGACAGCTCCTCTTGGAAGAAAGACAATCGTAATGACTTCAGGAAGATCATGCTCCCCATGCTTCAAGCGTAAATGCCCTCATGGTAAACCACTATGTCTCGATGATATATCTCCCGAAGAAGTCTTGAACGCCTGCCTTCGATTACTTGAGAACGGAGACAACTGATATGTCAAAGATTCTTCTTATAGATTGCTACAATCTTCTCTATAGAGGACACTTCGCAATGTACAGAAATCCTCTCAAAGCACAGGATGGAACGAATACAAGCGGTCTTTATCATCTTGTCAGCGAAATACTGGATATGACCGAAAAACGTTCAGCCGACATTACAGTTGCCGTATTCGATTACCCAAAACCCAGTTTCAGGAAGAAAATATATCCTGAATACAAATCCAACCGACCCCCAATGCCTGACGAGCTTATAGTTCAGTCGAAACTTGCGCGAATGTTGATACCGGTTCTGGGGATCCCGCTTCTGGAAAAGGAGGGTCTTGAGGCTGACGATATCATAGCATCCCTGACAGCACAGGCGCTCAAGCGGGGTGATACCGTTGAAATACTCTCCACGGACAAAGATCTTCTTCAGCTTCTTGCGGATGGGGCAACAATGCTCAGACCCGGCAGATCCGGGGCTCCCATATCCATAATTAAGCGGGAGGATGTAGAAAGCGTTATTGGTGTCTCCAGCGATCAGGTTGTTGATTTCCTGTCTCTTACAGGTGATTCTTCTGACAATATCCCGGGTGCGAAAGGAATAGGCCCGAAATCCGCCCTGAAGCTTCTGAAGCAATTCGGCAGCGTTGATGCCATATACGAGAATATTGATGATGTATTACCGGAATCTGTGCGAATAAAGCTCCAAAAAAGCAAAGAGTTGGTATATCTCAGCAGAGAACTGATTGCTCTCCTTCCCGCGAAGGACATAGACACTTCAATTGACGATATTTCAATGAGCAGTCCTGATGAAAGCGAGGCATACGAGATCCTGACCCGACTCGGGATGAACAGTATTCTCAAAAGATTGCATATACAACCGGCTGGAGACCTTTTCAGCGTGCAGATATCAGATAATCCCTGTTCCTGGTGTACGACAAAAGTCATTAATTCGATCGAAGAACTTGAGAGACTCGATTTTGATAATTCACCTGGCGCTCTTATAGCACTGGACACTGAATCAACCTCAGTGAGGCCATTTGACGCTGATCCGGTTGGAATATCTTTTGCTTTTTCAAAAGATACCGCTGTCTATATTCCCCTGGCTGGTCATGACTCTCTCCCTGCTCCAGATGTTGTCCGGATACTGAAAAACAGACTTGAGGGAAAGAACATAGCAGCACAGAACGGCAAGTACGACATTCACATACTTGATTCCATAGGAATTGACATAAAGAAGATAAAGGATGATCCCATGATTGCGGACTACCTTCTGATGCCCGAAAGGCAGTCTCATTCACTCTCGGAATTATCAAATGTCTGGCTGAATCAGCCTATGATGGATTACAGTACAGTGCTGGGCAATGTTTCAACACTTGCTGAGGTCGATACAGGAGAAGTTGCTGAATATTGCGGCTGTGATTCCGCGACAGCATTTCAGCTTGCCGGAATACTCAGAGATGAGCTTGAAAAGGATACTCAACTCTTGAAATTGTACGATACGCTGGAATTACCCCTGGTAAAAATACTGGCTGACATGGAAAAGCGTGGTCTGGCAATTGATCTTGAATCGCTGGATGAACTCAGGGACGAGTTCTCAGAAAGAATCAGAACACTGGTGAAAAATGCTTCAGAAATGATAGGCTATCCGATGAACCTGAGCAGTCCGTCGCAGGTTTCAGCAATTCTTTTTGATACTCTGGGACTCTCTCCTGTAAAAAAGACCAGAAAGGGTGCAAACTCTTCCAGCATAGATGTTCTGGAAAAACTCAGGGGCAGTCATGAATTCGTTGAAATAGTTATAGAGCACAGAGAGCTCTCAAAATTGTTGAATACGTATATAGAAAAACTCCCTCTCTATATCTCGGAAAGGGATGGGCTTGTACATACCAGTTTCAGTCAGACAGTTACTGCCACGGGGCGCCTCAGTTCCAGCAGTCCGAACCTTCAGAATATCCCTGTCAGGACAAGTCAGGGGAGAAAAGTCAGAAAATGTTTCATACCTGGAATTGAAGGGAATCTCTTTATTACAGCTGACTATTCACAGATTGAGCTTCGTGTTCTTGCCCATCTTGCGGGTCCTGGAAGTCTAAGGGATGCCTACAGAAAGAATCTGGACATTCACAGTTCTACAGCACTGGCGCTGTTTGGAGATGAATCTCCCGAATACAGAAGAAAAGCAAAAGAAGTGAATTTCTCGATTCTATACGGTATAAGCCCCTGGGGTCTGAGTAACAGATTGAACATAAGCAGGGGAGAGGCTTCCGGAATAATAAACAGATATCTTGCCACTTATCCTGAACTTGAATTCTTCTTCAAAAAATGTATTGCCGACGCTGAAGCAACAGGCGAAACAAGGACTATCCTCGGAAGAAAGAGGAATTTCAAAGGATTCGCATCCGCAAAGGGCTCCGCTCGCAGAGCAATGGAACGGATGGCTATCAATACTGTTGTCCAGGGGTCAGCTGCTGATATCATAAAAGTGGCAATGCTTCGCGTGGATGAAAGACTGAAGGATATTCCCGATGCCGGTCTTGTACTTCAGGTTCACGATGAACTTGTGGCAACTGCTCCGGAAGACAAGATAGAGGAAATAACCGCTGTTATAAAAGAAGAGATGGAAAATGCATACCCACTATGTGTACCTTTAATTGTTGAAACAGGGAAAGGCAGGAACTGGCTCGAAGCCGGCCACTAATTAAATAGTGACAGGCACCAATTAAATTAACTAGCACTTATCGCTATTAATAGGTATCCCGTAGTGGACACTCTTAGAACTTTTGTCTTTACGGAAGCTTGAGCTCTTGAATTGACACTTGGATTTAACTCGAATCGGTCAAGATAGAGATATCAGTTCATTAAGCTAATACTGATGATATGCACAATATACATTTTGATTATAGCAACTCTACCAGAGGATTTGTAAAGATATTATAATTACTTGCAGGAACAATATTAGCGAAGCTATTATACATCCGAAGGAGGTGATAAGTATGAAAAGACTGCTACCACTTTTCTTAATCGTTGTATCCTTTACTGCCACAGCATTTCAGATCACATATCAGAATCCCTTCATGGAATACCCGTTTCATACCACTCAGGCAGATGATGGAGTTGTCATCATAGTCATCAATCATTGCGATCCGATTCAGTGGGAGTACGGAATTCCTCTGGGTTACAGATCCTTGAGGGAGCTCTGGGACAGCATGTGCAGTGAGGATGCCCACTTCACCGTAAGGGCCGGAGATGAATTTCTGATCTACAGCCAGAATACCCTCTCCTATTCAAAGGGAGACCAGAGATACACCATCATTGTATATCCTGAGGAGCTGTGGGCCATCATGAGCCACTACCACAGGCCACTATCACAAGCAACAAGTGAGGTTTCCATGCAGGCATGGTTCCCGGGCATGGATGAAGCGGAAACAGCATTCATCACAATCCATGATCCTGCTATGTCAGTGATCCAGGTTCTCCTGCAGAGGGCGAGAGAAAACGTTCAGTGAGCTGTGTATCAGCTACTGTGTAGAACTAATCATTCCGCACATTCTAGAACGTATATTTCTTCCCCGATTCTGAAAAGTTAAGGTTCAACGCATTTGCAGGTCTATGCATGTTCACAGTTCCTCCAGGTTTCTCC